>CAMCBW010000018.1 GCA_945873105.1 Tangfeifania diversioriginum
CAAAAATCACGGACGGTTAGGCCGGATTCCAGATACTCGTTATAGATGTCGGTGAATTGTCTCGAATTTAACATCGCTTGTTCTTAAGTGAAAGCCAAACCTAAAGAACAAAAGGACAAATTAAAATACAGGGTTTACCGTATGCTTACACCGCATTACCGTTTTAATAACCAAACATTTTTGACCATTGTATTCAATTTGTTTTTAAATGTTGTATTGAATATTCATTCGGGCACGGATTACAAATCCGCGCCAGCGGTGTGAGGTTATTTAATTTCTTTAATTAGCATTCCTTTGTGAAAATCACCTCCACTAATTTTAACAAGTTCTGTTGCCCCAAACTTTGCACCTGCAAAACCTTCCTCTACAGCCAGATAGCGATTATCCCATATTTTCCCATATACTGGTCGAACAATACCGATCCGCTTAAAAAAAGTATGCCCATTGTCATCTTCATTTAATTCCAGAACTTCAAATTTGGTATCTTCAGTTACTCCCTCTTTTCTTCCAATATATGCCCGAATTGGTTCTGCCGATACCAGTGGCGTTTTAACTTTAAACTCGTCGTAAGTATGTTGCAGTTGTACAATGGATTCATCGATTGCCCTGGCACAGACTTTTTTTATAAGTTCGTGTTTTACCACTGCCGGATCAGCTTTTGTATTTATTCCGTGCATGGTAGATTTGCCACTGCTAACTATGGTTTGTGAGCCAAAGTATTTGATAGTAAATGTCTTTCTATCGCTATCAAACGCAGCTTTTTTTGAATAATCTACAGATGACTTGTCAAACCAATAATCATTGTAAAATTTGGTTGCAATTTCATCTGACCAATCTAAACGATATAAGTAGGAGGTGATATTTACTTCAAAATCTGCAATGTGATTAGAGGTCACAGCATGAATTATCTTGCCAAGACCATTAGCCATATATGCCTCTTCCTCTTTGTCTAAATATCGGATATCATTGACAATAATAAAAGTATTGCCAATCAGTTCTACACCTGCATCGGCAAGTGTAGCCCTGCCTCTTTTTAACATATCTGCTATTTGTATATTAAAGACCGTAGCATCGTAATACCCACGTTGAGCAACTAATTTCATGTCAAAACATCCGGTGTTTTTATCTCTGTCAAACCATTTGGCAATCATCCGTCTGCCTATGTCATTTTCAGTTAAAAATGTTTCTATATTTTGTTTTTGAAGTTCTCTATTGTTCTGTAAGTGAGTAGGGACATAAGCATTTACAATTCGAATATTCAAATTATGATTATCAAATTTATCTGGGATTGGGATTGAGTTGAACGCCTCAATTATTTCGGGGCAAAACGCTTTTTCTGCATGCTTTATAAGTATAGAATATAGTGAACTACGCCGATACTCTTCAGTTGATTGTGCATGCAGATTAAAAATGACTGTAACACAAAAGACAATAACCGATATAAATTTTGGCATTTGTTTAATTATCGACTGGCTGATCTGTTAAATAATAAATCACATGAAGCATTTGATTCCTGTTTCAATACTAGAAATGAATGCCTAAGAAAATTGCTAATTTTTAAAAATCCCAGAACACTTCAGGAATTTTGCTTCCTATTTTATAGCTTTTTTTGTTTTTTGCTGCATTATTCAATTTTTTGATAAATCTCATATTGTCTTTTGGGGTGAAAATTTCATAATCTTCAGGTATCATAAAATTCTCATTTGACACATCAATTCTTTTTATTTCTGTTACCAAGAGATATAATGTTTGATCCAATATTTTTGTTTCTTCTACGATGGCCAGACCTGGACGATGGAAAATTTCTAAATAACATGGGGGCAGAGCAATAGAATCTGTGTACCAATATTCGCTAAAACCAGTTTCTTTCCCATTTACTTTAGTAGAAACAATTGCATTATTGCATTTATATCCAGCAAGGTTTTGGGTGTTCTTATCCATGATCTTCACATCGAAAGTACTTCTGGTCATAATTTGCAGGTACTCGGCAATCGTGTATTTCAAAGCCACTTTTGCAAAAGGGTACGTCGAAATAATTTCACCTTTACCGCAGTCAAAAAGTTGCATCGAGCCATCTTGAGTATTGAACGAAACAAGTTTGTTCCCTTTTACTTTCATTAAAACTTCAAATTGTCCGTTGACGGTGGCAAAAGTTTCATTGATACCATCAAGCTTCACTACAGATTTTGCTATTATATCAACCAACTTTTTTCCTGAATTTATATTATTGATATCTCTTGTCATTTGGTCAAAATCCGTAGAGGCAGCAATTCTAATAACACCTTCAAAAAGGTTTTCCTGTGCGTAGCTTGGACTTACAAATATCAAACAAGTTACCATAATTGATAAAAGTTTTGATTTCATTTCGTTTATTGGTTTAAGTTAGTATTATACTCCTGGACAATAATCATTTGCGGCTCAGCAAGGTAATCATGGGATGCTTTAGATTAACCTAAAAAGCTGTTCGTAGTCGGCAACATCAGTCAATCGCATTTTACCATCAGCGGCTTGAATTTTCAAACCGTGACAATTCGTCACGGTTTCATTACCTTCTTCTAACAGCCTTTGTTTTAGTTTTCTCCAATACACCTGTTGGACAATACTATCTGACAATACTCCAACCATATCAACTATTGAAAAATACCATTTTTCACGCACTTCGTCCCAATGGGTGCAAATTTGCATTTTGTTATTCAGCTTGATTGCAGTTTCTTTGGTCATAGCCTGTTCAATTTAGATTCATCAGTTTAATTTTAGGTTTATGCTATCGTAAAGTTAAGCCAAACGATCCAAAAACACTAATTTTCCAACGCTTAAAATTTTCCGTAACGCTGGAATGCCCCGCTTAGCTTCGGTTTGCAATCTCCTAATTATTTTTTCCTTCCGCAGTCATTTTCGAGGTGAAGAAGTCAAAGTTGATGCTGAAACTGATCCAAGCCTTGTCGGAGTAAATATACCCACTGGGCTGGCGCGGATTTGCAATCCGTGCCCTCACAACTGTCACCCTCGCTACCGCGTGATTGCATCGCGTGGTATTCCACTCCACCAAATAACAAAGTTACCGTCCAAAATTCCTTCCTCTCCGGCATAACCGGCAGCACTTCAGTGAATTTAAAGGCAAGAATTAACTTTCATTCAACCACGCGATGCCATCGCGCGGGAGCAGGAAAATTAATCCGGTAAAAAAAATCAAATTTTATTTTAAAAAAATATTTTAATAAGTTAACTTGGCTGTAATTAAATCAATTCAATCGCAGAGTCATGCTAAAATTTAAGTTAATTACCATTCTTCTTATAGTTAGTACTATTCTTGTTTATGCCCAGAAAGACAAAGGCGTTATGTCGATGAGTGAGTTTGGATTGCCAAAAAAACGCCCAATCATCCGGATTCCGGGTTTCGACGGATACCAAACCCTGAAATGCGATTTCCACCTGCATACCATTTTTTCTGATGGACAGGTTTGGCCCACGATTAGAGTACAGGAAGCCTGGCAGGAAGGGATCGATGTGATAGCCATTACTGATCATATTGAATACACGCCACACGCAAAAGATGTGATGGTTGATCACAACCGTGCCTATGAAATTGCCGAGGGTATGGCTGCCGAAAATAATATTATCCTGATTAAGGGGAACGAAATTACCCGGAGTACACCTCCCGGCCATTTTAATGCCATTTTTATTGGTGACTCAAAGGGTTATATTGCAGACAGTGACAAAAGTAAAGATAAACAGGCTGTGAGGAAGGCTGCTGATCAGCATGCCTTTATTTTCTGGAATCATCCCGGTTGGAAAGTTAATTCTATAGAAGGTTCTTACGAATGGATCGATCTTGTGGACGAGTTGTTTAAAGAGAAGGTTCTGGGAGGAATTGAAGTTTTTAACGGCTTCGGATTTCATAAAAAAGCACTCGACTGGTGTATTGATAACAAGCTTACGGTAATGGGATCGACTGATATGCACAACATCGTTGGCTACAGCTATAATTTCGGGGAAGGAGTCCATCGCACCATGACACTGGTACTTGCCAAAGAACGGACTGCTGCATCCGTACGCGAAGCGCTGGAAGAGGGCCGCACCGTGGCTTGGTCGACAAAGTACCTCGCAGGGAAGGAAGAATTGGTCAGCAAACTGTTTTACAGCAGCGTGGAAGTTCATCCAAGCTTCTATGAAAAAAAAGGGAAAGAAAAAAGCACCAATTTCTACGAGTTAAAAAACAACAGCGATCTCTATTTTGAGATGCAACTGAAATCGGGCAAAGGAACCCAAAACATTACCCTTTATCCGCAGTCGTCACAAATTATATCAGCTCCTGCAGGAGAGGAAAAACTTACCTATGAAGTTGTTACCGCCTTTGTCCGCAGCGACAAAAACCTCCTGGTTGATATTCAGCTCAAGTAGCAGAAAGATTAGTATCCTCTCGGTTTGAGGGTAGCCTGAAAATACCGGGCCCCTTGCTGGCGCTGTAGACCTTGATGAAAATATTTATACTTTTTTAAGGACCAGGGGGAATAACCATGACAACAATTGAACTAAAGAAAGTCTTGATACATAGGATTACCGAGATAAATGACATTTCATTTCTCAAGGCACTAAAGACTATTCTGGATTCAAAAACTGATTCGGAAATTATCTCTTTGACCGTTGAGCAAAGAAACGAAATCATTGCCTCCAGAAAAGAGCTAGAGCAAGGTCTTTTCATTGAACATGAACTCCTGGATAAAAAAATTTCGGGATGGCTAAGCGAAAGATAATATGGTCGCACAGAGCCGAGATCAGACTCTTAGAGATACTGGAGTTTTACCCTCGCTGGCGCGGATTTGCAATGGTGAGTGTTCGGAAGATTTCAGAGCCGCCCACCGGGCGGCTGTACAGGCTTCAAATAAGTTGCATAAAGGCGTCCAGCCGGACGCCTCTACAAAAATAATCAATTTCAAATGGTATAGCCGCGCCAGCGAAGGACAACAACCCAACAGTTATGCGTTTAAGAGGTTTTGCTGACTTGTGAGCAGATCTTTGATAATCGCATTGATCGACCGTCCGGTCAGTTGTGCTTTTAGTGCCAATTGACTATGTAACTCTGATGGAATCTGGATGTTCAGCGATCCGCTGAAAGGTTTTTGAGGTTTTATACCCCGCTCATTGCAACTTTCGAGGTATAAGTCAATACCTGCCTCAAAATCAGCTTTCAACTCCTCTACTGTTTTGCCTTCGTAAGTAATGACATTCTTGTTCATCCCGATTATCTTGCCAAAAAGAGAGTTGTCTTCTTCACTAAACTCTACCGTTCCCGAATAACCTTTGTATTTTAAAGTTCCCATAATGAGCGTTATATAATTTTGTTCGATGTTAGAAATTCCAGAACTTGCTTCATTACATAGCTTTTTATGGCTGACTAATCAAATTATTCCAAGAATTATTAAGAGACTGTTTAAATTCTGAAAATCAATATGCCGGAGGTATAATATGTGGGTAGAAAGCAAATGATAGATTGACCATTTCGTCCCGTACGGGACGAGATTTCCATGAATTGTCAATTTTCTACCCACATGAAATCCCTAGCGGGATTATAAAAATTAAATTTAAACGGTCTCTAACTGGAATGAAAATTAAACAGTATCTAAACAAAATTAGGTAGAAATATCCTAATCCTGTGATTCAAGAACCTTATATTATCCGGGATCAGCAAAACTTCCATCTCTCACCTCCTTTGACGCGGAATTACTACTCCATGCTCCAGCATTTTGGCTTAAGTGATAGCCTCGCTACCGCGCGATTGCATCGCTTGGTATTCCACTCCACCGAAACACAAGGTTACCGTCAAAATTCAGTTCTCCCCCTCTGGCGCGGATTTGCAAAGTCAAGGCAATGGCTTTAGCAGACACATGGCTTCCATCAGCATGCACCCCGACAGGTGTGGAGTAAGTGACACTGCATCCCCGGCGGCTGGAGCCTTGTGCCAATTTCCTCCAAAGAGCATCGTTTCCCGGTTCAGTCCCTCATCGGCCAGCACAGTAGCACAGTGGGTGAGGTAGGCATGGAACCTGGCCCTGGCATTGGCATCGAGGTCAGGTTCGTTGATGAGCCTCACAAAATAGCGGAAGAATATGCCATTGAAAAGTCCTCCATCGCCGGAGGTTGAATTGCCCAATACACCACCGTTTAACGACATCTTTTCAACCACATAGCCGGCTGCTTTTACGGCATCCGACAGGTAGGCCCTGTTGCCTGTAATTTTATAGAGCTCATGTGCAGCGCCGATAAAGGTTCCCTGGTTGTAGGTATAGCTGGCATGGCTGATGTTTCCGTTGGCATTCATGTTGTCAAAGATTTTACCTTCGGTTGGTTCAAAGAGCCTGCTCCTCAGCCAGTCAAATATTTTGGTGGCCTCTTCCAGGTAGGCTTGTTTTGGTTTCTTTCCAGGATCCGGAAGGTTGTCGTACTGCTGGTAAATTCTGGCTGCTATGATGGCTGCCGGGCCATTGGAACAGGCATTCTTCGACTTTTTCACATCTGTTTTCCAGGTAATTCCCCCATACCAGGGAGCCTCCGAATCCGGTCCCCAGGTGGGCCAAATCCAGTCGTTGTATATTTGCCGGGCTTTTGCAAAATATTCCGGCCTCCCTGTCGACTCGTACATCCGAAGTTGCGCCAGAACCATCCATTCCATGTCGTCCACGAATACATTCCACCAGGGATCTTCCTCCCTACCGGAGAAGTTGAATGTTGGGGCACCTTTCCACCACAGGGGGAAGAAATCGAGATAATAGGGATCAGAGGTGCGCAAATAGGCATCCACCAGTACATCCATGGCATGTGCCTGCGGCCAGTAGTGGTTGGTGGTCATGTTGGAGAGATCACTCCCGTAGTTGAAGTAGTACCTTTCGGGATATCCTGGAAAGCTTGCTCCCCAGAAATGGGTGATCAGCGCCCTGCTCATACCATCGGCCACTCTCTTCCAATAAACAGGATCCCTTGGGGGATCGGTGGCTTTGGCTACCAGAGGATCACTTTCTACCGCAACTTTACCGGCATTGGATGGAATTTGCGCTATCCCCGATGACCAGGACACCAAAGCCAAGGTTATCAATAGTAAAACTCTCTGCATGGCGATGTTTTTAATGAACACAGTTGGTCCACAACAACACTTCAGTTCAGGATGGTGTTGTTAGAACGAAGTTAAGCAAAGATCGCCCCTGTTGCGGCAAAAAAAACCGACCTGCAAAAAAATATCTTCTGACAACTTTGTCGTACTACTCCACGGTAACCGATTTGGCCAAATTCCTCGGTTGGTCCACATCACATCCCCGGAGAACGGCAATGTAATAGGAGAAAAGTTGCAGGGGGATAATTGCCAGCAACGGCGTTACCGCAGGATGCGACTCCGGAATCTCGAATACATCGTTGACCATCTCCTTCAGCACGGTGTCTCCCTCGGTTACCACGGCTATGATGTTCCCTTTCCTGGCCTTTACCTCCTGGATATTGCTGACGATCTTTTCATAATAATGGTCTTTGGGGCATACCACCACTACCGGCAGGTTGTCATCCACCAGCGCGATGGGACCATGCTTCATCTCTCCAGCTGCATATCCTTCGGCATGCATATAGGAGATCTCCTTCAGCTTGAGTGCCCCCTCCAGGGCAACGGGAAAGAGCGCCCCCCTTCCCAGGTAGAGGGCATTGGTGGCATCCTTGTATTTGGCGGCAATCTCCTTTATCTTCAAATGGCTGGCCAGGATGGTGGTGATTTTTTCGGGGATCAGGGCCAGCTCCTGTATCATTTCGGAATAGAAGGCGGAGGTAATTTCACCCCTTGCAAAGGCCAGTTTAAGCGCGAAAAGTGTCAGTACGGTGACCTGGGCTGTAAAAGCCTTGGTGGAGGCTACCCCAATCTCAATGCCGGCATGGGTGTAGACGCCGGCATCCGTCTCCCTGGCAATCGAAGAACCCACCACATTGCATACGCCCAGGATGGTAGCACCACGCTCCTTGGCCATGCGGAGAGCCACGAGGGTATCGGAGGTTTCGCCGCTCTGGCTGATGGCGATCACCACATCCCCGGCCGACAGGATCGGATTACGGTACCTGAATTCTGAGGCATATTCCACCTCCACCGGTATTCGGGCATAAGTTTCTATCAGGTATTCCCCGACCAGGGCTGCATGCCAGGAGGTGCCGCAACCGATAAGTATAATTCTTTTGGCCTGAACGATCAATGGAAAAACATCCAGCAGACCACCCAGCACGATGGCATCACGTCCCTGGGAAAGCCTTCCCCGGAAGGTATCTTCGATGGTTTTGGGCTGCTCGAAGATCTCCTTGAGCATAAAGTGGGCAAAATCCCCCTTCTCGATTTCCCCAATGGCCATATCTACCCTGGAAATTTTAAAAACGGCCGGTTTGTCTTCCAGGGTTTTGATGGTGAGGCTGCTTTTGGTAATTATTGCCAGGTCATTGTCATTCAAATAAATGACATTCTTGGTATAACCAATGACAGGTGTAGCATCCGAAGCGACGAAATACTCCCCTTCCCCGATACCTACTACCAGCGGACTACCCCTGCGGGCTACCACCAACTGGTCGCTTTCGGCGGTACAGATCACCGCAATGCCAAATGCACCTACCACTTTGGAAAGGGCCAGGCGAATGGCTGTCTCGGCCTGGATCTCTCCGGCCCTGTAGAAAAACTCAATCAGGTTGACCAGTACTTCCGTGTCTGTATCTGACTGGAATTCAAAACCATTCCTGACCAGATCCTTTTTCAGCTCGGCATAATTTTCTATGATCCCATTGTGGACCAGTGCAAAATGACCCTTCATCGAAAGGTGCGGATGGGCATTCCTGTCGTTTGGTTCACCATGGGTTGCCCAGCGGGTATGCGCAATTCCAACCGTCCCCTCCAGGTTGTTATCCCCCACATGCGATTCTAGGTCGGCAACCCTCCCTTTACATTTGTGGAGTTCCACCGTTTTCCCGGCCAGGGCAAGTCCCGCCGAATCATATCCCCTGTATTCCAGTCGCTTGAGTCCTTGTATCAAAAATGGGTAGGCCCTTTTACTGCCTACGTATCCAACGATTCCACACATGCTGCTTAGTTTTTAATGGTTTGGAAAAGTTGTATCTTCTCCATTTTTGCAATCACCTCATTGCCCAGGGCCTCTTTCTTTGCCATGTGTTCCCTGATCGAATTTACCTCGGCATGGGTTTCAAACTCCCCCCTTACCTCGTCAAAATCGAGTTGGCGTACGATCTTGTCGCCATCGATACCAAATCCCGTTTGTTTGATCAGGGAGAACTCCTTTTTGGCATCGTTGTAGAGCAGCTGGTCGATTTCGAGCACCGCCTTCATCCACCTTTTGGTCACTTCGATCACATCTGCCGGGGTAAACTCTGCAACAGGGACGAAGTAAAAGTGCTGCATCACATCCACGGCCCAGGACCATTCGTAGGTATAATAATTTTTGTGGATGGCACGGATGGCCGCATTTACCTCTTCGAGCGAATGGATTCTCTTGTTCTCGATAGAATCCAGCAGCTGGTCCACTGCATCGGAGGGGCAGATCATGCCGGAGAGATCGAGCCAGCGGGAGTTGCTTCCGAGGGGGGTATCCTTTTTCAAGGCTTCCCGGATCTCTTCGGGGGTATCACTCTTCAGGCATTGAATTCTGGATATCAAAGAATTACCAAGAAACTTCCAGATGGCTTTCTCATACAGTTCAATGCCCCTCAACAGGGCACTGTTCTTGATGATCATCCCCTTGTAGGTATAATGGGGGGCAGTTTCGCCGGAGGCATGGAGCAATCCGAGTAAAATGGCCCGGCCATTGATCATCTTTTGAATGGTATAGGGACTCAAAAGGTTAAAATTGATAGAATCCAGCAGGTTGGTATCCTTGCGCCTGTCACGTTTGGGCCATTTCTGGGAATCACGGATGGTACCGATGCTCTGGAGATTGACACCCGGGATCAGTTTACTTTCATTGTTCTCTTCAATCAGGTAGGAGAAGGGAAAGTCTGTGGTATCAGAGTGCCGGTAGTGCCGGCCGAGCACCAGTGAAAAGGCGCCAATCCTGGAAGGCCACAAAATATAGGAATCGCTGGTGGTTTTGGCCCCCCTTTCAACAACGCCCTGGTGAATAGGGCCCAATTTGTAGAGGTGATTGCTTTGGTTGGAGCCACTTCCCGCGTTCATAAAGGAGAAGAGTCCGGCGATCAACAGGGAAGATTTGTGGTGAGAAACCGTATAGGGACCGGCAAAAATGGAGCAGGCCTCACCGTGCAATCCCTGGCAATTGGAAAAAAAGACCGACTCCACCGCCGAATAGTGTTTGTCCAGAATACACCCCTGACCGATGAAGCAATTCGAAACCAGCGTTGAATCGGTGATTCTTGTACCGGAACAGACAATAAAATTCTCGAGGATTGCCCCTTGTCCGATGGTGACAGGATCTGCGGCCGTGCTGTTGATGCTCCCGTTGTCGAGCTTCGAAACCCCCTCCAGAATGGCATAAGGGCCAATTTTAACATTGCGCAGGGTCCCGCAGTTGATCAACTGTACGCCATTGCTCACACTTCCGGCGGTAGCCGAGATGAAACCAACATAATCAGCGATTAGCCGCTCTATTTCATTCACGGCATTCATGCGGTGACGGTAGAGCGCCAGGATATAGGCTACATGCGCAGAAAGGTGGTCGTATATGGGTATTTCGCGACCTCCTGATTCGTTGATGACCTTTACCCTGATCCCGTTTCCGAAAGTGGTGGTCCCCTCGACGGCCAATTGGTTTAGGTTGTGTATGATCACATGCTTCCCGATCCTGTAGTTGGCAATGTAACTTTTTACACTACTAATCAGCGCATTATCCTCAATCGTGCAATTGTGTATATGTGCATGGACGATACCGGTCTTCATTCTCACCCCCCCATAGAGCGTGATCTCTTCGTCAAAACGACCCAGTTTATTGGTGCCTGAGAATTTGGTAAATCTGACATTGTCGGGAAGAAAATTGGGTACGACTTCGATCAGGTTCCAGTCCTCACAACTGCATCCCTGGACGATTAAAGTTCCAATCTCTTCATTGGACAGTTTGCGGTAGGTTGTTATTTCCATTGTATCAGGTTAAGATTTCGGGCACAAAGAAAGCGGAAATAGTACCAAACCTGAAATAAGAAGACTAATTATAACCTAACAAAAAATATAATAACCTAACATAAATTTCTATATTATTATATAATAACATTTTACAACCAATCATAAAATAGTTCTAATCTACCAAAATAGAAGATTAAACCAACTGAAGGAAGGAGTTTAGGTTTTGTGACTGGGCTAAACCAAGCTTTTTTCGCAGTCTGATCCGTCCAATTTCTGCACTTTGGGGGGTAATGTTCAGCAGACCGGCCAGCTCTTTGGTTGATAGACCCAGGTATATGTAGGCACACATCCGCTGATCCTTGGCTGTCAAGGTGGGGAACCGGTCTTTCAACTTGGAGAAAAATCCCCTGTGCACCTTCTCGAAATGAATTTTAAAATCCTCCCAGTTAAACAGTTGCAACCGCTGGTGGGTCTCTATCTTTTCCAGCATCACAGAGACTTTCTGCTGTATTGGCCCAGGGAGTGTAGCCTTGATCACGGTGAGATTTTTCCGGATGTAGGAGACAATTTCATTCTTCTGGGCAATACGGATCAGGGAGGTAACAAGCTCCCGCTCCTTACCTGCCAATTCATCCCGGTATCGTTCCTTGGCCTTGATCTCCCAGTGGTGGTGTTCCGACATTTCACGAATGTGCCCTAGAGCCGTCTTAAGCCTGGTAATATCCCGTATGGCGCACCTTTGTCCAAGGTATCTCCCACGACCATCAAAGACTGCCTTGCTATTCATTTCGCACCACCGCATCTGCTTAGTCTTGGTCAATAGCCTGAATTCGACGGCCTGACCAATCTGCATGAAGCTGATGGCGTCATGGATACTGTGTCGAACCTTTTGTTCATCTTCCTGGATGATCAATTCATAGAACAAGGCAGGGTTCTTGAAAAAGTCATTGGGGGTGAATCCTGTAATATCGTGACAAGAGGGTGATATCCAAAGGAAAACAGACTTTGGGTCGATCCACAATTCCCAGTCCTGGGCAAATTCTGCGATCATCTGGTATTTTTCCTTTTCCGCAGCGACCGTTTTTAGCTCTTCCTCAAGAAAATGGTGTTGTTCACGTATCCTGGAAAGTTCATTTTCCAACGCTTTGATCCGGTCTGTTCCCTCCAATGGATTTTGCAGGCTCATGTGGGTATTTTCAATGGTTATTACCTTACATCAAAAATATAAAAAACATTGATATAATGTGTTACAAAAATAATAGCCCTAGCAGTTGTTTGACAAGCAGGCATAAAAAAAGGAGTACCGAAGCACTCCCTTATCCTTTTTACACCCTCAAGGTTTTAAAAACCTTGAGGGTCTTGGTTGTTTATACATTTTTCGGAACGATAAATGGTGCCCTGTATTCGCGGCTCAAATATTTATCGGCTTCCGGATCGTTGACGAATTTTTCCTTTTTCGGATCGAAGGTCAGGACCCTTCCAGTCCGGTAGGCGATGTTGCCAAGGTGTGCAAGGGCGGAAGAGAGATGGGCACTTTCCACTTGTCCATTGGCCATCTTTGGATCGCGGGCCCTGACTGCCTCAATGAAGTTCTTGTAGTGGTCGCCACCCTCCTTGCCTTTCTTTCCGGGTTCCTTCTTGTCGCCAAGATAAGTTTCATAGGTATCATACCCTTTTATGACCATGTATCCCTTGTCACCGTAGAAGATATTCCCAACAGAAGAGCCATCCTCGGCATTGGTATACCAGGGGCGTACCTCAAACTGAATGATTTTCTTTTCATCGGGATAGTGGTAGACGGAGGACAACAATTCTGGTGTCTCCTTGCAATCGTCGAAGAGGAACTTTCCGCCCATGGCGGTAATTTTACTGGGCAAGCCTACATTGAGTCCCCACATGCATAGGTCTGTTTCGTGAATTCCCTGGTTACCGACATCGCCATTGCCGTAATCCCAATGCCAGTGCCAGTTGTAGTGTACAATGTTTTTGGTGAACGGCCGCTTTGGTGCAGGGCCTGTCCAAAGGTCGTAATCCAATCCTGCTGGTACAGGTTCTGTTCCTTTGTTACCGATATCTCCACGTTTCCGGAAGACCAATCCCCTGGCCATGTACACGTTGCCAATGTAACCATCGCGCAAGAGCTGAATCGCCTCCTGAATTGCCACTGAGCTGCGCAGCTGAACCCCGTGCTGTACCACCCTGTTGTATTTGTGGGCAGCTTCTACCATCTTCCGGCCTTCCCAAATGTTGTGGGAACCAGGTTTCTCCACATAGACATCTTTCCCGGCCTGGCAAGCCCAGATAGTCGCCAGGGTGTGCCAGTGGTTGGGTGTAGCCACTGTAACCACATGCAGATCCTTGTCCTCAAAGGCTTTCCGCATATCTTGCACCACCTTGACCTTCTTGCCATATTTGGTCTCGAACTCCTTGGCCTTGGCATTGGCTACATTGAGATCGGGATCGACAAAGGTGGTCACTTCCACATTTGGCTGTTTCATCAGCCCTTCGATGTGGTTTTCACCACGGCCATTGACGCCCATCACGGCTGCATTGACCCTGTCGTTGGCCCCAAAGGCATGGGCCGGAATGATGTTGGGAATTGTTAACAGTGCTGTTGCTGCAGCAGATTTTTTGATAAATCCCCTGCGAGAATCCTGATTCTTTTCTTCCATGGATAGTCTATTTATTGTTGTTGGTATGGATAATCCTGTTTCGAATGTGGCACCTACAAATCTATCGAAAATTTTCATATTAATCTATTTCCGAACAAACCGAGCACACAACAAAAAAATGCCTTCCATTACGCCGACATCAGACATACCCAGGCAACAAAGATTGCTTCCTCTCCAAGTCCCTCAGTCTCCAAGTCCCTTAGTCTCCCAGTCCCTAAGTCCCTAAGTCTCCCAGTCCCTCACTACTCCTTCATACTTTCCGAGAACTCCATCAGAAACGCCTTGATAAAACCGTCGATGTCCCCATCCATGACTGCCTGGACATTGGATGTTTCGTAGTCGGTACGGTTGTCTTTCACCAATTTGTAGGGTTGCATCACATAGGAACGTATCTGGGAGCCCCATTCGATCTTCATTTTGGTGGCTTCGAGCTTGGTTTGGGCCTCCATGCGTTTTTGCAGCTCCAGTGCATAAAGTTGTGATTTCAGCAATCGGATGGCGTTCTCCTTGTTCTGCAGTTGTGAGCGTGACTCTGTATTTTCGATGATGATTCCGGAGGGGGCATGTTTGAGCCTTACGCCAGTCTCCACCTTGTTAACGTTCTGACCACCGGCACCGCCCGACCTGAAAGTATCCCAGGAAATATCACCGGGATTGACCTCGATTTCGATGGTATCATCAACCAATGGGGAGACAAAAACCGAAGTGAACGATGTTTGACGCTTGCCCTGTGCATTGAAGGGAGAGATGCGCACCAGGCGGTGGACGCCATTCTCACTCTTGAGGTAACCATAGGCAAATTCCCCCTCAATTTCGATGGTGACACTTTTGACACCCACATCCTCGCCGGGAACAAAACTCGCTTCCCTTACTGTATATTTGTGCTTCTCGGCCCAGCGCAGGTACATCCGCATCAGCATGTCGGCCCAATCGTTGGATTCGGTGCCACCGGCACCTGCATTGATCTTCAGCACTGCCCCGAGACGGTCCTCTTCACGCCTGAGCATGTTGCGGGTCTCCAGATCCTCGACGGCAGTACGTGCCTCTGCAAAATGGGTTTCCACCTCAGTCTCCGTGGCCTCTCCTGCCTCACTGAACTCAAAAATCACCTGCAACTCATCGACCAGATTGTCAACGGTTTTGAAGCTGTCTGTCCATTGTTTAATTGACCTGACCAGCCGCATGTGGGCTTCGGCCTCCTTGGGGTTACTCCAGAAATCCGGATCCTGGGTTTTCAACTCCTCCTCTTCTACTCGGATTAGTTTTCCATCGATGTCAAAGATACCTCCTCAGCGCATCCCGGCGCTCAACAAGCTCTTTGAGTTGCTCCTTCAAAATCATTGCTGTTGCGGTTAAAATTTATAATAGCGCAAATGTAAGAATTAATAAATGTGAAAATTGGGAAATGTGAAAATGTGAAAATGAGCTTCAGAATTGGCTCAAGTATCTAATCTTTTGAGGAGATAATTATTTTTGAAAGAATTCTCATAAGTTCTTGGTTATCTAATAATAACCTTTCGTCGATTGGATAATTCGGGGAGTATTTGCAGATCAAAAGCCAATATTCAGTCTCTTCCGCTTCCTTAAAAGCAATTTTGAGCTTGTGTATAAAATCGGCTTTGCTTTCTGCTCCTTGTGCCTCTCGTACACTTGCCCCTATCGATGTACCCGATTTTAACAATTGTTTGCTTATGACATATTTTCTGCACTCATCAAGTAATTCACATGCTGCAACAATCTTAATTGCGAAACTGAAGGACTTGTCAACTATAACATTGTTTCTATTTCCACCTATCATACCTACAAGTTACCACTATTTCTCCACTTTAACGAATTTACCCTCCCTCAATTTTCACATTTCCACATTTTCCAATTTCCACATTTTCACATTTTCCAATTTTCACATTCTACTAATAACACGCAACGCCTCCTCAGTTTCAAAGCCCCGGCTTTGGGCGAAGGCAAGCAGTTTGCTCCGCCTTGCATAACCATCTTTCTCTTTGATGGTTTTTGCTTTCGCTGAAAGCAGGTCGAGCAGCACCTGCGCGTATTGATCCTCCGGAATAACTGACATTGCCTCTTGAATCTCCCTCTCCCCCAGGTGTTTCTGTCTCAGCTGGTAGGCAATCTTAACTTTCCCCCATTTGTTGAACCTGAACTTGTCGTTGACAAAACTACGCGCATAACGCAGGTGATCGATGTACTTTTCTGCAACCAAAAAAGCGACAATTTTGGCCGTTTCGTCGCTCTCCAGTTGCCATTCGCGGCACTTCAGCTCCACATCAAAAGCGCATTTCTCTGACCTGCTGCAAATTTCCGAGGCTTTTGAGAGTGCCTCCCTGTAGTTAAGTTGTTGCCTTGATTGATCCATGGTACCAGATTTTCGGTTAACCGGCAATTCCCGTTACCGTATACAACAAAAATACCAATTTTCTCCCGCAATAATTCCAAAACGACTAAGTTTGTTCAACTCAAGTCAGACTTCTGACGATATACTTCTGCCGCCATGCCCCATGCTTCATGCCCCACGCCCTCTGCCCCATGCTCCCTGCCCCATCCTCCCTGCTCTCTGCCCCATGCCCTTTGCCCTCTGACCGGCATCCTGCTGGCAGGTGGCAAAAGCAGTCGTATGGGACAAGAGAAGGGATTGGTGGAATTCAAGGGTAAACCACTGATTCAATATGGAATAGACCTTCTTTCCGAATTTACAGACACCATTCTCATTGGCTCTTCCAATCCTGAGTACCTCGCTTTCGGAATGGAAATGGTACCGGATGAAATAGTGGGAAAGGGTCCGGTGGCCGGACTGGCAGCACTCCTTAAGCGGTCAAATACTCCATGGAACCTGGTTCTCGCCTGTGATCTTCCCTTCCTGCAACCGGAACTGGTAGTGGCACTGCTGGAGGCAGCCGGGACCAACCAGGCTGTTATACCTGTTTCCCAAGGTATGGCTGAACCATTGGCCGGACTCTACCACAGCGATTTGGCTGAATATTTTCAGCTTGAAATCGCCAAGGGAAATCTGGCCCTGCACAAGATCCTTCAATCCTGCCAGGTCTGTTACCTCGAAACAGATGGGCTGTTGTTAAAATACCCTCATCTGTTTGTGAATTTCAATGCACTGGATGAGCTGAACTCCTTTCTTTAAAACATTCATTATGAAAATGAAAACCTATATTTCCATTCTCAGGGGCATCAATGTTGGGGGAAACAGGCTGATCAAAATGGCTGACCTCAGGGAGCAATACCTCCGACTTGGATGGCTGGATTGTCAAACCTTTATCCAGAGCGGGAATGTAATTTTCCGTGGTGGAATAACGGATACGCAGGAGTTGGCGACAACCCTGGAACGTATGATTGCAGAGCAATTTCACTTTGAAGTACCTGTCCTGGTCATGGAGCTGGAGGAACTACGGAAGATTGTGGCTGCCAATCCCTTTCTTCACGACTCCGGAAAAGAGCTGCTCCACCAGCATGTGACCTTCTTATCCGGCAGACCAGACAAGGCACTTTTCGGCAAATTGGGCAAAACAGACTATTTGCCCACTGAATTTGAACTGATTGACAAATCTGTGTACCTTTATTGCCCGGATGGTTACAGCAGTTCAAAACTGACCAATGGCTTTCTTGAGTCGCGGTTGAAAGTTCGGGCTACGACGAGAAACTGGAAGACAGCCTGTGAATTATTGCTTCTGGCAGAGAAAACAGAACAACTGTAGTACCTTCCTGGTAAGGATCTACATAGGAAATTTGATTATTCCAACACCCAGAAAAACAAAAGATGATGAGTGAATTTGATGCAAACAACCAACAATTGGTGCTGTTGACCACCGAATGGGAACCAAAACTAATGGCCATCCCGGCTACGATCCTTGAAACAAGGAGAAACAAACAGCAAAGAACGATCAAACAGATCCTTGGGCACATGGTTGATTCTGCCTCCAACAATACCCACAGAATCATCCACCTGCAGTACCAACCCTCACCGTTGCAATTTCCCGACTACGCCAACCTGGGCAACAACGAGCGGTGGATTGCCATACAGGATTACCAATCCGAAAACTGGCACGACCTGGTAAAATTGTGGAAATACGCTAATCTCCATTTGGTGCATGTAATCAAGCACATGGATGGCTCCAAGCTGGAAAACGAATGGACGACTGCTTTGGACTGGCGGGTGACACTCCGGGATATGGCACTGGATTACCTGCCCCATTTCAAATTGCACCTGGATGAAATTGATGAATTAATTGAACAGCATTGAAACAACTATTATCTTTATCCTGTCGCGCAATGAACGCAAGGAACCGCAAAAAATAGTTTGTTTAATACTGCGTTTCTTTGCGTTCCTTGCGCGACAAAATTTTTATCGGTATCATCCATGGAAAAACCAAAATCCTATTGCGAAGCCGTTGAGCATTACGATCCAGCCAACGTCCACCGCATCTACCACGACCTCAAATATGGTTTCAGGATCGAAGACGATGAGGAGCTCTTCGAATTGCTGGTACTCGAGATTTTTCAGGCCGGACTGAGCTGGACCACCATCCTCAACAAACGACAGAACTTCCAGAGAGCCTTCGACCGCTTCAACATCACGGTAGTTGCCGCTTACCAGGAAGCTGACAGGCAACGTTTGCTGGACGATGCGGGGATCATACGCAACCGGTTGAAGATAGATGCCACCATTCACAATGCCAATGTCCTGCTAAGGCTGAAAGAGGAATATGGTTCTTTTTTGGCTTGGCTGGATCACCATCACCCCAAAACCAAAGAGGAGTGGGTAAAGCTGTTTAAAAAAACCTTTAAATTTACCGGAGGAGAAATTGTGAATGAGTTCCTGATGAGTGCAGGCTATTTGCCCGGAGCCCATGTAGAGAGCTGTCCCATTTACAAAGAAGCCCTGAAAACGAATCCCCCCTGGCTAAACGGCTCTTCCCCCAAATCCTGCAATTAGCTTCGCTGAACTTCGTTTTGTAATTCGTAATTCGTAATTGATTATGACCCTGCCTATCATACCTCACCCCCCCATCATCCCCTTCCCTTCGCAGGCAGACTGGAGGGAGTGGCTGGAAATTAACCATACCCTTCAAAGCGGGATTTGGTTACAAATCTATAAAAAAGGATCGGGCATTCCTTCCCTGAACTATGCTGAAGCCCTGGAGGAAGCCCTTTGTTTTGGATGGATCGACGGGCAAGTGAAACGAGGCGACGAGCAGTATTACCTGCAAAAATTTACCCCCCGGCGAAAGCGGAGCATGTGGTCCAAACGAAACATTGAAAACATAGCGAGGTTGGAAAGCGCGGGCAAAATGGCCCCTCCTGGATGGAAGGAGGTAGAAGCCGCCCGTTCAGACGGAAGGTGGGAAAGAGCTTACGACTCACCGGGCAATGCGACCGTACCGGAGGATCTCTTGCTGGAACTCGCCAAGGACCCCGCCACATTGGCCCACTTTGAGTCACTGAACAAGGCAAACAAATTTGCCATTACCTGGCGATTGCAGTCGGCCAAAACCCAGGCAACCAGAAACAAAAGATTTGAAGCAATCCTCGATATGCTGGCAAATGGAGATAAGTTTCATCCATAACCAAAAGTCAGGATGATAAAATCTGGAAATCTAATGATAAAAACAGGACTGACGATTTAACAATGAATGTAAGGTTGCAATTCAATACTTCGGAAATCGACTGGGAATTAATTCCTTCGATTCTTAAAGCCGTTGGAATGTCATTCCATGACAGCAAAATACACAAATTAGCCTTTGAGAAAAGCTATTTTGTGGTTTTTGCCTTCGATGACGAGCGATTAATAGGATTCGGAAGGGCCCTTTCCGACGGGGTCTACCAGGCAGCTATTTATGATGTAGCCGTGCTGCCAGAATTCCAGGGGAATGGAATTGGCAAGTTGATCGTTAACAGTATCGTTGAAAACTGTCCTGGATGCAACTTTATCCTTTATGCTTCCCCTGGTAAGGAAAAATTCTACGAAAAATTCAAATTCAGGAAGATGAAAACTGGCATGGCGCTCTTTACGGATATTGAAAAGATGAAACAAAAAGGCTTTACTGAATAATGAGAAACGGGATAAACCATCCACGCTGGATCATCCATACAGACCATCTTACCCTGAGAAGTTTCAACCAGGAGGATCAAAGCCGGTTGGCCGAGCTTTGCAACAACCAAAAGATCTGGAACAATGTCAGGGATTTTTTCCCCTCCCCGTACACTGCCCAAAATGCTGCTGAATTTATCGCCATGTGCAGTCAGGAGATTCCGCAAACCACATTTGCCATTGAATTCAAGGGAGAACTGGCTGGTTGTATCGGGCTAACCAAGCAGGTTGATGTATACAGACTCACTGCTGAATTAGGTTACTGGATCGGGGAACCTTACTGGGGACTGGGAATTGCCACCAAAGCGGTTGAACTTGTCACGGCTTACGGATTTGAAAATTTGGGCCTTGTCAGACTCTATTCAGGGGTGTTTGATTTCAACAAGGCGTCCCAGCGGGTATTGGAAAAAGCAGGTTACAAACTGGAATGCATCGCCGAAAAATCAATCATCAAAAATGGACTGATCTGCAACGAATACAGGTATGCCAAAGTAAACCCAATCGAACACCTCCCCACCACAAATAACACAAATTGGCACAAATAAAATCCTAATCGTCAGTGGCTTGGCCTACACAAAATAATGTTTTCCCTATCTCTCCGTTTCTCTGTTTCTTAGTTTCCTCCTTTCCCAATCCCTAAGTCCCCAAGTCCCTAAGTCTCCCTGTCCCTAAGTCTCCCAGTCCCTAAGTCCCTAAGTCCCCCAGTCTCCCAGTCCCCCCAGGTCCGTTCTTCAAATCTGCCGGTAAAAAGCCTCTTTGTAGGTCTCCCCTATCGGGATTAATTTGTTGCCTATTTTGATCCTGTCATTTTCGATGCTTTCTACCATGGCCAGTGAAACCATGTACGATTTGTGACACCGGACGATGCTTTTGGGAAGAATGCGTTCCAACTCCTGAAACGAGAGGCTTGCAACGATTTTTGCCGTGGGTGTGACAATATTCTGAAAATCCCGCATACCTTCGATGTAGGCTATTTCATTCACAAACACCTTGACCAATTTGTACCCCGACTTGACAAATAGGTAGTCGATGGATGGAGGGGATAACCCAAGAGAGCGCTGTTGCCATTGCAGGTAATCGGAGGCCTTGCTGACAGCCTGAACAAACCTGTCATAGCTATAGGGTTTGAGCAGGTAATCTGTTACGGCCAGTTCAAATGCCTGCAACGCATATTCGTGGTAGGCAGTCGTGAAAATTATCTGGGGCTTGCTGGTTAACTGGGCCACCATTTCCAGACCGCTGGTGCCATCCATGCGGATATCCAGGAAGATCAGTTGAACCGGTTCTTTCCGGAGGTAATCAATGGCTGACCTGGCATTTTGAGCAATGCCAGTTCACTTTTGGTCTGGTGGATGACCAGCTCCTGCTTCTCCCGCTCAAGGCGGATGGAATCTGAGAATCGGCGGAAGATCACAGCCAGGAAGATGACGATCACATGTGGAATCAGTGAGCTCATCACCTGCCAGATTCCAAATCGGGTGGCAGGATAGGCAAAGAAGAGCAACAGGAAGAGCAGGATGGCCGAGAGTGCAGCCAACCTCCCTGGACGCATTTTTGACCAGGGCAGACCAAAGAAGGTGGTGTAGAAAAAGAGTAACCCCATCACCACCTCCAGGAAGATCACATAGGAAAGGTGTTGCTGGAAGGGGGCATTGGGCGATGCTTCCAGGTAGATCCTGCAAAGCATGTAGACAAATGCTGTGAAAACAACCCAAAAGAAGGCGTGGACCGCAATTTCAACCGACTTTTTCATAATTTAGTAAATTTAAAGTTTAACCTGACACAAAGGTGCAGGCTGGACCTTCAGCGATCAAAAAAAATCTGCCAAACCGGTGAAACAGTCGACGAAAACAAATAAATCAAATTTGTCATCCATGGAAAGAATATTTTCATCATTTATTTTGCTGCTTGTAATCAGTAGTTTGTCAGCACAGGTAGCCACACATGACTATCCGATCAAGATGGTGCCGATTAAAAATGTGGTACTGAACGACAATTTCTGGCTGCCCAAGATCAAAGTAATCCAGGATTCCACCATTCAATATGCCCTTGGCAAATGCGAGTCGGAGGGCCGGATGGAGAGTTTTCTGGTTGCAGGCGGAAAACTTACCGGGAAAGTGAGGGGAAAGATGCCATTCGATGATACAGATCTCTACAAGATCATTGAGGGGGCCTCCTACTCCCTGATCAGCCAACCCAATACTCGACTGGATGCAACCCTGGATTCGGTGATTGCCATCATCCGCATTGGTCAGGAGCCGGATGGTTACCTCACCACCTGGTTCACCATCGACCGGATGCATCCGCCAGCCGCCTGGGTCAAACCCTCCAAAAACCGCTGGGAAGCGGAGCAGATGAGCCACGAGCTTTACAACAGCGGCCACATGTTCGAGGCTGCTGCTGCCCATTTCCGGGCTACCGGAAAGAGAAATTTCCTTGACATCGCCCTTAAAAATGCAGATCTATTGGTGGAAAATTTTGGTCCGGGGAAACTCCGGATACCTCCGGGTCACCAGATCGTTGAAACCGGGTTGATTCAACTTTACCAAATCACCCAAAACAAAAAGTACCTCAAACTGGCAAAATTCTACCTCGACCAAAGGGGCGACTCTACATCCCACAAACTCTTCGGTGCCTACAGCCAGGATCATGTTCCCGTGGTAAAGCAGGATGAGGCCGTTGGACATGCAGTCCGTGCCGTCTACCTCTATGCCGGGATGACAGATATTGCAGCCATCTACCAGGATCAGGCCTATCTGAATGCCGTGAACAAGATCTGGGAGAACATGGTCAACAAGAAGATGTACCTGACTGGTGGGATTGGAGCACTACACAAAGGAGAAGCTTTTGGGGAGAATTACGAACTTCCCAACCTGACAGCCTACAACGAAACCTGCGCCGCCATTGGGGATGTGGGCTGGAACCAGCGTTTGTTCCAGCTCTCGGGTGATGGTAAATATTACGATATCATTGAACGTTCTCTCTACAATGGGCTTATCTCAGGAATCTCAACTAATGGAAAGAAATTCTTCTATCCGAATCCAATGGAATCGGATGGCAACTACCTTTTCAACAAGGGAGCATGCACCAGACAGTCGTGGTTCGATTGCTCCTGCTGCCCTACCAACCTCATCCGGTTCATTCCCTCGATCCCGGGATTGATCTATGCCACCAATGAAGAGGGCTTGTACATCAATCTTTTCGCTACCAGCCGTGCCAAAATGGAGGTCTTGGGCAATAAGGTCGAAATAGAACAACAAACCAGCTATCCCTGGAATGGGAAGTTATCCTTCACCCTGAACCCTGAAAAGAAACAACAGTTTACAGTGCGGATACGTATCCCGGGTTGGGCCCGTGAGCAGGTCCTTCCCGGAGATTTGTACAGTTACCAGGGTAAATACAGTGGCAAAATCAGCTTGACAGTGAACGGAAAAGCAGAAAAACCTGTCCTCCGCAAGGGCTATGCAGAGATCACAAAAGTATGGGAGACCAATGACAAGATTGAACTGACTCTTCCAATGCCGGTAAGGCGGGTGGTTACCAATGCCTTGGTTGCATCCAACCAAAACCTGGTTGCGGTTGAATGCGGTCCGGTCGTATATTGTGCAGAAGAGGCCGACAACCAATACAATTGGCAGGATTGGATCCTCCCCGGAAATGCCAGGCTGAACATCGCCAAACAAACTATTTTGACAGATCAGGTCAATTCGATTCAAGTCAACACCCCCGGAAAGACTGGAGCACTAAATTTGATCCCATACTACCTATGGTCGAACAGGGGTGTCGGGAAGATGAAAGTTTGGTTTCCTGTTGTTGCATCTATGGATAAAGGTGATTCAAAATGAAAATCAACACCAACCGCTGGAACAAACTGCGCTATACGCTTTACACCCCCGGATACGATCTGGCAGCAAGAGTCTTTGACCAATCACGCAAAAGATCGATCGAATCAATGCAGATTCAGCCGGGCGACAAAGTGCTGATTGTTGGAGCCGGGACCGGCCTGGATCTGGAATTTTTGCCAAACTATTGCGAAATTACAGCCACCGACCTCACTCCTTCTATGGTCGAACGGATCAAACGACGGAATCTCAACACCAGGTTGCAGGTGGAGGCAATGGTAATGGATGGCCAGCAACTTGCCTTTCCCAACGAAAGCTTTGACAAAGTAATCCTCCACCTGATTCTGGCTGTTATTCCGGATCCTGTTGCCTGCATCCGGGAGGTTTCCAGGGTACTGAAAAGAGGAGGTACAGTAGTTGTCTTCGATAAATTCGTTCCCCGGGGGAGGAAAGTCACCCTAACGCGAAAGTTTTTCAACCTATTCGTAAGTTTTATTGCCTCCGATATAACACGAGAATCTGATCTTATTTTCGTGAACAGCGGACTAACGGTATTTTCAGACGAATCGGCCGACTGGAACGGCAATTTCAGGCTGATCAAACTTGTTAAAAGTGAATGATATGGAAAGATGGATAACAGCCTTGTTTTTTAGTTTAATTGTGTTTGCCGGACACGCACAACCGGCTTACCGGAGAATTGCAGTTTCCAAAGACATCGAACTGATTCAGCTCTCTGAAAGTGCCTTTGTGCATGTTTCCTGGTCGGAATTACCGGACTATGGACGGTTTCCTTCCAACGGACTTGTTTTCGCCAGCAAGGGGGAGGCTTTCCTGTTTGATACCCCTATGACAGAATCCCTCACCAAAGATTTGGTTTCCTGGATAACCGATTCGCTAAAAATGAACCTGGTGGGTTTTGTACCCAACCACTGGCACGAGGATTGTACAGGTGGTCTGGCCTACCTTCAGCGTAAAAAAGTCAAATCTTATGCCAACCAACAAACCATCGGCATTGCACGTTCAAAGGGTTTACCATTGCCGGAAGTTGGATTCAAAGACTCTCTCCAACTAAAACTGGGCGACAGGACGATTCAATGCTTCTACCCGGGTGCAGCCCATTCAACCGATAACATTGTTGTCTGGATTCCTTCGGAGAAGATCCTTTTTGCAGGCTGTATGGTCAAGAGTATGGATGCCAAAAATCTCGGGAACACTGCAGATGGGGATCTGAAGGCCTATCCAAATACCCTCCGTCTGGTGCTGAGAAAATTTTCAGGAGCCAAAATTGTCATCCCAGGTCACGGTGATTTTGGCGGGATAGAATTAATCAATCATTCCCTGAGTCTGCTTAAGTAGTTTGGCCTTTGTGGAATAATGAATGGACTAAATGTCTATTTTTATGATACCATTGCCCTTCAGAATGAATTTAAAGGCTTCGGACCAAGGGAAATCAAATCAGTGGATGAGCCAATCAAATTCATGACGTGGCAGGACCCGTTGAGATTAATGCTTGTGATCTGCAAAAAAACTAAATTCATTTACCATGGAACCAATTGTACTCACCGATCCGAATGTTACCCCCAGCGAAAAGCAGGTATTTGCCATCATCGGCGACAAAAGCGCCCTATGGCTCGAACTTCATGATTACCTCTACCTACATCACCACGACATCTCAGAAGTCTGGAGGTTTTACAACGATGGCAAATGCTGGCTCTTCAGGTACCTAAAAAAAACAAAAACCATCTGCTGGATCAGTATTCTGGAGAGCACTTTCCAGGTAGGATTTTGGTTTGGAGCGAAGGCTGAGCCTATTATTTTGGCAAGCGACCTACCGGAAAATATAATGGAGGAGTACCGCAATGCCAAAAAAACCAAAATCGGCAGTGGCATCGGAATCGTAGTTCACAACCGGGCCGATCTGGAAAATGTTATTAAGTTAATGGAACTGAGAATAAAAATCAAATGATCAAATTTCAACTAGAAGCCTGTTTAATTTAATTTTTACCCAAAGCCTAGACCATACTTGGGTTTATTTTACATAGAAGCAGTTGGGAACCAATTAGTCATGATAAAAAAGACATCCTACATAGCAGGTCTTTTGATGTGGAGTTTAATATCCGTGTCCTGTCTGTCTAAAGAAGCATCGGAAAAACTTAGAATCGAAAAATTGAAGCACGATAGTGAAGTACTCAAAGACTCAACACTTTCTTTTGTAACCAGAATTGACAATAGTAAAATTGAAGTAACCCAATTTGATATTCGAATAAAATCCTTGATGGATGCAGCAAAGGTTACCGGACTGGCAATTTCTATATTCAATGAAAACCAAATAGTATATAGAAAAGCATTCGGATATGCCAATTTTGACAAAAAAACAAAGCTCCAAATTAATACCAGCTTCTATGGCGCTTCTTTAAGCAAAGCGGTTTTTGGATATATTGTCGCTAACCTGGTAAATGATGGCATTATTGATCTTGATAAACCTCTTCAACAGTATTTGAACATCCCTATTCCCGAATTAAAGTTCAAAGATGAATGGCGTGGTTATCAGGATTTAAAAAATGACAAACGATATGCAACCATTACGGCAAGGATGTGCCTGTCGCATACCACAGGATTCCAAAATTGGCGGTGGATCCCAAGGCCAAATGATGCTGAAAACAAGGATAAGCTTAAAATCTATTTTGACCCTGGAACGCAGTATTTTTATTCAGGTGAAGGCATTTCGCTTTTACAATATGTCATAGAGCATATTACTGGTAAAAGCCTTGAACATCTTGCCAAAGAGAAAGTATTTGAGCCACTGCACATGCGTAATACGAGCTATTTGTGGCAAGAAAGGTTTGAAGGGAACTATTGCAATGGACATACGATTGAACAAGAAGTAATAATAAAGGATAGAAGAGACGAAGCACAAGCCGCTGGTTCAATGGAAACAAATCTGATAGATTACTCAATATTTGTAAGACATATTTTACGACTGAAAAAGGAAAAGTCAGCCATTACAAACACCATGTTCAAACCAAATTTCAGCATACGAACCAAATCACAGTTTGGCCCACAATCACTCGAACTCTCAACTGAAAATGACTCCATACAATTGAGCTATGGCTTAGGATGGGGTTTGCTTCAATCACCTCTCGGGTTAGGCGCATTCAAAGAAGGGCATGGAGAAGGGTTTCAACATTATACCATCATCTTCCCGGAGAAAGAGGTTGGAATTGTAATACTTTCGAACAGCGATAACGCTGAAAGCATTTTTAAAGAGCTATTAGAAACCTGCATTGCCGACATTTATACCCCCTGGAAATGGGAAAATTACATCCCTTATCATAAGAGAAATAAACAATGATACGCTTACCTGCAATCAAGTACTTGCGCCAAACGTTGAGCTATCGCCGGAGAAAGAATGATATGTCTTAAAATAGCTTGACAAAAATTTGCATATTGTTACCTAATTAGATAACTTTGCCTTATGAATGAAAATTTCATCAGGGACATTTATTACTAAAAAGCTTCTATTTAGATTTCTTTGCGACACTTAAAACCGATGCCAAAAGGAAATTCAACTGGACTTTGAAATTAATAGCAACAATTGACAGAGTTCCTGTTAAGTATTTCAGACACATGGAGGATACTTCTGGACTTTTCGAAGTCAGGGTTGAAGTGGGTAGTGATATTTATCGGGTCTTCAGCTTCTTTGATGAAGGACGACTTATCATATTGCTGAACGGCTTTCAAAAGAAATCGCAGAAAACACCAAAAAATGAAATTGAATTGGCTGAAAAATTAAAAAAACAATATTTCGATGAAAAACGTGAAAAATAACAACTTAACATCCTTTACTGACCATTTGGATTCGCAGTACGGTAAAAGAGGAAACCCTGAGAGAGAAGAATTTGAAGAAGGATTTGAATCTTTCAGAATTGGAGTGATGCTTCAAGAACTTCGGAAAGAGCAAGGAATGACTCAGGAGCAGCTTGCCGCGAAATGCGGAACAACGAAGACATATATTTCCAGAATTGAGAATGACGCTTCCGATATCCGACTTACAACATTGATGCGAATTGTTCGTCAAGGATTCGGAAAACATTTAAAAATGAGTGTAGAGATTTAAAGGCACATAGCCTTAAAAAAGGCTATGTAACAAAAACGGCATCAAGGCAATACCATCCGGCTATCATTTCCACGAAATTGTCCTGGTGGACACTTTTGTAGCTCGCAAACCCGCTCTTGCTCGTACCTTCATCCGTTCGATGCGCAGGAAATTCCAAACGGATGCGCATCCGATTAGAAACGGTTGCGTAGGAAAATAAATCGGATCTGCACAAAAATAGATCGGATGCGCACAAAACGCCTTATCCCTGCGGCCGGGTTTGGACGCTGGCAAGCAAAACGAGACTGGGAATAGTCTTCAAAATTGATGAAAGATATACCCTGTCTGGAACACAAACAAAACTAAAACGAAGTAACCTCATAAATCCGCCCGGCATCTCACGTCGGAACTTTAGCCATACCGATTTTCACAATGATACTTTTACCAATTGAAAAATACGCTTTGTTGACGGAGCCAATCAATGAGATCCAAATCAACAACTTCTTTGCACGCTCGGTCATCGAAAAGCACGTAACAGGCAGGATCTATGTGGATAACCTGATGGATCCCAAGACATTCTATGTACTTCATCCTTACGGCATATCCCTGCTTTTCGGCGATCATGGAAACCAACATTTCAACCAGCAATTCAAGACTTATGCCTTGAATCTTAATGGAGGCCGCAGCAACCACGAATGGATGCAGACCTATCCACGGGATTGGGATCTTGTGCTGGAGGAGCTGTTTGGGGAGTTGGTAATCAAAGCTGCCATTAATGTTGAAAACAAGACCACCGGGATCATCGAATTGAACAGCAGGGCCAACTTCCGTTTCAACCGGGAGAGGTATCTGCAAAGAAAGAAGCCGGCACTTGGCGAAGGTGACAGGATGGAAGAGACCAACGCAGCCTACTTTGAGCAGATGTCCGGAAGCGTGATTCCGCAGAAGTTCTGGGACTCGGCCCATGATTTTGTGGAAAGAGGGAAAGGTTTTACCCTGTTGCACAATAACCGGATTGCCTCGACTGCCTATGCTGCCTTTGTACACGAGGGCATCCTGGAAATAGGCATCGAAACAGTTGATGGTTTCAGGGGCCAGGGATTTGCTGAACGCACATGCTCCGCTTTGATCGATTATTGTCTGGAAAGAGAGCTCACTCCGGTTTGGTCCTGCAGACTGGAAAACAAAGCCTCCTACCAGCTGGCCCAGAAGCTGGGATTTGAGCCTACACTTAAATTGCCATTCTACCGGCTAAGCAACTGAAAATATTATAATTATTTGAAATAACTATTCACTAAAACATCCACATGCCAACACCCATTTCAGAATGTTTGTATTGTCAAAACAATGAAACATTGCACCGTTTAATGATTAAAATCTGTGATTTAGAAGTCTCTCAACTTTTCTTGTTCAAGGAACAATCTTACTATGGACGCTGCAATGTGGTCTACAAGGATCATGCAGTAGAGTTTCACGAATTGAGTGATGAACAGCGCAATGCCTTTATGCACGATGTGGCAAAAGTAGGGAAGGCCATTGCATCTGCATTTAATCCGACCAAAATTAACTACGGAGCCTACGCAGATACCATCTCACATTTACACATGCACATTGTGCCTAAATACAAA
Source organism: Tangfeifania diversioriginum (assembly GCA_945873105.1). Taxonomy (GTDB): domain Bacteria; phylum Bacteroidota; class Bacteroidia; order Bacteroidales; family Prolixibacteraceae; genus CAINVV01. The sequence continues at coordinate 29,446 of CAMCBW010000018.1, forward strand.
GATGGATATGGTTTCGGAGGAGTCTTTGAGATGAACCCCCAGAAAGTTTCTCTTTCAGATAAAGAATATGCTGAAGTAATCGAAAAGATTAAAGCGGGATTGTAAGGCCCTGGGACAAAAAAAGCCCAGCCGCAAAAGTGGCCGGGTCAATTTTTTTTAGGAAGCCTTAGTGCCATTGTGACAGAAAAATGTATCGTCATTTATGGCTCAAAGAGACCAGGGCTTCACGAAGAAAATTCCTATTCCAGGATATTGCGCATGTAATCAATGCATTTGATTACCTCTTTCACCGGATCCGAATCGGCCGGAATATTGTATTCCAGCTCGACGAAAACATCGATGGGCCACTTCTCCTTTTTAATCAGGTTGAGTACATCGGCAATAGGCGTTTCACCCTGACCGAAAGGCCTGTTGGCATTGGGGGTCGCGTGGTTGGGTCCGGTCTTGTCCTTCATGTGGATCATCGGGATCCGGTCGTGGTATTTAATCAGGATCTCGTTGGGATGTTTCCCTGTGGCTCCAAAATAGTGTCCCACGTCCATGTTGAGCCGGTTGGCAGGTGAATAGGAGAGCAAGGTATCGATGTCAAAACCTGGCTCACCGAATTGACCATGGGTGTGGTAGAGCGCAAGACTGTTGTGTTTTTCGGCAAATTTACCCAAACGTTTGCAGGCAGCTTCACTGGCTTCATCCGTAATCCCATAGGCTCCCAACACCTTGGCAGCCTTAAAGGCATAATCGATCTCCTCGTCCGACCAGCTGGAAGGAGCAAACTTTGCAATGTGCAAATTAACACCCGCATCGTTGTACATCTTGCGAACATCGGCATACTTCTGCATGGGTAGGGACAAACGCCATTTGCGCTGCGCTTCTCTCGCAGCATCGGCTGCCTTGGCACGTTCGGCCTTTTCCTGGTCGCTCAACTGTGTTCCACGGGGGGCACGGGCAGGGCCGGCAGGTATGCCCAGTCCCTCTTCCAATACACTTCTCATCTCCAATGCATTGACACCTGCTTTTAGCACATATTCCAAAACCTCCGGGAGGCTGTGTGAAATGGCACGGTAAGAATAGGTGGTTAGGCCCAATTGAACGCCATTCACTTTGGAATTTGGTTTTTTGGCTCCACCCGCGAATGAATAGCCAAAGGGAACGAGAGAAACGGCAGCAGCCGCCGCCGTAGTTCCTAAGAATTTCCGTCTTGAAAAAGTCGTGTTACTCATATTCAAAAGATTTAAAAGAATTTTACAAAATAAAAATCCCATGAATGTAACTATTTTATATGGTTATCACAAAATTGCCCAACTCCATCCTAAGACGATAACAGAGAAAATACCGGTTGATCATTTTTTAGTAATTTAGCACCCGCCAATTGTACCAATTATGGTTCCAAATCCCGACATCAAAGCCATAATCATTTTTACCGGAACCACCTGGCAAGCAGGAATGGTTAAAAGCCTATTAGCAGATGCCGGTATCGAAGCCTATCTGTTCGATGGGGCGAGGGGAACTTACAACCCGGGATGGAACCTTCCGGGAGAGGGTGGTTCTGTCAGGGTAATGATTTCGGAAGAAGATGCCATGGAGGGCAAACTGATCGTTGAAACGTACCAGGCGAATCTGATGGGATAGTCATCCCCGAGCACTGAATATCTTGCAACAAAAACTTTTAAGAACCAGCCAGCTGCTATTTGGAATTAATCCAACAATAAATTGATCTGCTTTATTATATGTAATTATCTGTATACATTAATATTAATAGAATAGTTGTTTTTAAACACTTTGATTGGCATGGATGTGTGATGAATTGTTTAGTAAATTCGTCCTGTAATGATCAATATTCCAATTTGATGTCACACAACAGAAGGGACTTTATCAAAATAGGCGCCATCGGATCTGCAGGACTACTCTCTGCCTGGAAAATGGCTGGTGCCTCAGGCTCACTCCAGGGCGGCGCCACTCCTTCCCAATCCTCTTTGCCCAATGCACCATTCAGAACAGCTACCTATTGTGAAGTTTGTTTCTGGAAGTGTGCAGGTTGGATCTATAAGAATGAAGAGGGGAAAATACAGAAGATCATTGGGAACGATGAGGATGAGAATTGCAACGGCCGGCTCTGTCCGAGGGGTACAGGAGGAGTGGGCATGTACTACGACACAGACAGGCTCAAAACCCCACTAATTCGGGTCACCGGAGCTGACGGAAAACAGACCTTCCGTGAGGCAAGCTGGGATGAAGCCCTGGATGTGGTGGCTGAAAAGCTTCAAAAAATAAAACAGGAACATGGTGCAGAATGTACCGCCTTGTTCACACATGGTTCCGGGGGCCATTATTTTGGAAATTTACTGAAAGCATTTGGTTCGGGTAACATTGCAGCGCCTTCCTACGCTCAATGCCGCGGTCCGCGTGAGGTTGCCTTTATTGCCACCTTTGGCGCAGGACTTGATTCCCCTGAACCAACAGATATTCGTGACACACGATGCCTGGTGCTCATTGGATCCCATCTCGGGGAGAACATGCACAACGGGCAGGTCCAGGAGATGTCGGATGCTATTGACAAAGGGGCGACCATCATCACCGTGGATCCGAGATTTTCGACTGCTGCCAGTAAATCCAAGTTTTGGCTACCCATCAAACCGGCAACAGATATGGCGTTGCTGTTGGCCTGGATCCACGAGATCATTTACAATGATTGGTACGACAAAAAATATGTCGAAAAATACACCTCTGGTTTTGAGCAATTGAAGGAGCACGTGAAGAATTTCACCCCTGAGTGGGCGCACGGGATTACCACCATCGATCCATCGGTTATCACAGAAACTGCCCGTGCCATGAGGGATGCCTCCCCTGCGGTAATCATTCATCCGGGCAGGCACGTAACCTGGTACGGCGATGATACCCAGCGGCTCCGTGCTGTAGCGATCCTGAATGCCCTGTTGGGTTCGTGGGGACGTCGCGGAGGCTTCTACCTTCCAGAGAAAATTGAGGTTCCTGAATTTCCCCATCCACCATTCCCAAAACCTGCAAAAACCTGGCGCGATGCCATGGGTGGAAAGTATGCACTGGCTGACCTTGCCCTTGCATCGGGTGTATGCGATGCGACCATACCGAATCCGGAGATGGGTTGCAACATCAGAGCCTGGATTGTGAATGGCACCAACCTGATCATGACCCTTCCGGATGAGAAGAAAACCATAGAAGCCATTAAAAATCTTGATTTAATGGTGGTTGTGGATACCATGCCAATGGAGATTACAGGTTATGCAGATGTTGTACTCCCTGAATGCACCTACTTGGAAAGGTGGGATGATTTGCGGGTAGTGCATGGAAGAAAACCCAACATTGCCCTTCGGATGCCAGCCACTGAGCCACTGTATGATACAAAACCCGCCTATTGGATTGCCAAAAAACTGGCCGAAAAGATGGGGTTGGGCGATTACTTCAAATGGGACAAATTTGAAGATGTGCTGGAATGGCAACTAAAACAAATCGGCTCATCTTTGGATGAAATGAAACGTATTGGGGTGAAGGTTTTCCCGAGGGAATCCGGTCCGCTCTATTTTGAGGAGGATATGCCCATCGAATTCGGCACCAATTCAGGCAAAATAGAGCTCTATTCGACAGTAATTGCGGCCGAAGGTTTTGATGCCATGCCAGTTTATACTGAACACATGACACCTCCGCCAGGATTTTTTCATCTCAATTACGGGCGTGCCCCGATGCACACCTTCGGGCGTACCTCCAACAATCCCAATTTGACAGATTTGATGGATGAAAACACTGTGTGGGTAAACCCCAAAGTTGCAAAAGAGTGGAGTTTAAAAAATGGGCTTGCCATTTATCTTGAGAATCAGGATGGAATAGTTACCGATTTCCCGGTTAAAGTTCGTATTACCGAACGAATCAGGTTTGACTCTGTTTACATCGTACATGGGTTTGGCCACAACAACAAGAAACTCACGAGAGCACATGGCAAAGGAGTGAGCGATTCGCAATTAATTTCAAGAGTCCTGATCGATCCAATCATGGGAGGAACCGGCATGCGCGGCAACTTTGTAACTTTCAGGATAGCTAAAGAAAGTGAGGTAAAATCATGAGATATGCCATGGCCATTGACACGAAAAAATGCGTCGGTTGTTCCGACTGTGTGGTCGCCTGTCAAACTGAAAACAATGTACCGATCGGATACTGCCGCGACTGGATTGTGGAGGTCACAGACGGAACCTATCCTCAACTGGAGATTGAACTGCGCTCGGAGCGTTGCAACCATTGCGACAATTCCCCATGCGTACGTTGTTGTCCCACAGGGGCAAGTCATTACGAAAAGGGTGGAATTGTTACCGTTACACACAACAAATGCATCGGATGTGGTGCCTGCATCTCAAGTTGTCCTTATGATGCACGCTATTCCCATCCTGAAGGTTATGTGGATAAATGTACCTTCTGCATCCACCGGATTGGGAAGGGTCTGAAACCTGCCTGTGTAGCAGTTTGTCCCACCAAATGCATGTATTTTGGGGACCTCGAAGACCCCAACAGCGAAGTATCGCTGGTCCTGAAAAAACGCAAGCACAAAACATTGATTCCGGAGGCCGGAACAAAACCACAGGTTTATTACCTTATTTAAACTGAAAAGGGATGAGAGAAGAAATTATCACCAGCGGACGATTAAATCCCCACATTGATCCGCACCTCGAAATCTGGCACTGGCAGATTCCACTCTACCTTTTTTTGGGTGGTCTGGCTGCCGGCATTCTTTTTTTCGCTGCGTTGTATACCATCATGGGCAAGGAGGAGAAGTATCCCGGAGCCGTTCGCCGTGCTCCGATCCTGGTTCCCTTCCTGCTGGTAATCGGATTGTTTGCACTATTTCTGGACCTGAAGCACAAACTATTTTTCTGGCAACTCTACACCACCATTAAATTTATGTCACCCATGTCGTGGGGAGCCTGGACCCTGATGGCCATTACACCCCTTTCCATGATCTGGGCGGCCCTTCACATCCGGGATTTCTTTCCGAAATGGGATTGGAAATACGATATTTTGAAGGATATTGAGACTGAAATCCTTAAGTACAAAGTACACCTTGCATGGGTCATGATCGTACTCTCTGTCATTTTGGGAATCTACACCGGTATACTGCTGTCGGCTTTCAATGCCCGCCCTCTGTGGAATACTTCCATCCTTGGTCCGCTCTTTCTAACTTCGGGACTTTCGGCCGGTGCCGCAACCATCCTCCTCTTTTCAAAATCTGCCAAAGAGCGTAGATTGTTTGCAAAAATAGACATTTTACTGATTGTCATAGAGTTATTCCTGATCACCCACCTTTTTATGGGATTTTTGGCCAGTACTTCGGTACAGATAGATGCAGCAAATCTATTTCTTGGCGGACCCTACACGGCTCCTTTCTGGATCTTTGTGGTGGTATTGGGGATGTTAATACCGGCCGGACTTGAAATCATGGAACTTCGGCATGTGAAAATTCCGCATGTCATTCCGGTTGTACTGGTTCTATTTGGCAGTTTGATGTTCAGGTTTATCATTGTCTATGCAGGACAGATGAGTCGCTGGCTTTATTGACAACTTTCTGCAACAAAACAGTGCGTTTGAATTGAATTATTACCAACGAATATTGCATAAAATTATCAAAAATGACAAAAGAGAAAGCGCCTAAAAAGTACATGAATCCCTACCTCGGAGGGGTATTGCTGGGTTTGGTACTGGTTTTTGCCTTTTGGGTATCCGGCCGTGGGCTTGGTGCCAGCGGAGCTTCCAAAAGTTTAATCATAGCCGGAGTCGAGACCATTGCGCCATCCCATGCAAGTTCCGCATCCTTCTACAAAGAGTATGGCAGCTCAAAGGAGAATCCGCTTAAATCCTGGCTGGTATTCCAGATGATGGGAGTAGTGGTAGGGGGATTCCTGTCCGGAGCCTTTGCAGGAAGACTGAAGTTCAAGGTGGAAAAATCACCCAAGATCACCAACAAGACAAGGTTAATCTTTGCCGTTATCGGTGGAGTCCTTTTTGGCTTTGGCGCTCAATTGGGCCGTGGTTGCACCAGTGGATCAGCACTCACCGGGATGTCGGTCCTTTCTGTAGGAGGTTTTGTAACCATGGCGGCCATTTTCGGCACTGCCTTTGCATTGGCCTATTTTGCCAGGAAACTTTGGATATAGCTTTCCAGCCAAAGTTAGGGAACGACGTTTCTATACGCCTGTCCAATTTGGAAAAACAGCAGCTCACTAAAAAACTATACATAATATTTTATACAAATGGGTCCATTAGTTGTTAACGAAATAATCTCTGCCGAAACCAACCTGCTTTTCGCCTTTATCATTGGTATTGCTTTTGGTTTTGTGCTAGAGTCCAACGGATTTTCCTCCAGCCGCAGATTGGCGGGGATGTTTTACGGATATGATACCACCGTACTAAAGGTCTTTTTTACCGCAGCCATCACAGGCATGCTTGGATTACTCTTCCTGAGCCTGTTTGGATGGTTGGATCTCGGTCTTATTTACATCAATCCGACATTTCTCTGGTCTGCCATTGGCGGAGGTGTCATCATGGGGGCCGGCTTCATATTGGGGGGCTATTGTCCTGGAACCTCCTTCTGCGCAGCTGCCATCGGGAAATTGGATGCATTGGCCTTTATCGGAGGCATCTTTATAGGAATCTTTATCTTTGCAGAAGGTTATCCCTTGTGGGAAGGATTTTACAAAGCCAAGGATCTTGGATCTCCGGTACTTAACGACCTCATTGGCACTTCGCGTGGTGTGATGACGTTGATGATCATTGTAGTAGCCCTGGTTATGTTCTGGGTAGGTGAATGGTCGGAAAAGAAATTTGCCCGTGACGACTACAAAATTAACCAACATTAATATTTAATTATGAAACCGTTAAAGATATTGGCCGCAGTCATTATACCGCTTGGAATCATCATTGCCGCCGTTCCCGAAAACAGAACCCGTCCATACAAGCTTACTGCAGATGAGTTGCTCACGGAGGTAACTGAAGGCCGCCAGTTTATGAGTCCGGATGAAATTGCCCAGATGTTGATCGTGAAGGATCCCACACTGCAATTGATCGATGTACGGAGCAAGGACCAGTTCGAAAAGTTCAGTTTGCCCAATGCCCTCAATGTACCGCTTGAAAGTCTCTTGAGTGCAGAATATGAAGAGATCCTAAACCAGGATATCAAACTAAATATTTTTTATTCCAACAGCAGCAACGAAGCCAACCAGGCGTGGATGATCACCAGACAGCTAGGTTATAAAAACAATTATGTGTTGCAGGGAGGATTAAACTATTGGGCCGAAACCATTCTAAAACCTGAAAAACCAGCGGAAGGAAGTCCAAATGAAGAGATTGCCAGGTACAATTTCAGAATGGGAGCAGGCAAGGCTTTGGGGGGTGGATCCGAATCCGTTGCCGTGGGCGCAGCGTCCGGCAGCAGTGCGCCAAAACCTGTTCTACAAAAGAACAAGAAAAAGAAAGGTGCAGCAGGAGGTTGCTAAACTTGTTATACCTGAATCCTTGAAATTCTTTTCTTTTCTTCCCGTGCAATCACGATAGGGATCTTCTCTTCAATCACATTGCTGGAATCTAGTCCAAAGGCTTTCACGTCGTTGATACCCATCCGTCGGATCAGGTTGTGCATTCCCATCGTAAATCTTTTCAATCCGGGAAGCTTGTAGTCGTTGATCATCACCCTGTCCAGGTTGACAAATAGAAAGTCCGCCGGAATGGAATGCCGCTTGAGTGATTTGTAGTGGCTCACCATGCTGATCTCGTGGGATTTTTCCAGATCCTCCAATACCTGTTTGAAATAGACATTGATCCGCCGCTCGATCTTGAATCCCAGGTGAAACTCCACCTTGATGACAACACCCGGAACAATGTGGTGTACCGTATATTCAAACGTATCCGGAGTATCCAGGCTATCGATGTGCAGGAACCAGTAAGTATTGGCCCTTTTGGGATGCTTGTTGAAGATCGAAAACATTATCTTCGACTCGATCTGGTCCAGCTTGTTGGCTTTGGTAATGTAAACCAGGTTGGTAGCAATCTTGGGTACGTTGTAGTCCATGCTAAGTTCGTAGATCACTTCGGTCTCCTTCTTCAGGTTGGTGAAGGTGATGAACTTGTTCTTGATCTTTCTTCCAAAATACCAACTGTACATCACGATGAAGAAGAAGGAGGCAAGCAGGATGGTCAACCATCCGCCGTCCATAAACTTGTGCAGATTGGCATAGAGGAAAGTGCCTTCAATTGTCAGGAAGAGCGTCACCAGGATAATGCGCAACAAAAGGTTCATCTTGCGCTTGCTGAGATAGACCGACAATAACAATGTGGTCATAATCATGGTAATGGTAATCGAAAGCCCATAGGCCGCCTCCATGTTGGAAGACTCCCCAAAATAGATCACCACAAAGGAACAGGAGATCCACAACAACCAATTCACGAAAGGTATGTACACCTGGCCTTTGACCGAAGAAGGATAAAGTACCCTGATTTTAGGCCATACATTTAAGGTGATCGCCTCACTGATAAGCGTATAGGATCCGCTAATCAACGCCTGACTGGCAATAACGGCAGCAGAAGTGGCAATAATTACACCCGGAATCAGAAACCAGGAAGGCATAATGGTATAGAATACATTGACATTCTTGGCCTCGGAGAGGTGTTCCAGCAACCAGGCACCCTGCCCAAAATAGTTGAGCAAGAGGGATATCTTGACGAAGATCCAGGTGAGACGAATGTTCTTGATTCCACAATGTCCCAAATCGGAATAGAGGGCTTCTGCCCCGGTTGTTGCCAGGAAGACGGCACCCAGCAAGATAATGGCCTGGGGATAGACTGCCAGGAACTTGATGGCATAATAGGGATTCATCGCCGCCATCACCCCAATTCCATTGGTAAGCTGGCTAATGCCCAGTACAGCCAAAAGTACAAACCACAGAAACATGACAGGGCCAAAAACCTTGCCAATGAATCCGGATCCAAATTGCTGAAAGAAGAAGAGCAACAAGAAGATGGACAAAACAATGGGCACAACCGGCACTTTGTCGTACAAAATATTCAATCCCTCAATGGCCGAAGTAACTGTAATTGCCGGTGTGATAACTCCATCCGCCAGCAAGGCACTTCCACCCAGCATGGTAATGATGGCTATCAGGTTTGTTTTCCTTCGAACCAAAGCAAAAAGGGCGAAAATACCACCTTCACCATGGTTGTCAGCCTGAAGGGTGATGATCACATATTTGAAAGTAGTTTGCAGGGTAAGGGTCCAAAAGATACAGGAGAGTGCGCCATAGATGAGCAGCTCATTGACCTCGATTGCACCCTTCATGATGGCATTCATCACATACAACGGACTGGTACCGATGTCTCCATAAACAATTCCCAACGTAACGACGAGACCGGCAAGGGTGATCTTTTTAATTCCGGAATGAGATTTTTCCATTCAGCAGTAAAGAGTTACTTTTTGAAAATCATGCGTACAAGGGGTCAAAATTAGTGCAATTGTCCCTACATTATTCTCACCTCAAAAAAATATAGCAATTAATTAAAATTGGGAAATTGGTTAATGTGGAAATTATACAAGCCAATGATAGGGCGATCATTTTCCAATTTCCAAATTTCCACATTTTCACATTAACCGGATGCCTTTTTCCTCCAGTGCGATGAGACGCTGTCTGTACAAAGCCCCAACCGCCTTTTTGAATACTTTTTTGCTGATGGCAAATTTATCGAAGACCAGGGCAGCATCACTTTTGTCTGTCAGCGGAAGAAATCCACCGGCTGTTTTCAGCACATCAAGAATGTTCTGTGAGATGCCATCCACTTGTGCATATCCTGGCTTGTACAATGAAAGGTCTATTTTTTTGTCTTCCCTTACTTTTTTGATGTAAGCTTTTAACTGCTGGCCCTTTTGAAGAGGTCCGGGTAGTTCATCGTGGTAGAGGATCCCGCGGTGCAGATGGTTGATGATGGCATTGTAGCCTAATTCACTCTCGCTTTCAACAATCAAGGATACCTCATCCCCTATCTGGTATTCAGGCACAACGTTGTCCAAAAACTTTTCCAGTTTGGCGGAGGCCGCAATCCGCTGGGAGTCTGGATCCAGGTAAACATAAACGAGGTAAGAGCGGCCCGCTACCATGTTCATTTTCTGTTCCCGGAAGGGCACCAGCAGCTCTTTCATCAAGCCCCATTCCAGAAAGGCCCCAACATTGTTGACAGCATTTACCTGAAGCAGGGCAAACTCTCCCACCTGCGCATAGGGTTTTTCTGTTGTCGCAATGATCCGGTCTTCGGAATCCAGGTAAATAAAGACCTCCAACTCCTGCCCTGGTTCACATTCTTCTGGCACATAGCGCGCAGGGAGCAATATCTCTCCCATTTCAGCCCCGTCCAGATAGACGCCAAAATCGACAAACTTCACCACTTTAAGGGTGTTGTACCTTCCTGGTAAGATCATGGTTTTGTTATTTTAGCTTGTTTAATGTTTGCTCGGTAAAGGCTCGTCCTGCATGAAAGGCCCTCAAATTAACCGCTACAATTTCTTCCCCTTTTTTTGAAAAGATAGTCTTGATTGCCTGCTCCAGACTTTCTAGTGGCAGTTCGACAAAGGGGGAGGCAGCACCCAGCATGACCATGTTGGATGATTTGCTATTCCCTTCCGCTTTGGCAATTGCCTCCGCGTCGATGGCCACCACCCGGGGCAAATTCCGGATAGTCGCCAGGATTCCCTCCGTATCCGGATAGTCCGGAATATTGACAAAAGGGGTAGTGCTGGTGATGACATAACCATCCGGTGAGAGGAAATTCAGGTAGCGAAGCGATTCCAGCGGTTCAACAGAGAGAATCAGCTGAGCCTCTCCGGATGGAATCAGGTCTGAAAAAATCGGTTTATCAGACAATCTCAGGTAAGACTGGACTGCTCCACCACGCTGGCTCATACCATGGGTCTCTGCCTGTTTCAGGTAGAGGTTGTTTTCTACCGCTGCCAAACCTAGCACGGTTGCGATGGATAGGATCCCCTGCCCTCCTACTCCTGCCAATACAATATCACACTTCATTCTTGGTTCTATTAAGTATCTTTCCCGTTAAATTACTGAGAATAAACAACTGGTGTTAAAGGATATTTCTCTTCTTCCTGGATAGTTTCTGTATGCACTCCCTGCGTGGGATGATGACCGAAACACCGTTGTAAGCGATTTCGCGCTTGAGCAAATCTACCAGTATTTCATGGTTCTTTGGCAAGGATTCCAGCACATGGATATGTTCAGGCAACACGCCTACTCCTTCGCAAATGGACTCAATCCGACCCAGTGCGGAGGAGTCCTGCCCACCGGTCATGGAGATGGATTCATTGTCGCCAATGATCAGCACGATATTGGATTGCTCATTGACCGCATCCAGCAATCCGGTTATTCCCGAATGGGTGAAAGTTGAATCACCAATTACGGCAATGGAGGGAAACAGTCCGGCATCGGCAGCTCCTTTGGCCATGGTGACCGACGCACCCATGTCGACACAACTGTAAATTGAGTTGTAGGGAGGCAGCGCCCCCAGTGTATAACATCCAATGTCAGAAAAGACCTTGCCCTTGCCATGTTCTTCCATCACTTCGTTCAGGGCACGGTAGGTGTCGTGGTGCCCACACCCCTTGCAAAGGGCTGGAGGTCTGTTCACCAGGGTCCCTGGAAGCTCTTCCTGCAGTGCTCTTTCGATCTTGAGGGCAGTTGCCACCAGATCAGGGGTAAGTTCCCCGGCGCGGGGCAGTGTCCCGTCCAGTCGACCCAAAATCTTCTTACCTCTACCGAAGAATCCTTTTAATTGCTCTTCTACCAGCGGATATCCATCCTCCAGGACCAGGATCTCATCGACTTGATATTCAAGTTGTTTCAACAATTTCTCCGGCAAGGGATATTGAGAGAGCTTGACATAGGGATAGGGGGAGACTCCGGGATAATTCTCCCTGAAGTAGTTGTAGGCAATTCCGCAGCAAACAATACCCAAAGAGCTGTCGATTCCGTCCACAAACAGATTGAAATCAGACTGCTCCGCAAGTTGGAGGAATTCGGTTTGTTGTCCCAGCAGCTTGTTGTATCTTTTCCTTGCGTTGGATGGAAGCAGCACAAATTGCAATGGATCGGCGGGCAATGAGAGTGAATTCTCCTTCCGCGCCAAATCGGCCAGCTTAACCCCTGAGCGGGAATGGGCCAACCGGGTGGTAATCCGGATCATTACCGGAACCCCTAACTTTTCTGACAGATCCAGACCGGTGATGGTCATGTCATAAGCCTCCTGCTGGTCGGCAGGCTCCAATACCGGAACCATGGCAAATCTGCCGTAATAACGCGAATCCTGCTCATTCTGGGAAGAGTGCATCGAGGGGTCGTCGGCGACAGCGATCACCATTCCCCCGTTTACCCCGGTTATGGCAATGTTCATAAAGACGTCTGCGGCCACATTTAGCCCCACATGTTTCATGCACACCAGCGTCCGCTTTCCGGCATAGGACATTCCCAGGGCTGCCTCCATGGCGGTCTTTTCGTTGACCGACCACTGGCGGTGAAGGTTACGCCCAATGGCCACTTCGTTCTCCTGAATGTACTCTGTAATCTCGGTAGAAGGCGTTCCGGGATAGGCATATACTCCGGAGATTCCTCCGTCGATGGCCCCTTGTCCGATTGCCTCTACCCCAAGTAATAATTTTTTGTTCATTTGGTCTGTATTCGCTTAAATATCTTTCAATCAAATAAATACTTTCGAAACTTTGGACGGTTTTGACTAATTCGACAATTTGGCCATGACCAAAGTTCTGTATCTCTCCTATCCCCAAGTCTCCCAGTCCCTAAGTCTCCGTCATTTCTTCGGATCCCGGAATGCCCAGTAATTGCCTCGTGACTCCTCCCGCTCCTGCATATCGGACTGTTGCTGTATCCAGTTTTGGGCCATGATTTTCATGGAAGGATCAGCATGTTCGAAAAACTGGATGTAAGCCTCACAGAAACGTGGCAACCGCTGATCGACAGGATCCTTGATCCGGTCTTTGGTGCAGCCGCCAAAACATTTCGTCAACCAGGGACAGAACCTGCATTTGCGTGGAAGCAAAGCCTTTGCCTTCCCAAAATCATCCTGCTTTTTGCTGTTCAGCATGTTGATGATCTTGTCGTTCCGCAGGTTTCCCAACCGGTGGCGTGGTTCGACAAAAAAATCACAGGAGTAGATATTGCCATTGTGTTCCACCACAACATAGGGGCCACACTCCTTGTGCATGGTGCATTCCGGAGCCTCCAACCCGACATAGGAGTGGAAAACCGATTCGAAATGCCTGACCGAGGCAGTCGGAACCCCATTCACAAAGTCGGCCCTCCAAAGGTCGTACAATTTAACAAGGAATTTGCCATATTTCTCTGCTGTCAGTGAAAAAGGGGCTGCCTGTGAGGGATTTTCAGGGTCGGTCTCTACCACCGGGATGAATTGCATCCAGGTAAGTCCCAACCCCTTGTAATAATTGTACAACTCTTCCGGATAATCGGCAGAATAGTCCGTAATGCAGCACATGGCATTGACGGCAACCCCCTCTTCCAACAACATCCTGGCTTTCTCCTCTACCACCGACCAGGTTTTTTGCAGCCCTTTGTTGACCCTGTACCGGTCGTGAATGTGTTCCGGACCGTCCAGTGAAAGACCTATCAGCCAATCGTATTTTTTAAAGAAGGCAGCCCATTCCCGGTCCAACAGTGTACCGTTGGTCTGAAATCCATTGCCGACTTGTTTCCCCTGACCATATTTTATTTCGAATTCAATGGCTTTCCGGTAGAAATCGAGACCCATCAGGGCCGGTTCCCCTCCTTGCCAGGCAATAGAGACCGCAGGTCCCGACTGTTGCATCACCTGGCGGATCATCTCTTCGAGCGTTTCCGGACTCATCCGGTGACTCTTTGATTCAGGGAAAAGTGCCTCTTTCTCCAGGTAAAAACAGTAGGTACACTTTAGGTTACAATCAGGGCCTGCCGGTTTTACCAGCACAGAATTGAGCGGCCTGTGTTTTTGAGCCATATATATTTTTTATGAGCATGCGAAAATAATCAAAATTGGTGAGGCAAATCTATTTTCAGCCGATAACCTATCGGTGTGCTAACAATAATTTCAATACTTTTAGCTGGATGTTTTACAAGTCGGCTTATGGCTTCCAAATGCTTTTTCGGTTTTCTCCTGTTGCTTCTTTTGCAACTCCTTCCAGGATACGGACAGGAGCAAACCATCCTGCTGAAAGGGATAACCCTGGGAAGCGACCAGCGGCCACTGGCAGGGGTAAATATCCAGGTAAAAAACAGTAAAAAAGGCAATTTCAGTGACCAGCATGGCCAGTTCAAAATTAGCATAAATCTCCCGGAAGATTCCATCCTGGTTTTTAGCTGCCTCAATTACCAGACCATCGAGCTGCCTGTTGGATGGACTACCAAAACGGATCTCCGTGTGGCACTTCAGCCACTTTCCATCCAGATTTCAGAAATCCAGGTCAGCGAGCAACGAAGGACGGCTCCGGGAGTTGTAAACATTGGTCCGCTACTTACCAGGAATCTCCCCAATGCAGGAGGCGGCGCGATAGAGCAGTTGGTCAAGAGCATGCCGGGTGTCAGCAGCAACACCGAGTTGTCGCACCAGTACAATGTAAGGGGAGGCAATTACGATGAAAATCTGATTTATGTCAACGGGATAGAGATTTTCCGCCCATTCCTGATAAAAACAGGCGAGCAGGAGGGTCTCAGCTTCCTGAATCCGGAAATGGTCTCTGCCGTACGATTCTCTTCCGGCGGTTTTGAGAGCAGTTATGGGGATAAAATGTCCTCTGTACTGGACATTGATTACAAAACAGTTGAAAAATTTGCCGGTTCAGCCGAACTCGGGGCATTGGGTGCTTCCGCCCACTTCGAAGGGAGGGCCTTGCAAAACAAATTCTCCTACCTAACGGGAATCCGCTACAAAGACAACCGCTATTTGCTGGGAACACTCGACCAGAAGGGACATTATGATCCATCCAGTTTTGATTTGCAGGCACTGTTGGGTTACAATTTTTCGGAACGGTGGTCCCTGAATTTCCTGGCCAATGTTTCCCGCAACAATTACAGCTTTACACCGGAGTCGCGGGAGACCAATTTTGGGACCATGAGTCAGGCCTACCAGTTAAAAATTTACTTTGAAGGCAATGAGCAAGACAAGTTCTCGAACCAGATGGGAGCGCTTACCCTCAATTATGATCCGACAAAAAACCTCCACCTCCAGCTGACTGGCAGCTCCTTTCGGTCGAACGAGCAGGAGCGCTACGACATACTCGGGCAGTACTACCTGAACGAAATCGTTGCCGGATCAGCACCTTCAGACAATCCCGACAGCACCATGCTGCTGGGGGTAGGCTCTTCACTGGTCCATGCGAACAATTACCTCCATGCCACCATTCAAACGATCGAGCAAAGCGGGAAATACAAAGTCGGCCTGCATCAAATCAGGTGGGGTCTGAAATACCAGTCCGAGCGCATCCACGACCAGGTGAATGAATGGGAGATGCGCGATTCGGCCGGTTATTCGCTTCCATACGGCAAGGAGTCACTGGAACTTTACCGGCACACCAAGGCAGACAACCAACTGAACAGCAACCGTTACAGTCTCTATCTCCAGGACAATTTTTCTGCCCGGATTCAGAACTCCAACCTTTCGGTCAGTTTTGGCGGCAGGGTGCAATACTGGGATTTCAACCACCAAACCATCTTTAGTCCGAGGATCTCAGCCAGATTCTATCCCGGCAGGTTCAAACAGCTTCAGCTGCATGCTGCCTGGGGAAGTTACCAGCAGATGCCCTTCTTTAAGGAGCTAAAGAACCGGGAGGCGCAGCTGGTCCAAGGGGTCAAGGCACAAAAATCGATACATCACCTGGTCGGGCTTGACCATTCCTTCCAATGGGGAGACCGCCCGTTTAAGTTCTCCACGGAGCTGTGGTACAAATCACTGACACACCTGGTTCCCTACAAGGTTACCAACCTTGACCTGCAATACTTTCCGGAATACCAGGCCAAAGGATATGCAAAAGGTTTGGAAATGCGGTTGTTCGGAGAGCCCATTCCCGGGGCTACCTCCTGGGCATCCCTCACACTCATGAAAACGGAGGAGGATATTTCCGGAGACCAGTACCTGAAGAATGGCTCCAACGGTGCACCGGATGTAACGGTCTACCCGGGTTATCTGCCGCGACCTTCCGATCAACGTTTCAACTTCTCCCTCTTTTTCCAGGATTATTTGCCCAGGAATCCTACCGTGAAGATGAACCTTACCCTTTTGTACGGCAGCGGATTGCCCTTCGGCCCACCCCAGAAAGAGCGATACATGGACAGATACCTTATGCCCTCCTACAAACGGGTGGATGTGGGATTCTCCAAAATGCTGGTTGGAGCTCCCGAGGCAAAAAGCGTCAATTTCTTTACCCAAAACCTGAAGGAAGCATGGATTTCGCTGGAAATATTCAACCTTTTCGACCTCAACAATACCATCTCCTACTATTGGGTATCTGATTTCCAGAACCAGATGCATGCAGTTCCCAATTACCTGACGGGAAGAAGGATCAATTTGAAGATGTCGTTGAGTTTCTAATTGAGTATACATGGATGTTTAAAGAATCGAACCGGTCACAAATTGTGACCGGTTCGATTCTTCAAAATATACTCAACATTCTCACAACGAACAGGAATTTAGATTTTTTGATCAACTCTATAACCAATTGGCCTTCTTGGTTTGTTTGCTTTCTCGTGCAAAGCATCAATCTGACCCAACAAGAACTTAAATGCTTGGTTAAGTTTGGAATCTAGTTTCAAGATTTCTTCCTTTAACGATTCATTCTCCTTTAACAACGACCGGTACCTGGCAAAAGCCCTCATAATTTCAATATTGATTTTAATCGCCTTTTCGGAATGCAGCACTGAGGAGAGCATAGCTACCCCTTGCTCAGTAAATACCATTGGGTTTACGGATGAGTGCTTCATTATTGTTAACCGGTCGCAATTTGCGACCAGTTCATCTCTCTCTGATCGAACAAGTTCAAACATAAAATCCTCTGGAAATCTACCAATATTACGTCTGACTTGCTGTTTCAGCACTTTTGTTGATACACCAACAATGAAGCCAAATCCATATCTATCATCACTTTAAATCCTCTAAACGGAAAAATTAGAGTTTCATATTCAGGCTTTATAGTACTTTGAATGGTATGATCCATTTGTTCCATTTTACTAAGTCCTTTTGTATAAAGTTAAGGCAAAACCATGAGAATAACGAATCTATGGATCGCAATCGACAAAGCATAAATCATATTTATATTTGTAAAAACTATTTAGCTTCGTTCACTAATTAAACCCAAATATTAAATCGTTAAGAAGATGAAAACACAAGATTATATAAATAGGGAAGACCTATACGGCGCACACAACTACCATCCGCTACCTGTTGTATTGGAAAGAGGGGAAGGCGTTTTTGTCTGGGATGTGGAAGGCAAACGCTATTTCGACTTTTTGGCCTCCTACTCTGCGGTCAACCAGGGTCATTGTCACCCTAGAATCGTTAAAGCATTGGTCGACCAGGCCGGAAAGCTGGCCTTGACTTCACGTGCCTTCTACAACAATGTATTGGGGGAGTGGGAAGAGTACATGACCAGATTGTTTGGTTACGACAAGATTCTCCCGATGAACTCGGGTGCAGAAGGGGATGAAACCGCCCTGAAGCTGATCCGGAAATGGGCGTACAAGGTAAAGGGCATTCCTGAAAATGAAGCAAGGATCATCGTCTGCGACGGTAACTTTCACGGCCGTACCATCACCATCATTTCGATGTCGTCCGATCCTGATTCCTACGCCGGCTATGGGCCCTACACCCCCGGATTTGTCAGAATTCCCTACAACGACCTGAAGGCACTGGAAAAAGAGTTGAGCCACCCCTATACAGCCGGCTTCCTGGTGGAGCCAATCCAGGCCGAAGCAGGGGTTTATGTACCGGAAGACAACTACCTGAAAAAAGCGGCCAAGCTCTGCAAAGAATACAATGTTTTGCTGGCTGCAGACGAGGTTCAGACTGGTCTCTGCCGTACCGGCAAAATGCTGGCCTGCGACCATGAAGGGGTTCGTCCGGATTTGCTGATCCTTGGCAAGGCCGCCTCCGGCGGGATGTACCCAGTCTCCTGTGTACTGGCCGATGATGAGATCATGCTGACCATTCGTCCGGGAGAGCATGGCTCCACCTATGGCGGGAATCCGCTGGCGGCGAAAGTTTCGCTGGCCGCCATGCAAGTTCTGCTAGATGAGAAATTGTCAGAAAATGCCACTGTGATTGGAAAGCTCTTCCGCGACAGGATGAAGGCATTCGACTCCCCGCTGATCGAGGAGGTGCGTGGCAAAGGATTGCTGAATGCCATCCAGATCCGCCCGGTGAACGGCAAACAAGCCTGGGATCTTTGCCTGGTCATGAAGGAGAATGGCATTCTGGCCAAACCGACCCACGAGCACACCATCCGTTTCACGCCTCCGCTGATCATCGACGAAGCACAGATGAACGAGGCGATTGAACTGATTCAGCAATCGATGCGGGAGTTTGTTTGAAAAGGCTGAGAGTTCGGCATTTTTGAAGGTGAAAGTCCATTGAACCGGATAGGCCGATGGTCCTTTTAGGGCATTGGAGGGTAGCGAAGTCAATGAAGATATCCCAGCCTTTTAAGGTCATCCGCCTCTTTGGTCAAGTGGGCTTTCCCATTGGTAATTACATACAGGTGGTCGCTTATTTCGGTGATGTAACGGTGCATATGGTCTGTAATGATGACCCCCTTGTTCTTCTTCTCCTCCAGCATGATGTTTTTTAATACCTCCACATGCAGCGGCATGATGTGCGAGAAGGGTTCGTCGAGCATGCAGAATTTGGTTTTGGCGGCAAGGATGGCATATACCTCCACAATCCGCCGCTCACCACCGGATAGCTTGCCCAATTTCCTTTGGTGAAATTTCTCAAACTCCGGGAACCAATTGATGAAAGAGGCAAAATCCAGTCCGAAGTCTGAAAATATTCGCCTGACGGTGAAATCCTTCGGAATGAAATTGAATTGGGGCAGATACCTGAACAATTGGGGATCGCGGTAGCCGTCGAAGATAGGTTTCCCGTCTATCCGGATGGATTTGTCGGTGGCGGGCAGCACCCCGTAGATGATGTTCATCAGGCAGCTCTTTCCGCACCCGTTCCGGCCCAGGATGCCCGTGATTTTTCCCGTCTCGCTGGTAAAATAGACATCCTGCAGCACCCGGTGGTGGCCGAATTCGAGGATGATGCTATCAACCTCCAGTTTGTGAACCATTCATTTTCAGCATTAAAACGATTGTGGATACTATAAATACCAAGAAATCAAACGCCAGTGCAGGAATCCAAAGCACGCGTTTAGAGATGCCAAGGTTATCGTAGTAGTAATATTCTTTTCGTTTGTTGTGGTCGACAAAATAGTAGATGATCCACATGGTGCCCACCTTTATCCAAAAGAGAAACGTAAACATGGCAATGCCGGTGGTGTAGAGCGTACCCAGGCAGGCGGCAGTCAGCAGGAAACCGGCGAAAGCGAAGGAGCTGTAGAAAGAGAGCATGGAGCGAAGTATCCTCATGGAAAGTGGTTCTGGGAATTATGAATTGCCTGACAGATCAGTAATAACCTGAAGACAAAAGCACTTGCTAAATGTGAGTACAGGTCACTGTTTAGAGGATGCAATTAATATATTGTCAGTTGCTTGGAATACATCTTTTAACTTATGACCGAAAATTACCTTGTTTGGAATTTCTCCAGCCATTACAATTCTGGATAAGCTGCTATTTCTTAATCGGACAACAAATATTTGACACCTAAATTTTGTGAATTGATTTTCATTTTTATTAACTTTGATCCAAGCAGTAATTGTTAATAAACAAAGATCAAGCTGCCGGCAAAGGGGAGGGACCAGAGCCGGCAGCTTTTTTATGTAACCAATTCCCAGGGTCTGAGATGCCATTACATGCGTTGGGTGAAGAGTTTCGATTGGACGCCCACGCAGGGGCGCCCCTGCGTGGGCGTCCGAACATGCCTTGGATGATTGACGTTCGTTGGATGAGCCCTTACATGACTTGGATGAAGGTTGACGCTCTTTGGATGAGCCCCAACGTGTAGATTACAATTTTTTTAATAAACCGTTGATTGATAAATCTTCATCCAGCAATCTCCAGTGTATTCCATAACCTGAAGGCGAAACTTTAAAGTCATTTCTTTCCTGCTCGGTTGCCTTTGATAGCTTCTCGGAAATTTCAGACAATTTTACTTTAACGATCTGATTATCTATGGATAAAACCAAATATTCATTTTCAAAAGCAATTTGTGATAAATTGTATGCCTTTTCCATAATTAGTTATTCTTTAAAAAAATTATTCCATTCTGTAACCAGGTAATCAAAATGCTCATAGATGATCTTTTTAATTTCACGCCTG
Source organism: Tangfeifania diversioriginum (assembly GCA_945873105.1). GTDB lineage: Bacteria > Bacteroidota > Bacteroidia > Bacteroidales > Prolixibacteraceae > CAINVV01. The sequence goes on from CAMCBW010000018.1 coordinate 49,987, forward strand.
GCTTGAGGTGTTAAATTGTATTCCAGAGCTGTCTTGATTTCGAAATTTTCAATATCCAACCAAAACTTACATTCCATATCACCCTTTTCGGCATGTATGTGAATTGGCTCATTCTTCTCATTCGCCCAGAAATATAATCTCCACCCTGCAATTAATAGAACTGTTGGCATTTTTTATTTCAAAGTTACAAAAGTTTGTCATTGGTCGATCCGCCAAGATAGAACATTTGCCTATGATTAAGCTACCGGCCAGGAAGACGCACCAGAGCCGGCAGTTCTTTTGTTTAGAGCAAAGTATTCTTGCAAGTTTAATTGACAAAAGCACACTACTAAGGCTAAAATTTGGTAACTTTAATGAGTATTGTTAGCAGAATATTTATAAACACCAATGAGTCTCTAGCTCTTGTTAAACAATACTTTAAGAAGTTAAGTTATGGCTAATTATAAGAAATTAGATGATTTAGAGTTGGTTTTCGTTAACGAACCCATGTCAGAAAAGGAAGACAAAGATTTTAGCGACTTTCTTAAAAATCGGAAAACCAAGCCATTGCCAAAATCAAAACAATATCAAAAGACTCCGACTGTAACTAAACCTAAAAAAGAGGAATTGGCATAGATTTTCTCCTGTTAGCTGGGTTTTTCACCACATTAGGCACATAGAACACATAGAAGAAGGGCAAGATCAGTGCGTTTAAGTTATTTCCTATTGCTTTTTTTCCTATTGTGACCTATGCGCCTATTGTGGTGATAAACAATAGTTAGTTACTATTTTGCCCACAATTTTTCAGGCAAATATTGCTTTTTGTAGTTTAGGTTATAACTTTAAGCCGTTGCAGCAATGCGACATTTGACAATGGTAGAGCTGCCGGCCATGGAGACGCACCAGAACCGGCAGCTTTTTTGATCTAACAAAAAAAAACTCATTGGCTTATTTCTTGGCAACAGGCGCAACATATTTAGCGAACCCTGTGAACCGATAATAGACACTTACTTTTGAACTACCTCTTCTTGCAGGTTCCCAGTCTGGAATTTGAGCCAGAATTTTTTCATATGCTGCATTTACTTCAGGAATATCACACTGCTTAATTAAATGAGCATTTTTTACTTTCCCATCCCTATCTATAATGAAACTGTAGGTTAATTTATATTTCCCAATATTGGCCTTTATTTCAGGAGAATTGTTTAACTTGTTCATCATCCAATCACCCCATTTGCCTTGAGTAAACTTGGCACTCTCTGATACATCTCCCGCAAAAAAAACAATATCATCTGAATTGATAGTTGATTGGGTAACAAAATTAACGGATGCATCAGCCAATGCTTCCCGGACTTCATCGATACGGTTAAGAGAGATTGATTCATCAACCATAAGAAGAATCCATTTATTACTAGCCTTATTCCATTCCTGCCCCTTTGTTGCAATTTCTTGCAATGTGCATAGTTTGTTATCGATGTAATTGCCTTCCTTTTTGATTTCAATGATTTGATTTGTCAGCTCATTTTGTTTCGGAACAATTACAGATGGTGCGGTAACCTTTCCCGGCAGATTAATCTTTTCGGGTACATTTTCGCCTCTTTTGCCGAACGCCATCAGCAACAGGGCAAGCAATGGAAGAAAGGTCGCCACCTTCCAACTTCCTGCTTTGTTGGTTTTTGATTTGTTCATCATGGTAATTCGTTTTTTAATTTGACAATGGTTGAAACTGTTGGCCAGTGCGAACCTTTCAGCCCCCACTCCCTTTTGAATGATTAACAATTGATATTGGGTTGCATCGATGCCATGGATGAGGGTGTAATCGTCGGCCTGGAACTCATGGATCTCCTTCAGATCCTTGATCAACCAGTAAATAGCCGGATTGAACCAGTGAAAGATCCGGAATGTCTCGAGCAGCAGCAGGTCAAAAAAGTGGTACAGCCGGATGTGTGCCTGCTCGTGGGCCAGCAGCGTCTGGCGATGCTCTTCATAATCCCTTTGGGAGAGGATCACATACCGGCCAAAGGAGAAGGCGGCAATCTCCTTTTCGATGACCAGCAACCGGTAACCATCCATTTGAACAGTCTTCGCCCTCCTGAAAAGGGAAAAGAGGGTATACAGGCCACGCAACAATAACAGCAAGGTGAAGAGAAAACCTGCCAGGTAGAGGTATTGCAACAGTTGCTGCTTTGAAAACGTCCAATTTTGATCTGCAATGTCCGGTCTCGATTCCTGGGCGACTGAAGCTTCTATGGATGTAAGATTTTCCAGATCGATAGCCGGAATCGCCCCTGTTTGCACTTCAACCGGTGCAAAAACCGGAAGCAGCTCCACCTGAACAGGAGATTGAATAGCTCCGGGCAGGTAAAGCAACGGAATAACCGCCGAGATGACCACAATCGAAAGCAACACCATCCTGTTAAGGGCGAAAAAACTCTCTTTGCGCATGACAGTCCGAAACAACAAATAGAGCAGACTAATGCAGATAGTCGACTTAATTAGGTAGGGCAGGAAGTTACTCATGGCCTTTGTCTTTGGAGGTTTTGGCTTGCTGGATCAGTTCCCTGATCTCTTCGATCGAGATATTCTCCTCCTCCACAAACATGGAAACCACGGAAGCATAGGATTGGTTGAAGTACTTTCCCACCATGTTTTGGATGGTGTGCTTGCTGAACTCCTCGCGGGAGATGACGGCCAGGTAGCGGTGGGTATTCCCGAACTGCTCGTGGCCCAGAAATCCCTTCTCTTCCAGTCCGCGGACAATGGTGGAGATGGTGTTGTAATGCGGTTTGGGTTCGGGCAATTCGTCGACGATCTCTTTGACGTAGGAGGGGCCTTTTTGCCAGAAGAGCTCCATGAGTTCTTCTTCGCGGTTGGTAAGATGCTTCATTTGTCTTTCCGAATTTAGATATTTCACCAGGAGTAATTACCCACTAAAGGTCACGCAAAGGCCGCAAAGAAACGCAATAGTTAATGACTAAACTTTGCGCTTCCTTAAGGCCTTTGCGTGAAAATAAGCAAGTAACATAAACGTGCAATTGTTATTTTCAACAAGTATAACTAATTATTCTAGTTTATTAACTATGTTTTTTAGTTGTTAAACTAATATTTTTAGTTTTTTAACAATTGTGCTTGAAAGTGACCAAATTATTCAAAGAAAATTCTCTTGAGATTGTATAAATCTGATTTGATTGATCCCGCTAGGGATCTTATATGGGTAGAAATCGACAAATGGTAATTATCTCGTCCCGTACGGGACGAAATGGACTATTTTAACCTTTGCTTTCTACCCACATAAAATACCTACGGCATTTTGAATATGAAAATTTAACAGTTTCCCAGTAAAATTTTGTGGCAAGAAAACGAGGCCACTAAGACACTAAAACACAAAGATCTCAAGCTTTAAAATAATTCTCCAATGCCTTGTGCCGGTAGGCAAAAATATCCTTCACCTTCTTGTGCACAAACAACTTCCCTGCTATCCAGCCAAATACTGATTTGCCGATGTCGTAGTGCAGCAGGTCCGTCATCAAAACTCCGCCTTCTACTTCCTTGAAATGGTGCTCGTGGTGCCAGATGTGGTAGGGTCCCTGCCGTTGCTCGTCCACAAAGAACTCCTTCTCCTGAATGTGGGTAATTTCAGTGACCCAGTGGAGGGGAATGTTCAGCATCGGTTTGATCCGGTAGGTAATCATCAACCCTTCGTACATTTTGTCGGGCAGCTCGGAGGTAATCTCAAAAACCACATCCTCCGGCGTTACCTCGTTCAGGTTTTTGGGGGTGGCAAAGAACTCCCAGGCCTGGTCGAGGCTGATGGGGAGGAATTGCTCTTGTCTTAGTCTGTGTATCATTGGTTATTACTCCGGCTTTGTGTTTGCAACTATTTTTCGTAATGGTACCTGCAGCTGTAAATGAGCAGCTGATCCTCCCTGTACTGATAGACCAGCCTGTGCTCCAGGTCGATCCTCCGGGACCAGAATCCAGCCAAATCATATCTTAGTGGTTCCGGTTTACCTATCCCCTCATAGGGAGTCCTTTGAATGTCCCTGATCAATTCATTGATCTTCGCGACCATCTTTTTGTCCTCCTTTTGCCAGGATTGATACTCGTCCCATGCATTTTTTGAAAAGGTAATCCGCTTCATCCTGGTATAGAATCAATTGAAACGGTATTGCCCTCTTTCATCTGACTAATTGATTCATACAGCCGGTCCGCATTTGCCTTGGAGCTCAGCAAATGAACAGTTTCCATGATGGAGTTGTATTCATCCAGCGAAATCATCACCGTTCCTTTGCCCGTCTTTCTCTTGACAATCAGGGTCTCATTGTTGTCCTCTACATGGTCAAGGAATTTTTTCAATTGGGTCCGAAACTCTGAAAAATTGGCCGCAATCATAATTGTCTTATTTATGTTATTAATTACGTACAAATATAAGTACTTTTTGATGAGATGTCAAAATTAGGTGCTGCTAAAATACCGTTGAATAATTCTTTTCTTCACAATAATTCCGTAAATTTGTTAAAAACAGAGGCAATGGATTTACAAACAGAAAAACTGGAATTAGTCAGAATGGTTTTGGAAACAGATAATCCCAGCATCCTGGCAACAGTAAAAAAATTCCTGACAGAATCTAAAAAGGTAGATTATTGGGATAAATTACCCCAATATCAAAGGGATGAGATTCTAAAAGGTGTTGAGGAAGCAGGCAATGGCGAGACAGTGGATTATGAAAAAATAATCGCCAAACACAGGAAATGAACCGTAGGATACGCTTTTCAAAAAATGCATCGGCTAAATTAGAAAATCTCCTCGTTTACCTTGAAATAGAGTGGTCGATGAAAGTGAAGGAAAATTTCATCGTCAAATTGGACAGATCATTGCTGCAAATTCAAAATCACCCCGATAGTTTTCCTGCATCAGAGAAAATAAATGGTCTCAGAAAATGCGTTGTAACCAAACAAACCACCATCTTCTACAAATATTCTGATCAGGCAATCAATGTTGTTGCAATATTTGATAATCGTCAGGATCCCAATTCACAAATGTATCTCCTGTAATCTGAAGGTATTTTTCTACCTTTAGCTCAAACTTTCAACCAAACGCTTATGCCCCTGCTCGTTGTCGGGATCGGAATCATCCTGCTTTTGCTGCTGATCAGCAAATTCAAGATCAATGCCTTTATGGCCCTGCTGGTAACCTCCTTTGCGGTAGGGTTGCTGAGCCATATGAACCTGCTGGATATCCTCGATTCCATCCTGAAAGGGATTGGCGATACCATGGGGAAAGTGCTGCTGATCCTGGCTTTTGGCGCCATGCTTGGGAAAATACTGGAAGAGAGTGGCGCCGCGCATACCATCTCCTTCAAGATGATCGACTGGATGGGGGTTAAAAATATCCAGTATGCCCTGCTGATCACTGGCTTCCTGGTAGGGTTGCCCATGATGTACAACGCCAGCTTCCTGGTTTTGGTGCCGTTGATCTACACCTTCGCCAAAATCACCAAGATGCCGTTAATCTGGCTGGCATTGCCCCTCTGTTCGGCCCTCTCCGTGGCCCACTGCTTTCTCCCGCCCCACCCCGCGCCTACCTATGTCTCGTTTATCTACGGTGCCAATATCAACATGGTGCTGCTCTACGGACTGGTACCCATGGTGCCTGCCTGCCTGGTAGGCGGGGTATGGCTCTCGCGGTTCACCAAAGGGGTGAAAGCCGAAATGCCTGCCGACCTCTTCCAGGTAAAGGATTTTGAGAAGCATGATCTTCCCGGATTAGGCATCAGCATTCTCTGTGCAGTCACTCCCATCATCCTGATGTTGTTCGGGGCAGTGACCGACATTGTTTTTGGGCCACCTCCGGTGAAGGCCGAACTCACCAGGCTCGGGATAGAGAATATCTCCGGCTTTTACCACCAGCTTTTTGCCGGCAAGGGTTACAGCGAACAATTGTCCGGTCTGTTCGCCGCACTGCTCACCTTCTTCAAATTTATCAGCGATGCCAACATGGCCTTGTTCATCGCTGTGGTGGTTGCCCTCTTCACCCTTGGACTGCGCAAGGGGCGGTCCATGGACGATGCCATGAACAGCGCCTCCAAATCGGTTGGGGCCGTCTCGATGATTGTGCTGATCATCGCCGGGGGTGGGGCCTTTTCGCAGGTATTGAAGGATGGTCAGGTGATCGAATACATCCGGTCGGTCTCCTCCTCCTTCCAGATGAATCCGCTAATTATGGCCTTCCTGATCGCATCGATCTTCCGCCTGGCGGTCGGTTCGGCGACAGTCTCGACACTCACTACTGCCCCGATTATGCTGCCTATCATGCAGCAAACCGGCACCTCCCCGGAATTGATGGTGCTGGCTACCGGCGCCGGCAGCGTGATGTGGTCACACTTCAACGACTCCGGTTTCTGGATGTTCAAGGAGTATTTCGGACTGAGCATCAAGCAGACCTTCCAAACCTGGACCGTGATGGAATCGACCATAGGGGTGGTGGGGATCCTGACGGTTTGGGGAATGGGGTGGTTATTATAGCTGGCCTATCCCTACCGGGGAAACCTCTGCCTATGTATTTCCTTCTATTGATCTTAATGCCCTGAAGGGTAAAATATGATTCAAAAATAAAACAGCTGTTTATGAAAAAGAATTTGTCCGTACTATCGAAAAGTCTTTTCCTGTTCCTGCTAGTCCTTGGTACCATTCAACTGAATGGCAAATCCATCAAGAATTTCCCCACCAGACTCAAGACCAGTCTGAATGCTTACTCCTTCAACAAATCCCTAACCAGTGGGGCGATGAACCTGGATCAGTTGATCGAATTTTGCGCCACCCACCAGTTTGATGCAGTCGATCTGACGGGCTACTATTTTCCCGGTTACCCGGAGGTACCTTCGGACGAATATTTGTACCACATCAAACAGAAGGCCTTTGTGATGGGGGTCGAAATCAGCGGAACCGGGGTGCGCAACGACTTTACGGATCCCGATCCGGTGAAGTTGAAGGCGAGTATCGAGCTGGTCAAAAAATGGATCGTGGCGGCCGAAAAGATGGGAGCTCCCGTCATCCGGGTCTTCACCGGGCCGGCAGACTTGAGGGGTTTGACACGCCCTGAAGCCGTCAACATCCTGGTAAGTGCTTTGAATGAATGTGTGGCTTACGGCAATGCCCATGGCGTAGTGGTGGCCATCCAAAACCACCACGACTTTGTGAAAACGGCTGCGGAGACGATCGAAATCCTCGATCGGGTCAACTCTGAATGGTTTGGACTGATCCTCGATATTGGCAGTTTTCGTACAGATCCCTACCGGGAGATCGCCCAAATGATCCCCTACGCCGTGAACTGGCAGTTGAAAGAGAATCTATATGTAGCAGGGAAAGAGCAGAAAACCGACCTGGACCGGCTGATGAAAATCATCCGGGAATCGGGCTACCGTGGGTACCTTCCCATTGAAACATTGGGAGAAGGTGACCCAAAAGTCAAAGTCCCGCTCTTTTTAAAGGAGGTGAAGGATGCCTTGGGGAAGATTGGGCAGTGATTTCCGGATCCAGTAAAGGTCTCGCAAAGAACGCAGGGAAACGCAAAGAGGTGATTCTACATTTTCAGCATGGCGTATACATTTCAGATCACAATAGACTATTTATCTGCAGGCTGATTGAAGTATCAATTATTAAACTTTGTTAAATTTCACGGTGACACTTTTAACCTTTTGGACCAACCACAATCCAACAGGTAGTTTTAATAGAATTCCAAAAGCATAATTTAAAAAGTAAGAAAGATGAAAACTAAAATTTTTATGATTGTATTGCTGATGAGTATTTCGGCCGTACTGGTCGCCCAGCCGCAGGGAGTGACCCCAAAGAAGGTGCAAAAACAGGGACAAGGAATGCAAAAAGGCATGCCAAGAGACCGGATGCAGCAGGGTATGCAGGCACTCAACCTGACCGATGCACAAAAAGAGAGCTTCAAGAAGAACATGATGGCCACCCAGAAACAGTTGCAACCCCTCCGCAACGAACTTGGTGAAGCAGAAGCACGCCAACGTACGTTGAACAGTGCAGAAAAGCCTGATTTCGGAGCCATCAACAAGAACATCGACAAAGTCGCCGGCATCCGTGCAGAGATGGCCAAAGTCCAGGTCAAAAATCACCTCGACATGCGTGCCCAGTTGACAGATGAACAACGCATGAAATTCGACATGATGAAGCACAACAAAGGACCCAAAGGCCAAAAAGGGCCCAAAGGAGCGAAAGTGGGTAAAGGTCCCAGAGGTGACAGGGGTGTCAGGGGAATGAGGTAAAAGAACTTTGCTTCAGACTTGCCCCAATTGGCGCAAAACACAGCAATCCCTCCCCAGCGTTGACAATGCTGAAGGAGGGATTGTTGTGTTCAGAGCAGGATCTGTCAACAGGAAATCCTGTCAGTCAGAAGATCATCAATCTGCCGGGCAAGCTGATTGGTAATATCCCCAATTGAAATCAACATTTCAACGCCATTTGGATCCAGCTTTTCACCATACAGCTCCCTAAACAGTTCGGCCATCAGGGAGATGCTGCACAAGGGGGATTTCAGATCGTGTGCTGCCTTTCCGGCAAACTTCAACACCTCACTGTACCGGCACTCAAGCGCTGCAATTTTTTGTCGTGCCTCCATCCACCGGATGATCTGACCCGCCAAAAGTTGAAGGGACCGGATTTGCTCCTCCTTCAGCCGGAGCGGTTCATATCCAAAGATACCCAACGCACCAACCACCTGTCCGGTGGCTGCCACCAGGGGCACTCCGGCGTAAGAGACGAAACCTCCAACTTGATTGATCAGTGGGTGGTTGCAAAACCTTTCATCTATCCGGGCGTCGGGAACAAGGAGCAAACCTCCCTTCTCCAGCATTGTGTAGGCGCCAAAAGCGATTTCGAGGCTGAACTCAACCGCTGTGGCGCCCCAACAGGATTTGACCCATTCGCGCTTGTCGTCCACAAAGGTGATCATGGCTGCGGGTGTACCACCAACCTGAGCGGCAAGGAGGGCGAAATCGGCAAACTCTTTTTCGGGTGGAGTGTCCAAAATTCCGAATGCAAGCAATGACTCCAAACGGGATGGATCGTTGATCAACGAAGTTGGTTCATTCATGGTAACATATTTTTAAGCTTAGGACTGGCGGCTTCTAATTGCCTGAAATTACAAAATCAGGATGGAATTGGCGTATTTTTTTAACTCAATCAATAAGTTGGTCTACTGACAAAAATAGATAGAAAATTCTCAACAAACTCCGTTGTATTGAAGCCCGGTTTTACCTGATTGACGCTGCCGCAAAAGGCAATCCTCTTTGCGGGACACCAGGCAATCCGGGAGCCCCAAAAACCTCCGTGGCCAAAATAGGTATCTCCGTTAAATTGATATTGGTAGAGACCCAATCCATAGAAACCAGTTTTGCCAGATTTCATTTGGTGTGGCAGCATCGAGGTCATTTTATTTAAGGTCGCCTCATTTTTGTACAATTCCCCATCGAAAAGCGCTTTCAGAAAGAGCGCCAGATCTGCTGTGGTAGAAACGACACCTCCACCGGCCCAATCGTAGGAGGTATTTAGGGTTTTGGTAATGTCGCGTTTCCCCATAAAAGAATGAGCCATTTTCCCATTCCCGACTGCGGGTTCATAATACTCAAAATAGCTATTTTTCATTTCAAGTGGCACGAAAATTCTTGACCTGAATTGCTGTGCCAGCGTCTGCCAAGACAGTTTTTCGATGATCAGCCCCAGCAGGAAATAGTTGACATCCGAATAGTAAAATCCAAAGCCGGGTGCATGTTTGGCCTTCTTGTGGAGCCGGTACTTGTAGTAACGATTCATGAGTTTCTCCGGATTCCAGGCCTGCTTTTTGTGCATTATTTCATTCAGGTAAAACCTAAATGCACCATCCGTAAAAATATCGGCCAAACCGCTCTGGTGCTGCAAAAGCTGTTTCAGGGTAATACTGTCGCCGTAAGCATTCCCCTTGTAATAACTTAGTTCGGAAACCCTGACAAAAGGCACCTCCTTCAGGTATTTCGAAATTTTTTCATCGATATCCAAAAGACCCTCCTCCTGCATTTGCAGGATGACAGTGGCTGTCATGGTTTTGGTGATGCTGGCGATTTTAAACTGATTGTCCTTGTCAGCCACTTCTGTAACTCCATCCGAATAGCCGGCAGCTCCACAAAATACCCTGTCTCCCTCTGAAAGGTAAATTTGAATGCTGGGGATAGGGTTTTTACCCTTGGGCTTCAGGTACCCTTGCATGGTTTCATGGATTACACCGGTTGATTGGCCAAAACAGGTCAATCCAGCTATCAGCATCCAAAAAAGCAGGAATTGTTTTTTCACGCTTCTTGATTTTATAATTGGTATGAAGGAATATCTTACTTGGATTCTTTCCCACATTGTGTTGAATTGTAATGTCGCGCAAGGAACGCAAAGAAAAACTACGATAGAATCATTTGTCAATTCCTCAATGCACTATACAGATGCTCGGAAATCAGTTAAATTTACATATTCTTTGCGTTTCAGCCAACTTTTCAAGCTCCACCAGAATATTTCCCACACCAATAGATGCGACAAATACGAAGATATTTTAGTTCATTGTACCTCAACAAACAAACGGGAATCTATGTATTTTTAAGGCAGCTAAAAAATCCAATTATGAGAAAATTGTTCACTTTTGTCACCTTGCTTGTGGCTGTCCTGGTTTTTAGTACCGGCTACGCAACAGCAAAAAAACCCATACGAATCCTGGTGGTTACGGGAGGCCATAATTACGACAAACCCTCTTTCAACGAGATGCTGAATAGTCTGGGAACAGGCATCACCAACCAGGTTGCAGAATTGCCTGTTGCTTACGACCAATTTCTGCCAGAAAACAGGGGTAAATATGATGTGCTTGTTTTCTACCATATGTGGCAAAAAATCACGCCGGAGCAAGAGAAAGTTTTTGCCGAATGCATCAGGGAGGGGAAACCGCTGGTGGTCCTTCACCACAGCATCTGCGCCTTCGACGAATGGCCGGAATACTGGAACATCGTGGGCGGCAAATATTTTCACAAACCCACTACCGTGAATGGCAAGGAGTATGCTGCCTGCAGCTATATCCATGACACCCGCTTTACGGTGAATGTGGCTAAGAAAAAGCATCCGGTCACCAAAGGGGTGAAGGATTTTGAAATTTTCGACGAGACCTACAAAGGATACTATGTGGCCGATGGTGCTGTGCCATTGCTGACAACCACCGAAAAATCAAGCACTCCGGTGATTGGCTGGGCCCATCAATATGGCAAGGCCAGGGTCGTTACCCTGCAAAGCGGACATGCAACCCCAACCTTCCAAAATGAAAGTTACCGCAAATTGTTGAAGCAATCCATTGAATGGGCATCCAACTGACAATTGGATAGGCTGCGTAACTACCTTACCAATTGTCAGTCCTGAAAGGAGAGGCAGGGAGGTTGGCCTTGTTGTAGAGATTAACCTTGGGATTGGCGTTCCAGCCATAGCGGACCGCCACCGGACTGGTCACCCCCGGAGCAGCTACCAGGATGGTATTCCCCTCTATCTTTGCCTCTGCCGCCACGAACACCTTGTCTGGCCCGGCAATGGCAAATCCCGTCAGTGGACCATCTTTGGCCATTAATCCTTTGCCAGTCGCCTCAAATTTGACTCGGATCTTGTCACCCTCAACGAGGTAGTAATCAAAGATTGGGCCTGAATAGTCAACATTTTCCCCATAAACCTTCCCCATCGCTGCCAGGGCCAGCCGGTGGCCGATCTCCTGCTTGTTCTTGGGATGGATGTTGCCCATGTCCTGCGGATCGGCATTGTCGATGGCCACTGCCATGGCCGTGTTCCGGACCGACAAATTCTGCAGCTGGGACTCCCTGACATAGGTCAATCCCTTTCCTGCAGCGGCTTCTGTATCATAAGCTTTGCCATAATTGGCCAACTGCACGTATAAAAATGGGAATTCCCCCTGACCCCAGGCTGCACGCCAGTCGGCAATGAGCGTCTCCATCAGTTCGCGGTAGACCTGCTGTGAGTTTTGGTTCGATTCGCCCTGGTACCAGATGGCACCCCGAATGGCATATGGAACCAGTGGAGCTACCATCCCGTTGTAAAGTACGCAGGGATTGTGCTGATCGACCCTTGGGTCCCTGTTTTTGGGAGCCCTCGGTTCATCCTTGCCATCAGCTTTGGCTTTGGCAGCCTCCACTTTCCATTTTTCGACCTGCTCCTGGTAAGTCAGCAGATCCTTCAATGACGGAAGATATTCGGCCTTTTTCTTCAGGTAGCCATCCATCATGAATTTCAGGTTGGGGTTTGATTCCATGGAGGGTTTGCTGATCCAGGCCTCGGCAGTGCTTGCCCCGTACGCTGTGGTAATCAACCCTATCGGGACTTTGCTTTTCAGGTAAAGCTCCCGTCCAAAGAAATAGGCCGCTGCCGAAAGGTGGCCGACCGTGGCCGGAGAAACCAATTCCCACTTCCCTTCCACCTTCTCCTGCAACTCATCGGTGGGTGTAAATGCCGTATCGAATACCCTGATTTCGGGATAGTTCGCATTGGCTACCTCCTCCTTCTCGTTGATCACCCCGCACCAGTAGCGGTCTTCACGGGCTACGGTCATGTCCATGTTCGACTGCCCGGAACACAACCATACTTCACCGATGAATACATCCGAAAGGGTGAGGGTGTTCTCCCCCTTTACCGTCATTTGAAAGGGACCACCGGCCTTGGCGGGATTTAATCGAACCATCCATTTGCCATCCTTGCCGGTTACCACGGATTGCTCCTGGCTCCCCAGCCTTACAACGACCGACTCTCCCGGACTGGCCTTCCCCCATACGGGGATTGCACGTTCCCGTTGCAGTACCATGTGGTCCTGGAAAGGGCTGGCCAGGGATACTACTGCGAAAATTGGTTTTGAAAGGCCTATGGACAACAAGATGACCAGCGCCAGTCCTGCAAATTTTGGACTTGTAAATTTCATCTTCACTTCAGGTATTAATCAATGCTATTGTAATTCTCCCCAATTTCCCTTCAGCAAGGAAATTCAAGGTCGTTAATCTAATGATTGTTCAACCCCGGCTGGGGTCGCATGTTTGTAGAAAATCATGAGTTCTATAAACATCTGACTCCTCCGGAGTCAAATAATTTTCCCAGGTAAAAACATTTAAATGTAAGAATAAATCATTTCTTCATCTTATACACTTCGCTTCCTGCCAGCAAAAAGCAGCCCAGTCCGTAATCTTCAAAATCCGGTTTGCTGGTGTAACTTACTGGCTGACTATCGGAGGGTTGTTTTCCAGTGCCCTGGGTATAACCCAGAAATCCATCCGGATGTACCGCTTCGTTGGCCATGGCATTCCAGCCTTTGGTGATGGCCGGCAGGTATTTTTTGGCGCTCAGCAGACCATGGTTCACACCCCAGGCCATGCCGTAGACAAACAAGGCAGTTCCTGTTGTCTCCTTGCCGCCGAAATTATTCGGATCGTGGAGGCTGGCATTCCAGAAACCATCTTCCCGCTGGATGGGCAGGAGTGCCTTCATCATCTCCAGATAAGTTTTCTTGTACTCCTTGTAGTGCGGGTCGTTGGGCAGTATTTCAATTACCTTGACCAATGCAGCCACCACCCAGCCGTTGCCGCGCGACCAGTAGCAGTCTTCTCCATTGGGTTCAGTGTAGGGAGGCAGGAAATCCTTGTCGCGCCACCAGAGTTTCTCCTTCTTGTTGTACAATCCTTGCGTCACTTTGCAGTCGTTGTACATCTGGTACATGCGTTCTGAATATTTGTAGTCTCCGGTAATCTTCTGCAGCTTGGCAAAGACCGGCATCCCCATCTGCAGGGCATCGATCCAGTTCCAGTCGTTGATCTTGTCGCTGCTGATCATCAGATCGATGGAGGCCTGGATATCCTTCATTCGTTCCGGTTTCTTATCCATTTCATAGAGATCGAGGTAGGTTTGTCCGCAGCACTGGTTGTCGGCGTTACGGGTTTTGATGCCATCGCGCAGGCCCCATTTGTGTGCTTCCCCCCAGGCAACGGCATAGTCGTAGTAGGCTTTGTCGGGGTTCAGTGCGCAGAGGGCCATCAATCCTTCGTAGTAAACGGCACGCGTCCAGATGTTGCTTGGGCGTTCGCGGTTGGTGATGATGCTCTTGCCGGTATCCGGCCACTTGTTCATGAAATAGCCGTTGGCCAGCACCATCTTGTCCATGATCTCCTTTTGGGAGGGGAGGTTTTGGGCCTTTGACATTCCGGCTACGGAAAAGAGTGTAAGAAAAAGGAGCAGAAATTTGGAGGTCTTCATTGGGATTGTTGTTTCTATATTGTTAAATTTCAGTATTTTAAATATTGCGACTTTGTTTCATATTTAGACTCGTTGGACGGTTGGGACTGCTTGGACACTTTGGAGTCCTCCAATCGAAAATCCAAAATCCAAAATCCAAAATTTTTACTATTGTTTCTTATTTTAAAGGTCCGTAAAGTTGAACGGCGCTGTCGTTGATCTCGATCTTGAACTTTTTCACCAAAGCAATCATTTCGGCACCAGCCAGTAAGACCGGTCCATAGCCATGTGCAGCATAGACATTGATGGGACGGTAGTAGTAGAAGGCCGGATCGAAGCCCATACCAGTTCCCACGCAGGTTCCCTCTACCTGCCCTTTTTCGTTCACTTTGGTTGCCACTGCATTCCAGGCCAGGCAAACCATCGGACCATACACTACCGGATCAACATAGCCGCGGTTGATGGCACGGGCTATCGAATAGGTGTAGATGGCGGTGGCTGAGGTTTCCAGGTAAGAGTCGTTGCGGTCGATCAGCTGGTGCCAAAAACCCTTGGAAGATTGGTAATTGGCCAATCCGCGGATGTGTCGGCGAAGCAACTCAAGTACTTTGGCCCTTCCGGGATGTTCGGCCGGAAGCACCTCCAGCAGTTCGACCATGGTCATGACTGCCCAGCCATTGGCCCGGGCCCAGTGGAATTGCGGATGTTCCTCCATTCCCAAAACCCAGCCATGCATGAACAGCCCTTTCTCATGGTTGAACATGCGGTCGGCGAACTGTAAAACCTGCTTTACCGCATCATCATAGTACTTTTTCTCGCCGGTATATTTGCCCATCTGGGCCAGGGCCGGAACGCTCATGAAGAGGTCGTCAAGCCAGAGCGAATTGGGCAAAGGACGGTTCCGGGCCAGTGTGCCATCCGGGAAACGAAACTCCTTCGTGCTGATGTAATCGGCGAAGGTGTTGATCATTGGTTTCAGATTTCCATCGAATCCGGCGAGCTGCTGTGTCTTGACCATGGCGGCACACATGGCGCCACAATCGTCCAGCGCATGGGGATGAAGCACCCTGGCCATGGCATGTTTGGCATCCGGTTGCCTTTGCTCCAGTTTCACGAACCATGGCTGAATTTCGGCCAGAAACTTCAACCGGTCTTTGGTGTAACCTGCATATTTGGGATCACCGGTGGTTTCGGATGCCAGCAGCATGCCCGCATAGGTGACGCCCCATTCGTAGCTGTTGAGGCGGAAATCGCCAGGTTTGAAGATGGTCTTTTCGTTGATGGCGGCATAATCCTTTACATCGGCTTTTGTATCCCTGTCGATCAATGACATGGGTGTCGTCTGATCGAGGTAGGAATAAATCTTATCCAGCACTACCGTGATACTTTTCACTTCGGGTTTCCCGTAAGGGGTATCATAGGCCGGAGCCATCAGGTGGAGGGGGGTGGTGGAGTCGTTGACTTTTTGGGCCTGCAGCGCAAAGCTGCAAAGGCAGACCAAAATGAGGGGCAGGAGTACTTTCATGGAACTTACATTTAGTTTTTTGAGCTTAGCCATTCTATTTTATCACTTTTATATTCGAGAAAACTTTATTTGCATTAAAACAATCAACATTTATACCGGGACATGGGATGCATACATCATATCATTGGACTCATACATTAAAGCATTAGACTCATACATCAAACAATGAGATTGATACATTTAATAACCAGACTCAAACATTTAAGCATGAGACTCATACAGTAAAACATCGGACTCATACAGCAAAGAATCAGAATCATACATTCAATTTCTATTCAATTTTTTTATTCAAAATATCTGACAACTACAACCTCATCCTCTTTCCCCTAAATAATTAAATTAATTTTTACAACCAGTGCTTCTACTAGTGACTTGATCTTCTTGACAATAAATTAAACAATGGTTCATTGACATAGTAATTTCCTGCTCCGATTCGCTCTTTCCTAAGCAGTCCATCATCTGCCAATTTATTCAAATAGTTTGCTGCAGTTAACCTGGAAACTTTTAAGTCGTTCACGATGAAGTCAATCTTTGTATAAGGGTGTTTAAATAAATTGTTCAACAGATCCTGGCTGTAAAATTTATAATTGCCTCTCAATTTTTGTTTGTAATCAAGCATAAGCTCTTTGATTTGAAGGATCAATGCAATGGTTTCCCTGGATGTCTTTTCGATACCCCGAATCATAAACAACAGCCACTCTTCCCAATTCTCCTCCTCCCGAAGTTGTTGTAACAACCGGTAATAATCAGCTTTGTTGTGTGTGATGTAACTACTCAAATATAAGACTGGAAGGTTTTGAAGCTTTTCGAGTACTAAATAAAGGATATTGATAATCCTTCCCGTGCGACCGTTTCCATCATAAAATGGATGGATACTCTCAAATTGATGATGAATAATAGCCATTTTAACCAAAGGGTCATAGTCACACATGGTTGGATCATTGATAAATTGCTCAAGGTTCGACATCAAGCGGTTTATCTCACTTAGCTCTTGGGGCGGAGTGTAAATAGTCTCACCCGTAGCTGAATTTTTCAAAGCAGTTCCCGGCAATTTTCTGAAACCTGCATTATTGCCTTCCAATTCCTCCTGGATTTCAAGAATGATACTATTGGTAATAAATCCCTTTCGCTGAACTAATTCAAATCCCTTCTTCAAGGCTGAAATGTAGTTTTGAACCTCCTTCGCTTCCGGTGATTTAAAAGAGTCGAAATTTAATCCTGATTTATAGAGATCATCATGGGTTGTAATGATATTCTCGATGGCCGAACTGTCTTTTGCCTCCTGAAGCCCAAGGGTGTTGATCAAAATAATTTCATTGGGAATCGTGGAGGCAATTCCCTTTAACTCCGCCAATGCCGCATGAGCAGAAGGTAAACTTTTGAGCACAGCCTTTGTCTCAACAGTGATCAACAATGGGAGTTCACCAAGTTTCCAATTATCTTGCCTGTCCATTATGTAAAGATTTTTGCGTTTTCTATACAAATATAGGATATTATGTATAGATAATTCCATTTTCTATACATATATTGCTTGGTATGTATAGTTTTTTATCATGATCTTTGCCCTTTCTTGCTTCAATCTGTCCATCGTTTCACAATTTAAAAAATGTCAATTTCATAGAATGTCCATTTTTGTACATATATTTGTACATAAATTTGTACATAAAACTATGTTAACAACCACTATTTCCGATTTTCGAAAAGATATCAAACAGTATCTTGACCGCGTGACTGAAAATTTTGAAACCCTGATCATCAACAGAGGCAAAGACAGTGGCGTGGTTATCATGTCGTTGGACGAATATAACTCCCTCCAGGCTACTTACCACGAATTGTCGTCCAAAGCCAATGAAAAGAGATTGGATTCAGCCATTGAAAAACTGAAGAGCGGTTCGACCTTCTCAAAAGAGCTAATTGAACCATGAAACTTATTTTTGTGGATGAATCCTGGGAAGATTATTTATACTGGCAAAAAACCGATAAAAAGATATTAACCAAAATAAATGATCTGTTAAAGGAGATTTCCCGAACTCCTTTTTCCGGCATTGGAAAACCAGAGCCCTTGAAACACAAATACAAAGGCTATTGGTCACGTAGAATTGACGGCGAACACCGGTTGATTTACCGGGTGAAAGAGGATGAAATATGGATTGCAAAATGCAGGTTTCATTATGATTAATTTGATTTTTTGAGGTTTATTTAATGATATTGGAGACGCAATGCCTTGCGTCTCTACCTTTTGGATTTCACAATCTTTATATTCGGTTTGATCACCTTACCCATATCATCCCCCATAAAAAAACCGGGATGCGGTGGCTGGTTGTAGGCCACATTCTGCCAGACAATACCCAAACGATAGATCGGGTCCTGCATCAGAGTGACAAAACGATGGTTCGTAGGAATGGTGGTAGTAAAAATACACAAAGACTTGTTGTCGGTCGTTCGCAAAACCACCTCCTCCCGCCAGTCACCAAACAGATCGGCGCTGAGACCAGGGTTTGATTTGGTGCCGTTGTTGCTCGTGCAGTCGTTGGCCACCATGAGAGGTACAACTTTCTCTGCGTTCCAATCCCATTTCATTACCTGGTTTTTATCGAGCAATTCACGCAGCAGATCACCATCCCACCATACCGCGAAATTGCAGGTGGTTGGGGTTGTCTCCGATATCTTCTTACCCTGGGCATTCCACATCCCCTTCATCTGCGCCCCAAATGCCCAGCATTCGTTGCCGGAGTAGCGCGGATCGACATTGAAGGAGACGCCACGGCCGGGTCCTTCACCCTTGTCGCCACCCGCTTCGTCGGCCTTGACCGAAGCCACCCGCCAGAGCACCTCACCGGTTTTCGCATCGCGGAAGTTGAGTCCGGCATCGCTGAATTTTTCCTGGATGTTGAATACCTCCAATCCTGGATGGGAAGGATCCAGATCGGAGAAATGCATCGCATCTGCATGCCCCAGTCCGGTCGAATAGAGGCCCTTGCCATCGTTGTCAATCACCGCTGCCCCGTAAATAATCTCATCACAGCCATCCCCATCCACATCTCCCACGCTCAGGTTGTGGTTGCCCTGACCGCGGTAGTCGCGGTTTCCGGGGGTATTGTCGTCGCTGTCGAAGGTCCAGCGCAGGGTCAGTTTACCGTCGTGCCAATCGTAAGCCGCCAGGGTCGAACGGGTATAATAGCCCCTGCACATCACGATGGAAGGATGCACCCCATCCAGGTAAGCCACGCAGGCCAGGTAACGCTCGGAACGGTTGGCCCTGCCATCCCCCCAAACCTCATTCATCTCTTCGGCGGAAGGGTTGTCGCCCGAAGGATCTCTAGACGGCCAATAGTTGGTCGAGGCCAGGGCGGCTCCGGTTAGTCCGTCAAACACAGTCAGGAACTCCGGTCCCCGGACGATATGCCCATCTTCGTTCCGATGATCGGCAGTAGCATTGCCAATCACTTTGCCTTTGCCATCCGTGGTGCCATCGGCAGTTTTCATCACCACCTCGGCACGGCCGTCTCCATCCAGGTCATAGACCATAAACTGGGTATAATGGGCGCCCTCCCGGATATTTCTACCCAGATTGATGCGCCACAACAATGTTCCATCCAACTTGTAGGCATGGAATACCGGTTCATCGGTAGCTCCTCGTTGGCCATTGTCCCGTCCTCTCCCCGTCATGTGAACGACCAGTTCGTAGTCTCCGTCCCCATCCAGATCTCCGGGGGAGATATCCCCTGGTGAATACCTGTCGGGGGTTTGAAGCGGAATGGTCAGCCAGGGATTGCCGGCCTCCGTTTTTTCCAGGATACAGGAACCTTCCTCTCCTCCTTTCACCGGTTTGACCGAATACGAGTAAAGGCCATTTGCCAGGGGAGCTATGTCCATCAGGGAGGTAACTTCGGTCATTGGCTTCTTATTGAGCTTTACAGGTTTCCCCCTGGCGGTTTGACGATACACATCGAATGCCACATTCTCCTCATCCGAATGGAGCAGCCGCCAGCTCACAAAGACGCTGTCCTTACCGGCCTGAACGGCCACCACACCGCGGTTCAAGTACTCCATCTGGCGCTGGGCTTGAACGATCGGTACTGAAAAAAACAGGAAGAGCAGAACTGCTGCTTTCACTGTAGTTTTATTTAGTATCATTGACATATGCCTTTAAATCGCAGTTTTTCAATCCTTTCACCCCCTCTGCCACCGTTTTTGCGTTCAATTCAGCACCCAAAAAATTGGTATGGGTATGGTCTCCCGGGAAGAAGGTTTTTACTTTTTCCTTTCCCATCCCTTCATATTTTCTGGCTACCAGCTCGTTCAGGTCAATGAAGAAAGCACCGGTCTCTTCGGCCGCTTCTTTGGCCCATTTGCCGTAGGAGGCTGAAACCCGTTCCACTTTCCCGTCAGGCCATTCGTTGCGGGGGATTTGCGAAAAGACAATGGGGGTAGCACCTTTTGCCCTGGTATCCTGTATGTATTTTTTAATGTACCAGCCATAGGTATGCACTACCTCCTTCGTTCCATCCGGTTTGACCACCTCCAGGGTCTCTTCCCCAGTGCCCTTCAGGGAGCCGCGAAACTTCTCCGCATCCGGCCGTGCCCCGTCGTTGTGGCCGAACTGCATCAACACATAATCACCTTTCCGAAGCTGGGGAGTGATTTCATTCCAGAGTCCTTCGTTCAGAAATGTACGGCTACTACGGCCACCTCGCGCCTTGTTGTGGATGGTAACCCTGCTGGTGTCGAAATAGGAGGGCAACAGCTTTCCCCACCCGACGATGGTGTCGTTTCCGTTGGCCACGGTAGAATCCCCAATGACAAATATCCGTTTCTTGACAGGAAATTGAATGATAGGCTGAGCAAGCAGGAATTTGCTGATTTTCAATTTAGACAAGGATTTCAACCCTTCCACCACCAAAGATGCGGCCAATACTGCTCCTTCCGCAGAGGTATGGGTATGGTCGCGGCTGTAAAAAAACCTCCCGGTTACTTTTTCCTCTCCATAGGTACCCAACCGCTTCGACATCAAAAGGTTGAGGTCCACTGCCTGGATCCTCTCCTGCCTGGCCACTTCGAGCGCCCATTCCGGATAACTTTCCGGAGTGCGTTTGACCTTGCCGTTCTCCCAGTCGTTGCGCGGGATGGGGGTAATGATGATGGGAATGGCTCCTTTTTCTTTGGTCTCCCTGACGATTTTCCGGAGGTACCAGCCGTAGCTGTGGACCGTTTCGTGTTCCCTGGTAAGGATATTGTCTATCTCCTCGTGCTCCTCACCCACTCCCTTGATGGTTCCCCGGGCACGGCTGCTGTCGTTCAGGGCACTCCCGTCGTTGTGGCCAAACTGCATCAGCACATAATCGCCTTTTTTCAGTTTGGAACGTACTGCCTCCCACAGCCCTTTGGTCTGGAAGGTTCGGCTGCTGGTACCCCCAAGTGCCTGGTTCTCGACTTTGACCTTCATGGTATCGAAGAACAAGGCAATGGGATCGCCCCACCCCCAGAGTCCGCCGGAGCCATCGCCCCTTCCATTTTTTACGGTCGAGTCGCCAATGGTGTATACAACAGGCTTTTCCTTGGCCGTCAGTTGAGTTTGGAAGGTGATTCCAAACAGGGAAATCAGGATAAATATTTTGTACATTTTATTTGTTTTCCATGGTTTTTTGTACTTCAATATGCCGTAGGCATGATATATGGGTAGAAGGCAAATTATTGATCACTCGTATCGTCCCGTACGGGACGAAATAATCCCTGAATGTCCTGTTTCTACCCACCTGTAATCCCTAACGGGATTAAAAAAAGTGAATCTTTTATCTTACCAACGTTGCTGCCATCAAACCGATGACCACATCGTTGGTCAGCGTTACGAGCGTTAATTGCCTCAGCTCTTTGGCAGGATCCAGCGGCAGATCCAGCAGCGAGGCGGCTCCGCCCTCAATCTTTTTGGTTTTGTTCTTCGACCAGCTGTTGTAGGTATCAGCATGCCATGCACCGGTCTTCAGGTAGAGCCGAACCGGCCGTACCGCATCCACCTTGAAGGCATAGCCATCCTCGTAAAAATCCTGCTCTATGGGCCACCAGTTGTCGGGGCTTACCAGTGGCAACTCTGAGGTGGATCCGTCCTCATATTCCACCCTCACCACGCCATTGGTCATCCTGCTTTGCATGTGGTGCCCGCTACCGGCCATAAGCAAGTAAAGGTGGGAGGCTTTCCCTGTCAGGTTAAGCATCACCGAATCGGGGTAATTGTCCCATTTTGAGGTAAAGAGAATATTGGGCAACTCCTTCCCGGATACGGCAAATGGAATCCCCTGGGGAGAGCTGATCCTGTTGGCACTGCCCGCAATTTTGCGCAAACCGCTGTCGTCGATCACCTCTGTCTCCTTGAAGGAACACCAGTCTCCGATGCCCTGAATCGGGATCGAAAGGGTAGGATAAGGTGATCGTGGTGCGTAATACTGCGGTTTGAAAATATTGGTGATTCTGTCATTGAGACTTTGCGAGAGCTCAATGGGTTCATATTTCTTACCAGGAATGGCCTTAATACTCCAGTTGACCATATTCTCTGTAATGTTTCCGCCGGTTGCCTGAATCTTGACCTGGTTGCTTCCGGGTACCAGGTTATTCTTTGGAATTCTGAGTATAGGCGAGGCAGACCGCGGTTTCACAGTTACTTTCTGCTGAAAACCACGAAGGCTGACCTGAACTTCTGCCGGCTGATCCGAATTATTTTGTAAGGTAAAAGCCAGATTTTCTGTAGATTGTATTTTGGATTGAATTGCCTTTACAGGATTCCTCAATTCAAAGGAGAGTGGCTGCCACCAGCGCATGGCCCCTTGCTGCAACTGTACGAAGGTACTCCGGCCGCCCAACTCGCCCAGCACAGAGGCCAACAGCGTCTGTTTGGCGGTTTTCAATCCACCCAAAATCTCCTGCGGATCGTAAACTTTCAGGATAGTGGCATTTTGCAGGTCGAATCTCAAATTGGTTCCTTTTGCATAGAAGGGAGCTGTCGGGAGGATCTCCAGTGCTTTCCCTTCCCACTCTATTTCTAACTCAAAGTTGGAACCTTTGCCTGTAATTATCTGCAATTCAGGAATTCCGATGGAATGATCCACCAGCTTCCAGTTACTTGGAAATCCATTGATGGTTACCATCTTTATGGCATCAGACCGGGCTTTCAACTGCAACACAACGGTCAGCTTCTCCTTGAAACGGGTTTCAACCTGGTACATCTCTTTTGAACCATTGCGCTTGAACTGGATTTTAAGATCGGGTGTTTCAATTTTGGCAAAAGGCCATTCGGCAGGCCATCCCGGCCTGATGGTCATTTTGTTGTTCAACAAATCGGGTGATATCCCGAAAAGGCCTTCCACCAATGCCCTGGCGGCCGTACCAATCCCATCGGCAAAATCACGGTAGAGTTCTCCCCGGAAAGCGTCGTAAAAAGAGAGCTGGCCGAAATTGCCCGGACTGCTGCCCAGAAACATGAAATCCAGGAAGAGGCTTTTGGTAAATTTAAAAGCCTCCTCTGATCTTCCTGTCTGCCAGTAAGCCAGGGCGGTATGCAGTACCTCTCCGGAGGCCACATTGTTGATCGACCAGCTGTAAGGCATCCAGTTGGTAGTGGATAGGGTATGATACTCCCCTGCCGGCATTCCTTTGCCACGGACAGGGATATGCGGGATCGAATTGTCTACATACTTTGTGCACAACCATGCCTGAAACTGATCGGCCAATCCCTCATCGATGGCATGGTATACTGTCCAAAGTGCGGCTGATGGATGCACCAGCTGATTGCCCAGCAGGTCCTTGTTTTCCGCAAACCAGCCTTTCCCGGTAAGCCACAGCTGCTCGTTGACCGCTTTTTTGATTTTTTCTGCCTCTTCCTGGTAAGGTTTGGGATCCTTTCCGAGCAGTACCGCCAGTTCCGCCACCATTTTGTTGGCGCGGTAGTTGTAGGCAGAGGAGTGGGTTACCCCGCCCCCGCTGTATTGCAGGGCATCACTTGCCCAGATGCAACAATAGGCATCGTAGAGTCCGTCGTCGTTGGCATCGAAATTCCGTTTTTCCCAGGCCAGGTGTTTGACCAGAACCGGCCAGCTTTTTTCGACATACGCCAGATCTCCCGTCCAGGCAAAATGGGACAACAACTGGTCAATGAAGACCAGGTTCATGTCATAATGGTGCGGATTGTTGATCTTCCCCGGGCTCCTGCTGATGTAACCATCTGTAAATAGTGCCGTGCCTATTTTCTCCTGTTGTCTGGCCAGGTTGGTGGCAGAATCCGGGACGCTTGGTCCGGAGGCAGGTTCGGTATATTGTGCCTTGAAATAGCCATCGAAGTGGCGCTCTGCCCGGTCGTGCCAACCCAGCCAGTCGGCCGCATAAGCCCCTCGCCAGCCGTTCAGCGGCATGCGCCAGGCGATGGCTCCGTGCATGAAGGAGTTGCCATCCCAGATGGCATCGGCGGCCGTTGACAAGGATGCCCCTGCCGCATTGATGTAAGGATCCGGGGTCTCTATTTTCACCCGGTCGGCCAACTGTTGCCGGACGCTATCCGCCTTTGCAAAAATCCCGGGCAATTCGGAATAAACTGGTTTTTTGTGCGTATCCGGGTTTACGATCAACCCAAACAGCTCTTTCCCTGACTCCAACTGCAACTTGCCGGAAAGGATGGGTTGGGCAGATTTACCTGCATTGAAAGACTCAAGTGGGTTTTTGAGATGGGCCGCATCCCCAATTTTCAGTTCAGAATTTTCAGGGAAAAGTCCGAACAACCGTTTTTTGACCTGAAGCCGGGTTTGCTCTAATTCTGCCGCTGTTGGCTGGTAATTGTTCTCGTACCGTTCGTTGACGGAGCGGTAACGGCCAGAGCCAAAATAGAGCTGGAAACTGTTCTGTTGTACCTCGTATTCGTTGTCAGCACAATATTCCGGTTTCAGGTAAAAAACAGATTCAGGATCGGCACCCAGGTCGCCATCGCGGGAAAATTTCTTTCCTGTTGCCCCACCAAATGCCCAATGCAATTTGATATTGGATGGAATTTGTTCGCCTGATATTTTCAGGATCATGCCATCCCCGTCGCTCAAGGCCAGTACCCTGATCTTTAGGATTCCCTTTCCCAGCATGGGATCCGTTATTGTGTAACTCATGGCACCGGCTTCGTAGCGCGCCACGACTTTTTTTGCCTGGGTCAGCCACTTCGACTGGTTACCCTGGCTAACTCCCAAATGAAGGTTTCCCCCCATGCCGGGCAGGTAGAGTGAAAATTCTGGTTGATCACCTGCTTCCACCCGGAAAGCAGTGTTTGACCCATAAAGCGCCCGGTTGAAACGCAGTTTACCGTTGTTAATGACAAAACCCTTGCCATCCGGTTGGTAACGCATTTCGCGGGATTGGTTGTGCCAGAGTTCCTGGGCAAGGAGATTTAGCTGTCCAAGAAAAAGTACCGTTAAAAAGGCAATTCGCCAAACAAGTGTGATCATATTATGCGAGTTAAGACCCTCAAGGTTTATAAAACCTTGAGGGTATGTTTTCATGCTAATTCAGCAATCCGAAATAGAAATAGAGGGTTCGCCTGACCGGTTGCTCCATCTTGCTGAGTTCGCCCATCGGACCAAGGTTCCAGGTGTCGTTGCTGATGCCCATGGCCAGTTTAGTGCCTACCGGCGGAATGGCATCCAGGAAGGAGATGTCGCCAACGGGCAGTTCGGGATAGTTCCGTGGACCCGAGATCCCATAGAAGTTGAACAACCTGACAAAAAGATCTTCCTCTTTTGCCACTACCGTGAATTTTCCATCGACGGTATTGAATTCCATCCAGGAGAGGTCGGGGAAATAGCCTTTGAATTGAGGCAATCCCCAGCTGTTGTCTGCCGGCAATTTGTTGTTGTAGATACGTTGGTAAACATCGAGTACTCCGCCTGCCATGCGGTTTTTCCATACGTGCGATGGCCCTTTGCCCAGCCATTTGGCCCCAATCACATCCGATTCGGGGAAATCGAAGCTGATGCCGCAGAATTTCTGCGGACCAGCAACCTGGTACTGGTAATCCATGGCCAGCCAGCCACTGCTGAACATGGTCCAGACTACTTTCTTCAGGTCACCCGAATAGGTCATCTCCAACGAGCAACTCTTCTCATTTTTAACCGGTTTGATGCTTTCGAGCCAGGAATTGCCACTCACCAGCACCGGACCGTTGCCAAAAGGGAGCGGCAATCCCAGGTCATTGGTGACTTTCACCATTTTGCCATTCTTCCGGCTGAAGGAGACGGCGATCCCTGTTGCTTTCAAGGTGTAGACGCTGTCGTTCTCCAGCAATTCTGCAGCCCCTTTCTCTTTGGAATTGTCGGCCGCTTGCTGCTCAATGGGCAAAATATTGTCCTCCTCAATCCCGGCAGCTTTCAATTTTTCGCGTTGCTGTTTCTCCTGTTCACTGACATCCATTTTTACCATCTGCGAAACGGCCCGCAGGTTACCGCCGATTTTCCAGCTCCAGCAGTAGATCTCCTCTCCCGAACGATCGAAGGCCCGCAGGTAGAGGGCATCCTGTTTCTTGTAATCAGCCGGAAATTTCAGGTTCAAGGTTCCAGATTCCAGTGGTTTTACATCAGGAGAGATAGCAGTGCCGCTCGTCCTCACTTTGTACGAAACCTGTCGGTCGATTACTGAACCAAAACTGACCAGTTGCCATTCAAAACGGCAATCCTTTAGGTTGGTAAAATGGTAACGATTTTCTACCGGGATGTTGCCATCGAAGTTTTCAGGCAATTTTTTGAGGCTGATTTTCACCGGACTATAGATATCGCGGATGGCATAGAAACTGCCCTCCTTTTCGCGGTGCGGACCAACCAGTCCATCGGGAGCATTCACCCTGTTGACATCAATAACTCCATTCAGATCGGTGCGTACAATCCCTTCATCGCCAAGCACCCAAAGGAAGCCACCGGCAGCATTGGGCGTTTTCCAAAAGAGTTCCCAGAAATCCTCGAGTCCGGCGCCGCCACCGCCATCATCCTGCGAATGCAGGAATTCGGTGGGCATGTATATTTTGCCTTCTCCAAATATCTTGATGGAGCTATAATAGGTTTCGTAGTGGTTGCAGTCGATGCCGTTGAAATCATTGCCCGGCCGGTGGTGCGCATGAATGACCGGACGTTTTGATTTGTCCCAATAGCCAAAATCATCGTCCAGTTCCTTGTTGGTCCCGCCCTCGTTGCCATTGCTCCATAGGAGGATGGAGGGATGGTTCAGATCGCGGTTAACCATCTCCTTCACCAGTTTTTCGCCAGGGGTTGTAGCATAGGAGTTTTGCCATCCCGCCAGCTCATCCAGCACATAGAGGCCCAGAGAGTCACAATAATCTAAAAATACCTGGTCGGGCGGATAATGAGAGCAGCGTATGGCATTCATGTTCATCGCCTTAATCAGCTTAACATCATCCAGGTTGATCTGGTCGTTGAGGCAGCGGCCTGTTTCCGGCCAGAAAGCGTGACGGTTGACTCCTTTCATCTTGATTTTGGTACCGTTCAGGTAGATACCGTCTCCCTGGCGGATTTCGATGGTCCGAAACCCGAATTTTTGCGAAGTACTGTACAGCTCGGATTTATCTGATTTTAAGATCGTCTTCACCGTATAAAGGGAGGGAGTTTCGGCGGTCCAGTTATCGGGGTTGGCTACTTTGCAGGCAAGTGTCAGCAAAGAGTCATCTTTTCCCGCCCTGGAACTGACACTTGCGACTAATCTGCTTTTTGAGTCTCTGATTTCTGCGGTAACCATGCGAGCTCCTTTCAGATTTTTGACCAATACATCCATGGCAAAATTGCCGTCGGCTTTGGCATCTATTGCCACCCGTTCGATGTGCTCGCCGGGGAATGCCTCCAGGTAAACCGGCCGAAAAATTCCGCCAAATACCCAGTAATCTGCAAAACGCTCTGCCCTGTTGACGGAGGGATCTGCCGACATCTTGCTGACTGCAACCTCCAGCAGATTGGATTGACCATATTTCAGCCATCCGGAAATATTGTACCGGAACTGGTAAAAAGCACCCTGGTGGATGGCGCCTGCCGGAATGCCGTTGATTTTGACCTCTGTATCTGTCATGGAGCCCTCAAAGACGATGCAGACCTCCCTCCCTTTCCAGTCGGACGGGACCTGAAAGGTGTGTTTGTAGATCCCCTTTTCATCGGAGAATTTGAACTTCTTGCCGTAGGTGCGGTAGTCGCGGCCATAGTCGTACTCCCCAAATCCCTGTTGTTCCCAGTGGGATGGGACCTCGATTTTGCTCCATTGCCCGCTGTTGCGACCGGCAGTGCAGAAGAAATCCCACGTTTTTGTCCGAAGGTTGTCTGTTCCGGAGAGGTATTGCACAACTTTTGAGGTCGGCGCAGCAACAACACAAGTGATGGACAAATGAAAAAATAGCAAGGCAAAAATCAGTCTGGACATTTTTTTCGTTTTTTAGACCTTGAAGGTTTTGAAAACCTTCAAGGTTTCGGTTTAATTAACCTGGTATTGGGCAATGGTAACCGGGCCCAACAACCCCGATTCCATTGGTTTCCAATCGGAAGCATCGAAAGGTTTGTAGTCAATATTGACAAAATTGATTTCATGGTAATTGCGCCATACAACCTTCTCCTGATCCATTTTCCGGATGCGGTTGGCCATCAGGTTGGCCACTTCAACTTCGATCGTATTGGTACCTGTTTTGAGGAATTTACCAATTTTGGCCGTAAACGGAATGCTCCACAGAATACCTGCATCCTTGCCGTTGATCCAGACTCTGGCACTTTCACAAACTTTGCCCAGATTCAGCAGATATTCACCGGATAGACTTCCCTTCACGATGAAATTGGCACTGTAGATAGCCGATCCTGAATAACTGACTGCAGCCTGATCGGGTAATTCAGTCCAGGAAACCAATTTGTTTAATTCAGTCGCATTGGGAAGGAGTGCTCCTCCCTCCGTAAACTTCAACTTCCATGGACCTGCAATTTCCTGGGATGATTTTTGTTTTTCGAGGTATTTCCAGTTAGCGGTCAACGATTTTTCTGGAGCAACCAAAACAAACATCGCCTCTCCGGGTTTCATCTGGAGACGAACTTTCTGTTGCTGATTTTCTACCGTTGTTTGCGCTACTCCTGTTAAGCCGGTTTGAGGGTCAAGCAACAGACAGGAAATACCATTTTCTTTCAATGGTACAAAGCTGTCAATAGTAACGGCTGAATGGTTAACGAGGTAATAAAAAATACCCTGGTCACTTTTCCTCCGGATATATTTAAGGCCGGTATCTACCAACTGCTCCCTGCCAATGCCTGCATAAGCAAGTGCTGCTTCCACTTGTTCCGCTTCTATAATTTCCCCCTCTCCTACTTTTCCCATTTTGACCCTTTCTGCTACAGAAGCAAGCGGGATGGTGTTGAGCACCTCCTTCATCTGCCTTCGGTTTGCCTCCAGATTCTTCCATCCGGGCACATCATCCGGCATTTGCTGGAAAATGACTTTTGCTCCGTGAAAAGCCAACTCTACCAAGCGTTGAAGGGTGGCTACAGGCATATATTGAGTGGTTGGAACAACCAGCGTACGGTAAGAACTACCTGACCTGGTTTTGATCAATCCATCCTTTACAGTAACTCCATTCAACAACCGGTCTGAAATAAAATCAAGGGAATACCCTTTTTTCATCAATTCCTTCACATCTCCGCAAAAAGGTGTTGGGTATAGCCACTTGTCTATCGCATGAATGGTAAACTGCAACTCCGGAATATCCGGAGACATCCACACATCGTAAACAGGCCAGTATACCAAAAGGTCGTTTTCTGCCACACCGGTTTGCAGTACAGACTGGCAGCGGGTGATGTAATCGTTCAATCCGCCAATATGGGGCCAGAATGTATTCGAAGGAGAAAAATTGACCGATGCATAAAACAGCCAGCCCGGCCAACCTGCTTCTGTCGGCGAATAGGCGGTTCCATGGTAAAAGACATGGTTGACACCCGATAAAAATGCTTGCTCCACCTCTGGCTTGCATTGGGAAAGTGAGACCATGAAATGCTCCGCCAACCAGGTAAAAGTCTCGCAGGAGGTGATTCTTTTGCCGGAGACATTGGTAGCCGAAGAGGCAAACTTCAGCATCACCGGATCAGGATCTACGTTACGGATGTCAGCACTGTCGCGGCGTAATCCGGGAATTGAAAATTGGCTGCTCCCGAAAGTTTCGCACTCCGGGATATCCACTGTTGCATAGAGGTCCAGCAAATTCCCGGGAGAGCCATGAGCCTGGTTGCGGGTAAGGCTTCCCTTGCTGTGTGCCCATTTTGTCCAGGATTGGGTAAAATTTTCAAGCAGCATATCGGAAATGGTCTCCCTGTAATCACATTGAACCCTGCGGGCAATGTCCGTTGTTGGTTTCTTCTCTGCCAATTCCCGTAGGTAAATTTGCAAAGGATAATAACGCCGGTTAAGAAATTCCTTAAAAACTGATTCGCTCCAGTTGGTACCGTATACTTCATAACTATCGTTGAAAAACGATTGAACCCCGTGATTTGAACGTTGAAAAGCCGAATCAAACCGGGAAAGATAGCGATCGAGTGCATCCTTTGAGAAGTGGTCAAAGGTAAGTCCTGCCCCACCGGGTGCTGCCCGTTTCACCATTTGATGTGTTTTGCCGCAGAAAGCCACATAAATTTCCCACTCCCCCTTTTCAGCAGTCCAGTTGAGTGTTCCGTCGGACTTCACCAGCATGGTGAGTTCTTTGATCTTCTTATCGGGACCATAGGCCGTAACGGTTTGTAATTCAACGCCAGGAATCTGCTGTCTGGGATCGCCGGGCACCAGTTTGTCGGTGAGCCTCTCCCCACCGTTCAACCTGTATTTTTGAACAATCAATTTCGATGCCGCTAATGGAATTGTAATTTGGGGTCCGCCAAAAGGCCAGCCAGTTCCTGTGTTCATGTCAATGCCCATGCCATTTTTACTGGCTTCCCGTACTGCAACATCCAGCATTTTCATCCACTCTGGTGAAAGGAAGGAGAGGTATTTGGTCTCGTAGCCTACTGCGCCGTAGATGGGCGTTATTTCCATGCCTCCAAAACCTGCATCTCCGTATTTGGCCATGAGACTTGAAAGGTTGGTCTCGTCCACTGCGCTGCCCATCCACCACCAGCGACTCCAGGGCTTTGTTTCTTTGGTCACTTGCGGCCATCCTAATTGTCTGCCAGCAGGCTTACTTTGACCTTGAACATCCGAAAGTGTCAGCAGGATCAGGACAACTATTGCAAAAATTGGATGGGTTGATTCTTTTTTCATGGCTGGTGTTTGTGGCGTTTGCTTTTCATAGAAAACGAGAAGAATTATTTAACCAAGGTAACAATAGAATTCGACTCCATCAACTCCTTCCATGGATACAAGGAGCAGAAGAGGAATTGGCAAAACTGCAGGTTCATTCAGCATGGAAAAGGCATACAAAAGGTGGGCAGAAATGGCCCACCTTTTGTACAATTCTGGTTAACTCCGTGCAAATAATTGGATCTGCAGAGAGGTTTCAATGCTAGTAACCCGTATTTTGATAGGCTGCCTTTGCATCGACCGACATGGCATTTCCCTTCTCATCGGTAAGTAATTCGATGAAAGAGAGCGGCCAGGCCTTGAAAGTGTGATATTTCTGTAACTGTCCTTTTCCAACTCCCCGTGCACCAATTGTTCCCGTTGAAATATCATCCACCGGGAAAGGAAAGTCTGGTGTGCCGGTAGATGCAAGGGGGGCACCCATGTTATCGTGAAAGTAAACCCGATCGTATAGAATTCCGGCATTGTGAAGATCCTCCGTGTTGGTAAGTTCAAAAAGCAATTCTCTTGCTCTTTCATTGTAGACAAAATGGATAAATCGATCCTTCTCGGAGAGAGCAGTCGGTGGATAGTTCTCCTTTTTAGACTTGGCTGATCCTGTTTGCCATTCTGTTCCGTCAATGGTAATCATCGGGTAGGAATCGGTCTTAACGGTATAAGGGAATACCTTCTCCACAGCAGGAATTACCAGTTGTCCGGAGATTACTGCAGGTTCAATATTAACCAGCGCTTCAGATCGATTTTCTCCGGCGTGATAGGCCGCCCGCTTCCGCAACACATTCATATCAGCAATGGCACCTGCAAAATTACCTTTCCGACCTAACACTTCAGCACGGATCAGATAGGTCTCCGCCAATCGAAAAACCGGGAAGTCAATGGCCCCGGAACCATTTGGGTCTGTACCTTTCCCACGGTTGATGTCCAGCCATTTTTTCGGACCAACATACCATTGTGCAACAGTCGTTCCCCGATCCAGGCCGAAAGGTTCACTCTTGTCACAATTGACGCGGTACATCAATTTCCTTCCTGCGGTATTGGTCACAACTGGATTCTTTGGATCGACATCAGCTCCTGGTTTGAAACCGGTAATGGTTGAACCACTTTTGGTGAAGTAGCCTGCACCATTTGGGCTTCCAACTGTCCAGCGAACCATCATGATGTATGGCTGGCTGTTGACCCAAAGGGAGTCCATGGGCTGATCCTTGGAATTCTCAATGTAAAGGATGGATCTTTTCTGGTATTTGATCTTACTGGCAGTACTGACGACGGCAGCAGGATCAGTTGGCAATTTTAGCCTGTTGTTGTAATAATAGGCTGTATTGGCATCCCATGGTTTACCTCCTGCCTCTTTGGCATCCGTTGCAATGTAATCGGTCAGGAAGGTCTTGTAGTAGCGGGAGTCATTGGCCCTATCCGTATATTGATCAATTCCCCAGTCACTTGGACCTGCTGTGGCATAAGGACGTCCATAATCCATGGTGCGGGGAGTGCAAGCACGCAGTGAGGTATGGTTGCTATTGTAGAGGTGCACCAAATTATTTCCATAACGGCCATTGTAAGTCTGTGTTGCCTCGTATTGAGCAGAAAGGATGATCTCTTTACTTTTGTCGCGGGTATAGTCACCAGTTGCATTTTTCCAAAGTGTAGCGAAGTCAGGTTCCAATCCGCCCTGTGTTGTATTGCCTTTCATCTGATCGATCACCATCGTAGCAAAATAATTGGAAGAATCGAGGTCTGTTCCTATATTACCCTTGTAAAGCATCTTCAGGTGCGTTTCTGCACTTGACCAATTGGCTGCCTGCGCCCTGTGCAGGTACAGTTTTGCCAACAAATGGGCAGCGGCAGGTTTGGTAACACGACCCAGCTCTGTAGAGGTTGCAGGCAATAGATTGACTGCGTTTCTTAGATCTCCGATAATTTGTTTGTAAATCGCTTCCAAATTTGCCTTGGGGAAGGAAAAGTTTTCTGGCATACCGGCATAACTCTTCAGAATCAGCGGGGCATCACCGACCACATTGGTTATCAAATAATAAGCATATGTACGCAAAAATAGAATTTCACCTTTCCTTCCAGCCATTTTGGTTTGTGCAGCAGCATCCAAATTCGCATAATTTTCTAGGAAGATATTGCAACGGCTAATTTCGGGATATACCCCTTCCGATACACCGCCACTGGTACTTCCGATGAGGGAGGTGACATTGGGTGTCATGCGGGTACCTATTGCTGCCGGGCCCCAGGCATCCACCGCATAGGTTCCCATTAAGATCCGGTCGGCGAGCGACCAGGAGAAAACTTCTACATCGCTACAGGTACCAAACAGGTAGTGACCCTGGTTATAATCCGGTTTGAAACGCAATATCTGGTAACAACCTTTTACGAGTGATTCCAATCCATCCGCAGATTTGTAAAAATCCTGCGTAAGCGTCGTTACCGTTTTCTCCTCCAAGAAATCCTGACAAGCTGAGAAGGAAAAGAACAAAACGATCAGTACAATATATTTTTTCATCTGGTTTGTCTTTTAAAGTTATGCAATTATAATCCAATACGTATGCCCAATACATAGCTTTTGATAATCATCGTATTGTTGTTTGAACCTCCAGTTGGATCTCCGACTGAATTAACATTGGTCCAACCATTGGTATCATCCGGATTGATACCGGCCTTTACAACATCGCCCCCCCAAAGGAATGGATTAAGCATTTGTCCATACAACTGGAATGATTTGATGTGGCATTTTTCAAGAATTTTGGCAGGAAAATTGTAAGCCAGTGAAATATTCCGCACAGCAACAAAGGATCCATCGTTGATAAACATAGCCCTATTGATATCCGCATTGGATGCTTTTGGATTGGTGGTTGGTTGCGGCCATTTGGCACCGGCGTTGGTGGGAGACCAGAAATTATCGGGGCTTTCAGAACGGACATAACCCACGAAACTACCTCCGCCAGAACCTCCGGGTTGCAGGGAGGAGAAATATTTCTGACCTACCCTTGAGTAAACCATGAAACTCAGCTCAAAATCTTTGTAATTGAAAGTATTGGTCATACCGGCAATCCATTTGGGACGTACAGTACCCCTGATCACTTTGTCGTTGTCCTCCAGTTTATGGTTGGGAGTTCCCTGTTCGACAGGTTTGTACTGCCCCGGAGTAAAATTGTATCCGTTGGCACTCCATTGTGCAATTTCTGCCTTATCTTCTGGGGTATCCTGCCATAAGCCATCCACTTCATAGGTTCTGAAAACCTGCAATGGATAACCAATGTACCAGTTGTTTCCCTTCATATCCTCTTTTCCGTTGACCAGCTCGACAATCTCTTCGTGGTTGGTTGTCCAGTTAAAATCTGTCGTCCATCTGAATTGATCTGATTGCACATTGATGGAAGAAAGCGATAGTTCAATCCCCTTGTTCATCATTTTTCCAATATTACCCGTGATGAACGGGAAACCCACGATGGCCGGAATACTCCGGTCCATCAATATATTATCTGTGTTGGAGTGGTACAATTCGATCGTGCCTGACAATCTGCCTTTCAGCACAGAAAAATCTATACCAAGGTTTGTCTGGGCCGTTGTTTCCCATTGCATATCGGGATTAGGCATGTTGTAAGGGTTGTAACCAATGGCAGCAATATCGCCAAAAGCATACTTGTATTGCGTCAGAGGTCCTGAGGTTGAATAGGCACCAACTGCAGAATTGCCTACTACCCCATATCCCAAGCGGAGTTTTAATTCATTGATCCAGGAGACCGGTTTCAGGAATGATTCTTCGTGCACCTTCCATGCCACTGCACCGGATGGGAAAAAACTCCATTTGTGCCCCGGGGCAAGTACCGAAGCTCCGTCATTACGACCGGTAGCGGTAAAAAGGTATTTGTTCTTGTAGGAATAATTGAGTCGAACCATGTATGACATCAGCGAATTTTCTGTAAAACCCGTACCATAACTATCGGGATTGCCGTTGAGATTGGCACCCAGGTTGTACCAGCTGGATGAGTCGTAAATGATTTTCGAGGCACTCATATTGCCGCTCTCGGTGCGGTTCTTTTGAACTGACTGGAGCAAGGTAGCTCCGAATGCGTGTTTATCGTAGGTTTTGTCGAAATACAACAAATTCTCGAGCATGTATTGGAAGTTATCTGAAGTGGAATAGCTGGCGGCCGAAGTTTGTGGCGTAGCTGTTCTTCTCAGGGTTGATTGAGATCCCTGCCATGCACCATTCCTTTGGTAACGGAAACCGGATCCGAAGTTCATCCTGTATTTCAACCAGGGGGTAAATTTGATTTCGGCATAGAGGTTGGCGTTGATGTTGACAGATCTTCTGTCGTCATCGCTGTTTTCCATATCGATCAGCGGGTTCCAGGTTGGTCCAGATTTGTTGTTGCCAGGATAAAGGATCATGTTGCCATTTTCGTCGTAGGGTTGTGCCATCCGGTATTGACCCAGCGCCATTCCATAGGCATCCTGCGGTCCAGTTGCACTTCCGGAGCGGTTGATGACCCCGTATTGCTGGCTGGTCATGGAGGCATTGATAGAAGCGCCTACCACCATCCATTTAACCGGCGTAATATCGCCGTTGATTTTGGTGGTAAACCGGCTGTATTCCTGGTTTTTCTGTGTCCCATTGTTGTCATAATAGCCCAGCGAGATATAAAGACGGGAGGTCTCATTACCGGCCGAAAGCGACAACAGGTGGTTTTGGGTGATTCCTGTGCGGGTCAAAATATCCTGCCAATCTGTTGATGGAATATTTCCGGGATTGTACACCGGAACCTGGGCCGGATAACCTTTGGCTACCTCTTCTGCTGTTGCTGCACGGGTTTTTACAGAAGAAAAGGGTCCAGGGTCATTCCATTCATATCCCGAACGAATGGCATTGATGGTGGTCACATCTGAGTTGCCAAATTTGTTGATATCAGCCTGTGGATCAGGGTATGACAAGGAGGTAGTCCCCAATTTGTAGGTACCGCCATTGATCTCTGCGAGCCTCATCCTGTCCATGGCTTCGCCTGAACCAGCCCAGTCTGTGGTAGAATGGATGTTGTCAAAAGAGGTGGTCATATCATAATTGACCGACAATTTTCCCTTCTTTCCTTGCTTGGTGGTGATCAAAACAACACCATTGGCACCTCTGGCACCATAAATAGCGGTTGCAGAAGCATCTTTCAAGATCTCCATGCTGCTGATATCGTTGGGGTTAATGTCGTTCAGGCTACCCATCAGGATAATTCCATCTACGACATATAGCGGAGAATTGGTCGCTGAAATCGATCTGGTACCGCGGATGGTAACAGATGCAACCTCTCCGGGGCGTACATTGGAAACGATGTCAACACCGGCGACTTTTCCCTGAATGGCCTGGACAGCATTCTGTACCGGACGCTCTTTCATGGTTTTTTCAGAGACACTGACCAAAGCCCCCGTGATATCGCTTTTCTTTACTGTACCATATCCGACTACGACAACTTCCTCAATACCAATATTCTCTTCTTCCATTACGATGTTGATGGTTCCCTTTGTGCCAACCGCAACCTCCTGCGTCTTCATGCCGACAAACATGAACTGCAAAGTGGCGTTATCGGGTACTCCTGAAATGGCGTAGTTTCCGCTGGCATCTGTAATGACACCGTTGGTGGTTCCCTTCACAACGACAGAAACGCCGGGTAAGGATCCTCCGGATTTATCGCTGATCTTACCAGTCACTTTTTTCCCCTGCTGCATGGTTGTAGCGGGATTTTCATTGGTGACCACAATGTTTTTATCCACAATCTTGTAGGTGCAATTCTCATCGAGCACTTTTTTCAATACCTCATCTATCGTTGCATCAGAAACCCTGATCGATTTCTTGTTTTCCAGGTTCAGCTCTTCGCTTTTAAAGAAGAAGCCGAATTCGCTGTTTCGTTCAATCTCCCTGAAGATATCCACAATTGTTGCATTGTTCATATTCAGACTGATACGGGCTGTCTGGCTGTATGAACTTACCGCAGAAGCAGTAAACAAAGTGAATAAAATAAGACCTACGGTTAATTTCATAATTCGGATAGTTTTTTTCCACCTTTGCTGTGCAACGCATAGCAAATCATAACTTTTCTTCATAGTTTTGTAATGTTTTAAGTTTAAATGAAAAACTGACGCCAATCAGTTTCGAATACTCAAATCAGGTGCACCCCTCCACGGGTGCACTTAATTTTTCTAGTAAATGTACACGAAGTCCTTGTCCTCCTTTCTGTCGGTAATTTTATAGTTTATTTTGTCGGTTAATGAAAGCATTTGCAATACGAGCTTCACGGTAGTTGTTCGTTTGATTACGCTGGTGTAACGGGTATTTGCCAGCGCTTTGTCACTGATCACAATCTCCACATTGTACCATGATTCAAGCTCATGACAAATTTCGCCCAGCGTCTTGTGTATAAAAACGAATTTCCCCTCCTTCCATGCCGTTGCAATGGATGGATCCTGCCGGGATACCACCATGTGATTGGATTGCTTGTTAAACTGCAGGTATTCTCCTGGTTTTAAGGAGAGCATTGGTGCTGCACTGCTTTGGCAAAAATCAACCTGTCCATCCGCCAGCGCAACATTGATTACCTGTTCCTCCTTGTATGCCCGGATATCGAATTTTGTCCCGATGTCCTTCACCTTGAAAAAACCAAGATCCACCACAAAGTTCCGATGAGGGTCAGGTACCATTTCAAAATAGGCCTCTCCATTCAATACGGCAGACATTTCACCGTTTGAAGTTTTAGTAATGCTGATCTTGGATCCGGAACTCAGCCAAATGGAAGAACCATCTTCCAAATGTATGGTTGAAACTGCTCCCCTTTCGGATGAATAGTTAATCTGCTGCGTATAGACGGGCATTTTTGTAATGGATCCCGCCATGTACTGAACCAACAAACCCAGTCCCAGGGCAACAACAAATATGGCGGCATAACGGTACCACAACTCATGGAGGGACAATCTCCTTTCAGGATTCAAACGGCTCCAGATGCGATCAAAACTGGCAATCGAATGATCGTTGCTGCTGATCCGTGTTGCGGCTGTAACCGCATAAATGGTCTTGAAGTGAAAGAACCTCTCCTTCAAATCTACATTGATTTCCAGCTCCTTGTAAAAATCAATCTTTTCGGCTTCGGTGGCCGAACCATTGATCATTCTAATAAATAATTCCTCTGACATTTTTTTCCTGAATTGATAACTATACACACAACTTCTGTTCGACCCTATCAAAAAAGCCGACAAAAACGATTAATTTTTCCCGATTAGGATAAGATATTGGAAATAAGGTATATGACAGCCAGAAAATCTTTAAGTTCAGTTCTCAGAATTTTCAATGCCCGCGTCATTCTGGCTTCGACCGTTTTTATGCTGATGGATTGCCGCTCCGAAATCTCCTTGTACTGTAACTCCTCAAACCGGCTCAACAGAAAAGTCTCCCTGATCTCTTCCGGTAAAGCATCGATTGCTTGGTCAATTTTCTTTCTTAACTCCTCAAATTCAATGTAATTGCCCAGCTTTTCCAAAGCTTCATAATTAAATTGCATTTCGAGATATTTGAGATTCTCCTGGTGTCTCAGGATGACTTTTTGGTTCCGAAGGTAATTCAGGCAGTTGTTCTTGGTGATGGTGTAGAGAAAATTCCGAAGGTTAAACTGCGGGTTCAAGGATTCCCGTATTTCCCAAAGTTTCAAAAAGGTATCCTGAACGATCTCCTCCGAAATTTTGCTGTCGTGCAGGTAGTGGAGGGAGAGGTGGTACATGAGCCCGTAGAAATCATTGTAGACAGCCAGATAGGCTGACTTCTCCCCTTTTCTAAGTGAAACGATAAGTTCATTGAGTCTGGCTGGATCCATTTCAGGATTAAAATTACCGCAAAGTTACCATTTATAAAAATTACGCAGAGGGTCAAAAGTACCAATATGCGGGAGAACAGGCCATTCTACCACAGAAAATCCTTAAAATGGAAACATCCTCATCGCAGGGGATTCTCTGCTCCGCCTTGGTTTTTAGCTCAACCAAACATACAGAAACAAAGTAGCCAAAGAGAGAAGCCCCAGGTGCAATCTCCAGTCGGTAATGCCCTCAAATCTAGCTATACCACTGGAATAGTTGATGGTGGTCTTTGCAAGTTTCTCCGGAGCCGTTTTCTCTGTAAAAGCAGAAACGGCAAATAACACTCCTGTAATCAAGATCTCGGCCCACAAACCCCTGAAACCAAAATTCAACGTCAGCGGATGGTGAAGAATGGGGAAATAGTGTGCACCAGCAGTAGGCCCTATCAATTGATCCACTACAAAGATGGTAGCAAGAAGTATTCCGACAAAGACAGAAACGATGGCACCTTTCATGGTGACCTTTTTACTAACGATCCCAAAGAAAATAGCAGGAAAAACGGGAATTACGAGGTAAGCGGAGATGGTTTGAAGGTACTTGTACAATCCTTCTTCATTCTTATACACCAGGTAGGCAGCCCCAAATCCAAGCAGTGTAACCAAAACAATAACATACCGACCCAAAGCTACCTGCCTCTTTTCTGAAACCTTTGGATTGAATTCAAGAATAAAATCCCTTACCACAAGGGTCGAGACGGAATTTAAGACAGCTATCAGTGAAGTAACGAGAGCCGCCATGAGCGAGGCAAGCATCAAACCTCTCAAGCCTGTCGGCATTAGTTTGTTGAGTAGTAGCACAAAAGTCTGTTTGGTGGCATCCCCCTGCAGTTCATTTGGGTAGAGAGCAAAGGCGATGACACCTGGAAGTGCAAAAATGAAGATCGGAAACAGTTTCAGGAAAGTGGCGAACATGGCACCCCAGCGCGCATTTTTCAGGTCGGGAGCCGACAAAGCTCGCTGCACATT
The DNA here is from genome assembly GCA_945873105.1 of Tangfeifania diversioriginum. Lineage (GTDB taxonomy): Bacteria > Bacteroidota > Bacteroidia > Bacteroidales > Prolixibacteraceae > CAINVV01. The sequence continues at coordinate 89,970 of CAMCBW010000018.1, forward strand.
CACCTGATCAATGCCCCAATAGAAGATCCCTGCATAAAATGCTGTGGCAAAAATTCCCCAGAAGGGATAGACAGGATCAGAGATCGGTTTGGAAATCTTCATCATCTCCGGAACCTTTTCCATCAGACCACCCCAACCTCCTACCTTGTCCAATCCAATAAAAAGCATGATGGAAGATCCCAGCAAAATAATGATGACCTGAATAGCATCAGTATAAGCAACTGCCGTAAAACCTCCAAGGATGGTAAAAACAGCCACTATCGCCCCAATGTAGAAAACAGTAGTCATTACATTCCACCCCAGAATACTGTTAAGGACGAGAGCCCCTGCAAATAGCGTAAAGGCAAGTTTGGTCATCACACTGATAACGAGCATCAAACCGGAGAAGAAAGTCCTGGCTCGCCGGTCAAACCTCAATTCCAGAAACTCAGGGATGGTGAAGACTTTGTTCTTCATGTAATGTGGAAACAATATGGCGCATGCGAATCCAAGGGTAATGGCACAAGTCAATTCGACGGATCCGGCAGAAAGTCCATACCTGTAGGAGTCTCCGGATAATCCAACCAGGTGTTCTGCCCCAATGTTCGTTGCAAACAGGGAGGCTCCGACTATGGGCCAGGCGATTTTTCGCCCTCCCAAAAAGAAGTTGGAGCTATTTTCACTTGCCTTTTTACGGTAGGCCATCCACAGACCAAAGGACATGCTGCCAATCATGACCAAGGAGAAGATTAGCCAGTCGAGCGAGGTTAGGGTTAGGTTCATGTAGTAGTTTGATTAAGAAGTGACTAAAGTGAACTATAGTGTTCAGAGAAGTTCTATCAGTTGCTGATAGAGATATGGAATGGTTTGGATCTGGTTTCCTTCAATGTAAAAGCCCTTGCCGCCGTAGGCCTGAGGTATTCTGGCCACGATACTTTTTTGATCCCTGAAGTAGTACCCTACAGTGGTCTCATTGGTGGCTGTTTCAGGATGGTATGGCCGCAAGTCAAAATTGGCAGTCAGTATGTCATTGGGTGTCCTCCCTACATTCCCAACCATGGAAGCTGCCTTGAGGAATACTTCGGGACCAGTCACTGCACTTCCGATGTTCAGAATCACCCCACCCTGCATCAATTTGGATACCTCCTGGGTATAAATCAAAAAATCCCGTCCGGAACATCCACCTTTGGCACATCCATCAAACCAATAATGCTGGTCGAGCACATCTGTTCCAATTCCAACATGAACTGTAAAAGGGACTTTTTCCTGGTAGCAGGCAACTGCAATACTCAGTTCAGGATATGCAAAAACCATTGAATCAACCTCTATACCAAGGTATCTGGCAACTTTCTTCCGGAAAGACTTTTTGCAGATCATTTTCCCCACAGACTCCCCGTACCCCAACTTTTTCTTATTGCCAACATTCAGGGCCGCATTGATATAATTGAATTCATAGGCCATGCCAAATTCCCCCTTTTCCAGGGCTTGCGGAACATATTCACTGGTTTCCCCCATCAGGGCCAGTTCGAAATCGTGGATGGAGGTAGCCCCATTTCCTGAGATAACCGTAAATAGACCCCGGTGAATCAAATCTACCAGCAGGCGGTTCAATCCATTCTTAACAAGATGCCCTCCGGTAAACAAGAGAATTGGCTGACCCTTGTCTTTTCTATCAACAATTTCCCGGGCCAAAGCCTCAATGTTCGATTTTACCGCTTCCGGCAAATCTACCACACATTTAACCACTTCCTCTATCTCACGGAGATCTCCGAATTTTACTTTGTTGGCTCTCCCCTTCACCGGATAAGTTTGGATCTGAGCCGCATCGAAAACCTCGTACCTGCCTTTGTAATGCATTGGCTTGATATTATTTTTAATATATAAGGTGTTAGTTAATGGCCCATTGCATTTGGCCTACCTTCCATACATCTTGCTCTATGCGCTTTGCCCTATGCTCTATGCATCATTTCCTTTATGCGTCAACAATTAAAGTGTTTGCCTCAGGCAGTGCACCTCCAGATTCGAAAATTCAAAATTACTTTAATAGTATGTCGAGTCTTTTGATACTCTGAATGGCTGCCCTGACTGTATGGTAATTGATTTTCCAGGAATGTCCCATGTGTGTCCAGATTGGTTCTCCCTTGCGGGAAAGCAATGGATACCATTCACCCACCTTTTTGTTAACTACTTTGTCATACACAAACCGGTGAACATTCATGTAGGCACTCCAATATTTGTCACCGCCAAAGAGAATCAACGCATCCAGCAGCCCAATCAACACCTCGGCCTGCTGCCAGAACTCCTTTTCCTTGTCGTACACACCTCCGGAATGAGGTCCTTCAACATAAACTCCTCCAAATTCCATATCGATCCCATTGTCTACCGTATGGTTATAGATGATTTGGAACAACTCCTTGTACTCCTGCGGGTCGCTTTTCAAGATTTCCAGCGAATGGAGCAACAGCCAGGCAAACTCCGCATTGTGTCCGAAACAGGTGTTGTCGGTGGCATTTCCTTTTTGTCCCTCTTCCGAGAAACGATCCCAGCCCCAGATTATGTCGAACTTGATCTGCGGTGCCACACTCCAATTTGCATAGAATTGAGGAATCCCCGTTTTATAAACAGGATGAATGATCCTATTTATCAATAAATCAATATCTTCTTTTAATTTTCTACGGTGAACTTCCAATCCGGTACACTCGTACAAAGCTGTAAATGCCTCCATCAGGTGCATGTGAACATCCAGTGTTTTTCGGTCTCCACCCTGGCTCCCAGGACCACAGAGGGTCCAGTCGCGTTGAAACATCTCCCAATAACCACCATAACGGGTATCTGCACCAAATTTTTGCAGCAAATCAAAAACTTTCTCTGCATATTCCCTGCCGCGCGGATCCCCGGTGGCAAGTGTATATTCACTGAGACAATAGATCGCAAAACTATGACCATAGATAATTTTCTGGTCCATCTTTACCTCCCCTTTACGGTTCATCATCCAGAAGAAACCGCCATGTTGCTGGTCCCACATCTTGTTGAGGAGGAAATCAACGCCATGTCGGGCCAAATCAGCAAGTTTGCCCTCCCCGTATCCCGCCCTGTGGGCAGAAGCGATGGTATAGATGCATCTGGTTTGTGCGATCAGCGATTTCTCATCTTCACCGGTATCATTGCCGTTCTGGTCCCAATGCGTCAGGAATCCACCATTGACATCATCTTTCATCCGGGAAGTCCAAAATGGAAGTAGTTCATTCAGCAGATGGTTCTCTGCCTCACTTTTTAAGCTTAAAATCTCCGTTCTGTTCATTTTAGGTAGTAATGTTTGCCAAAAAAAGTAAACGAGCTGCACCTTGGGAGGGATAGCGCCGTTTTTACTTTATATTTTGATTTTAGTTGTCCGATTCGCTCGTAAATATAGCTTTTAACTGATTTTAATCTATCATTTGTACGACTATTTTCACATTTATTGGAACCGCGAAACCAAGGCGGCGATTTGAGAAAAAACATACAGTGTAGTAACATTGTCAGCGCATGCGTTTTAAGTTGATCACATAATAATTATCTTGGAGAAAATTATAACCCATGCAAGAGAACAAGGATGTATCACTCAAATACCTGTTTTTCACTTTTCTAAAAATCGGGGCCATCTCCTGGGGGGGATTTATGGCATTGATTGCTGTAGTACAGAAACAGTTGGTGGACAAGGATAAAGTGATCAAAGAGGAGCTTATCCTGGATGGAATTTCCCTAGCCTCTGTGTTACCGGGAGCCGTGGCCATCAATGTGGTTACCTACATCGGCTATCAACTAAAAGGGATCAAGGGAGCGCTTTTAAGCATGCTGGCAACAATTCTGCCTGGATTCCTGCTGATATCCCTCCTGGGAGCGATCTACGCCAGGTATGGAGAACTGAGACTACTCAACAATTTCTTTCTTGGGGTTTTACCTGCCATTGTTGCGGTAATTCTTAGTGTTGCCATATCCATGGCTCAAAAACAGGTGAAAGATTTCAAACAGATGGTCATTTGCCTCATCGCCGCCTTCAGTTTGCTAACCATACACTCATTTTTTGCAACGTTGGGGGTAATAGCAGCCAGTGCCTTTACCGGCTATCTCCTTTACCGAAAACCCAACCCTGAATTGCAAACAGTGACACCCTGGAGCTTCAGCAACCACAGGAAAAAGCTCTTCCTCTATTTGGCAATTGCTTTGGTTGTGCTACTGCTGCTGATACTCACGGTTCGATTCTTCCATTTGAATACGCAGGATTGGTTCAAGTTAAACAGCACGATTCTACTAACTTTTTCGGGTATGAGCCTTACCCTTTTTGGAGGCGGATATGTCATTATACCTGCCATGCAACAGGTGATCGTGGATGGTTTTCACTGGATGACCACCAAGGAATTTGCTGATGCAATAGCCATGGGACAGATTACTCCCGGACCAGTGATTCTTACCGCCACTTTTATCGGATACAAGGTGGCTGGATTTTTGGGTGCCTGTACAGCGACCCTTGCCATCTTTCTACCTCCCGGTTTCGTTATGCTGATCTTATCAGGATTCCTGAACAGTATCAGGAATTCCAATGTCATCAATGCCCTTTTCAGCGGTATGCGGCCTGCCATAATTGGGATGATTTTTTCGGCAGCAGTTACAGTTGGGAAAGGAGCAGAGATGGGCTGGCCTTCTGCCTTGATCTTCCTGACCGTATTGATATTACTGTTAAAATACAAGGTGAATGTACTCTACATGATTCCCACGGCAGGTATTGCCGGAATGCTGTTGTTTTAATCCTCCTACCGGGAAAGCTACCCATGGGCAGATGGATAAAGGATAAAGGATAAAGTAAAAAGGTTAAAGGCTAAAGGTTAAAGGATAAAGTAAAAAGGTTAAAGTAAAAAGGTTAAAGTAAGGAACTCCAGGGTTTTGCGCAACTGCTTGAGAGCTATTTGAGATAAGCCATAAGTGAATGGCAGTGCTTTTGTCCTCCATTTAGTTCCTCAGTCCCTTAGTCCCCAAGTCTGTGAGTCCCCCAGTTTTCCTCCCTGCGCCCTGCGCTAATCTGTGGAGCCCCCTACTTTAACCTTTATCCTTTAACCTTTATCCTTTAACCTTTCCCCAATAAAAAATCCCCGACTCAATGAAGAATCGGGGATTAGTTTAACAGGGCGGCGACCTACTCTCCCACTTTACGCAGTACCATTGGCGCTGACGGGCTTAACTTCTCTGTTCGGAATGGGAAGAGG
>CAMCBW010000019.1 GCA_945873105.1 Tangfeifania diversioriginum
AATGTTGACGAAATATCCATGCGACACTACTGAGGTGATTAGATTATTACATAAAGGCGATACTATTGAAATAATATGGAGTCTAACCAACAGTATTAAAGTAGCTTTCAGAGGCAGTGAGGGGTTTGTTGGTAAAGAACTTCTGACCAATAATAATTTCTATGTAATTAATGACAGTATTAAGTATTCCAAGAATTTAGAACCTATTCTTGACACAATTTCATATACTAAAATGGACTCTTCCCTTCGCTCCGACTTGTCAAGATTGGATTCAGTAATGAAATCCGAGACAAATAGGAATATCGCATTGAGTGTCTTTTCAGATAGTGTAATTATGGCTAACAAATTGGCAATAGAAAAAAATAAATCGGAAAAAGTGAACGAGGAAGAGATGAATCGTTTAAAATCGGAGAAAGAACCATTGGGATTTAAAAATGGGTTTTTATTTTTTTTTGGCAAATCATTCCTGCCAGTACTTATAATTGTAGCAATTCTTACTACAAAAAAGGGTGTAAAAGATGGTCGATATAAAAGTGGGTTTCGACCTGCTCAAACCGATGGCTTATTAGTAATTTTCTTAACAGGAATAATTTGTTCCTTAATTGGATTGTGCGGCGGTATATTTTACTGGGGTTCACTATTTTTTAAATGACCATTCAATTTCTATTTAATCAACTTCTATAAATATCTCTCTGTTCAGCATTAAATTCCAAGTAATTAAGTGTGAAAGGGAATTTTTTAAAATCTGTTTCTTCAAGTATTATTTTAGATTAGTTAATTCATTATAAATCTGATAAATGAAAACTATTTTCTGTTGGTTGATTGCCAATTTAGAGAGCCATTTGGGAATGATGGTTCTTTTCGTACTATTTTATCCACAATTTTCTGATAAAAATGAGATCTCGCAAAAAACCGAAAAACTTTCATCTGTCATTAAAGGTTCAGAAGACATTGCAATAAATTCCCTTATAGTATGCGTGATAGTTGCCTTTATTCTTGCAATTTTAACAGCAGTATTTACGTATAGAAACTTTGATGAAGTTATTTCTCGTCAATTCAAATGGAGAAATAGTAATGTTGAACGCTTTGAGGCGCGTCTAAACTATACATTGACAAGATTTATGTGGTCAATGATTGTTTATTGTATTTATTTACTGATACTTTCATACCAGCTATTTGTATAGATTTCACCCCATTAAAAACAATATTGAATTTTGCGGATCGTCGAGATGCAACTAAACTGAAAATAGGCTTTGGTACATGGCAAAGAAATTTTTTATATTTGGGAATGCTTAAGAACAATGAAATATTGCTGAAAATAAAGCAGTTGATTAGTCTGACGGAACCATCCGCCACAGTTATCTTGTTTGGTTCCAATGCCAGAACCAAAGCACGAAGCAATCTGATATTGATGTTCTTATCCTTGTTGATCAGGAAAGAATTTCCTATGCTGATGAGCAACGAATCAAATATCCGCTTTACGACTTAGAGTTTGAAACTGGCAAAATCATTAGTCCTTTTGTACTTAGCCGCAATGACTGGGAATCAAGACATACTGTTACCCCCTTTTACAGAAACATAAAGAGGGAAGGGATCTTGTTGTGAAAGCAGATTCAGAAAACCTGATCCAACAGTGGTTTTATTGAGCGCGCGATCCAATTGCTCAAACAAAATGAATTTCGGGATTAACAGGTAGAGGTTATATTGAGCGTTGAAGACAATTTGTGGCAGAAATGCTCATCCGCTTTTTCAAGGGTTTCTATGACCGTCGTATTACCTCTAATTTCCATCAAATCATCCAGACGAAAACATTCAAAGAATGGCTGTCCATTGAATTTGTCGACCAATACTTCAGCAGTGTATGTCCTTCTCTCCCCTTCCCAATGCGATGGAAAGTTACAAATGATATTAAAAGCAATCTTTTTCTCCAATAACCATGGAATCAGGGTATAAAGTAAAACTGTTCCGGTTCCTCCTAATCCCAGCAAAAAAATATAGACATGATCCTTTTTGAAAAGAGTAGTAATCTTTTTAGTTAGCCTTAGATTTTTGGATGTCCAGTTCTTTTTGCTGTAATGACCACATTTGGGAAGTGTAAAATTGATGGGGTGAAATTTCTCCGGGTGAGTTCTTTCACTGTTTAGAATTACAGTGTATTGAGCTTTAACACCAGTGAGATACAAATGTTTTGTTAAGTTGCTACCACAGCTACCCATGCCGATAATGTGATATCGTTGGTTCGCACTTGGCTGGAGCATTTCAGGATTCAGTCCCATAATTATAAGGATTCCAGATGCATTTGGAATAGTCTTGCACATGCGCGTGCATCAGACAAGGCATCGTGGTGGTTCAGTTCAATCTTATGCCTACAGCACAAAGCCGCCAGATTGCTTCTGAAGATTTTGTAGGTACAGTTTTTTTGATACTCGGGAGCAACCATCCCATAATAGCCAAGTGTCTTTTCCAATACCCTGAAATCAAAAGAGGGACCATTGTGGGCTACTACAACTTGGTTGAAAATGTAAGGGGCAATGATTGGCCATATCTGGTCGAAGGTGGGTGAATGAGCAGTTTTATTGGGACTTATTCCATGAATTTCTACAAATCTTGTCCAATAATTGTTATTGGGTGGTTGAACCAACAGGCTAATTTCATATGAAATAATTCCCATTTCTACCCGTACAAGCCCTACCTGGCAAATGCTCCAAGGATCAGGGTTGGCAGTTTCAAAGTCGATGGCGGTGAAAGTGTGCATAAGTGATTTTAAGGTAAAGGTAGCTATTGACTGCGCCAAATAATGTCGCAGCATAGGATCCAACTAAAAAAACCAAACAATGGACGCTGTTTAAGGGCTTTTTAACATAGCAAAAAAAGGGATCAGGCCATTTTAAGAATCAATGAGTAGAAGATCTTGCCAACTTCATCGCATTTATCAATGGCCTTCTCCAGGGTAATCAGGATATCCCGCTTTTTGATCAGCTCGATGGCGTTGTCCTCTTCTTCGAACAATCTTGACAAATATCCCTGGTAAATATCATCCACCACCTCTTCAAATTCGCTGATTTTTTTGATGCTCTGGGTATGGTCTTTAAAGTCTCTAACAGATTTTACACTCCGCAAGACATTTTGTATCTCCTTACTGGCGGCATGAATGTTGTCGGCAATTAGCACAAACTCCTCGGGGAAGGTTGCAACTTTAAAAAAATGAATGCGCTTGGAAGCAGAATAGATGTAGTCGACGATGTCGTCCATGCTACTGACGAGATGGTGGGTATCCTCACGGTCAAAGGGGGTGATGAAGGTGCTGTTAAGTTCGTTTCGCAGCCTTCGGGTAATATCGTCACCAATGTGTTCTACATGTCTGATCTGTTTGATGTATTCCAACCGGTTGGCCAAATCCCTCTCCCTGACGAGTTTAATCAAAAGTTCAGAGGCAAGCACAAGATTATCTGCTGCATCATTGAACAAGGGGAAGAAGGCCGAATTCCCCGGAAACAGAAAACTGAATAGTTTACCAAACATCACTGTGCTATATTAATTTTAGAAATTTCAAAACCAGGATATTGCACAAAAAGATTCGCGGCAGAATTTGACAGGGATTCCATCCTCCTCATTTGATGGAAAATGGCTGGTCTGAATTTCTTCTAAAATTACACAAATAGCGGACAGTTGTAACATCCATCCTTGCCACAGAAAAAATATACTTTCAGTCGATGAATTTTGTCTGGTTAAGGCACTCTCCGTGCCTTCAGCTCCTCAAAGAAGATGTCATCGTTGGGGACATCAAAGTCGAGGCCGGTAATGGAAAGGTTATTGGTCATGTTGAATTGGACGGTACCGAAGCTGAACCAGGCCTGTTTCTTGTCCCAGTTGAGCTTCCAAACATCGTAGTGCCAGTGTTCAAGTGTTGCCGAAAGTTCGGGAGAGTGCTCAAAATAGATCCTCAACCGGTCATCCTTGCGGGTCACCCGGATGGTTCCGTAGATATCTGAAAAGTAATTCCCGGTATATTTTTCAAGATCCAGCGAAGGCTTGGTCCCTTTTACCTGTTTGTCCATCCGGTCAGAAATCCGGGTATCCCGCTTCGCACCCGCCTTGACTCTGGCCAGCATTTCTGTTGACCAGTCCTTTTCAGGCAGTCCGAGGTAGGCATCAAGGATCCAGTTGGTGATGGCAGCGGTGGGTGCCTGAAGTCCGTTGGTAAGCACCACGACCCCCAGTTTTTCATCCGGCACCATCGTCACCGAAGAGATCATGCCGTCGTAGGCGCCACCATGGCTCACCTTCATCCTACCCTGGAAATCACTCAATGCCCAGCCAAGACCGTATCCGCTAAAATGGGTTTTTGATTCATTCTTGCGGGTATAGTCCATCCCGTAGTTGTTGTGCATTCGCCAGAGGGTATTCCTGGAGCCGGGTGAAAGGAGGGTATCTGTTGCTGTGATCCCGTTGTTCAGGTTAAAAATCATCCACTGGCACATATCGTTTGCCGAAGAGATGATTCCCCCCATGGCGGCCACCTCCTCCCAGTTGGTCCATGGGATCGGGATATTCAGTTCACTCTCCAGGGCATGGGGTGTGGCAAAATTACCCAGTTTTTCCATTCCCTTCAAGGAACAGGTGGTGCGGTTCATGGCCAGCGGTGTGAGAATTCTTTCCTGAACATTTTGGGCCCAGGATTTCCCGGTAATCTTGCTGAGTACCTCCCCGGCGGTAACAAACATCACATTGGAATAACCGTATCCGGATCTGAAGTCAAACTGTTTCGGCAGGCATTTCACCCGCTTGATAATCTCTTCAGCGGTCAGGTCCGATTTGTACCAGATTAGGTCCCCGCTGAAAGTTCCAAGTCCAACGCGGTGGCAAAGCAGGTCGCGGATGGTGGTTTCGCTGCTCACCCAGGGATCGTACAGTTCGAAATAGGGAAGGTACTTCTTCACCTTGTCATCCCATTTGAGTTTGCCCTCCTGCACCAGCATGGCCATCATGGTGGAGGTAAAAGCCTTGGAGTTGGAGGCTATGGCATAAAGTGTACTGCCATCCGGTTTGGCTGTTTTACCCGCTTCAAGCAGGCCATAGCCTTTGGCAAAAACGATCTTGCCATCCTTCACCACACCCACGCTGAAACCAGGAGTACCCCAGGCCGCTGCGGTCTTGGCCAGGTATTGATCCAGCTTTGCAAGGTCGGGCTGCTGGCCGAAGGCACCCGAAATGGTGGCGATGACACAAAATGTGAAGAGGAGTATGCTTCTCATGACAATAATGAATGGGGGTGGAACATACAGCAAAATTATGCGTAAATTAAGCAAAAAGAATCATCTCCTGATAAGGAAAACATTAGATCCTTAAAAGTAAAAGTAGAACAGGAGAATGATCCTGATTTCAGCCACAAGGAGTTCCATTCAACCTTTAAAAAAACATAAAATTATTGAATGAAAAACATAAAACAAAATTCGCTCTTGTTGACAGCTTTGTTAATTACCCTTCAGTACTATACAGTTATGGCAGCAGAAAAAACCGAAACACAGTCCTATCGGGTTGTCAGGACAGAAACGGAGTTTGAAATCCGTCTTTATCCGCCCGCTATCCTTGCTACAGTTACCTCTTCAGCGAAAAGCTACAAGGATTTGGCCAACCCGGGATTCAGAAAGCTTGCCACCTATATCTTTGGTGGCAACCAATCGAATCAATCCATTGCCATGACTTCCCCTGTACACATGGATATCAACGATACCATCTCTTCCATGAGTTTTGTAATGCCCTCCAATTATACGAAAGAGAATTTACCAAAACCCAATAATTCAGAGGTGCAGGTACACACCATGGATCAGGAATATGTGGCCGCTATTTCCTTTGGGGGATATGCCAACGATGACGACATTAAAACCTATTCAACCAAACTGGAAAATGCCCTTAAAGCCAAGGCAATTTCCTACCAGGGCAATTTTAGGTTCCTTGGATACAACGCACCCTATCAGTTTTGGGGACGAAGAAATGAGATCATTGTTGGCATCAGTTGGGTTGAGTAGCAAAATGCATCATGACAACTATTTTTCACCATGAATTTCCTCGCGCATCTCTATTTGTCCGGTGAATCTGACGAAATCAAGTTGGGCAACTTCATCGGTGATTATGTGAAAGGAAACAAACACCTGCACTTTCCCGATCAGGTGGCTTTTGGCATCCGGCTTCATAGAAGCATTGATGCCTTTACCGACAGCCATCCGGATGTGAAAGCCAGTATGCAGTTGCTGAAACCCGGTTATGGAAGGTACTCAGGAGTCATTGTGGATGTTTTTTTCGACCATTTCCTTGCCTCCAACTGGCAGGATTACTCCTCCTATACCCTTCGGACATTTGCCTCAAAGGCCCACGCCATCTTTTTGTCCAACTTTCTGATGTTGCCCACGAAGGTCAAGCAATTTCTCCCCTTCCTGATTCACCACAAACGGCTCGAATCCTATGCCCAGAGGGAGAGCCTGTACCACGTGCTGGAAATCATGTCCAAACGCACCTCACTCCCTGCGAACAGTGAATGGGCCATGACTATTTTGCACCAGGAATATGACCAGTTTGAGTGGCTGTTCAGGAGATTCTTTGCTGAATTGACCGAATACGTAGAGATGGAGTTTTCCATTCAAATCGCCAAACCAGAACCTTGTGACCCTGGTCCTCTTATGCTACCCTAAAAAATATAACCATGCAAACTTTAGAACTGACCAAAAGCAAACTGGGAAAACCCTATGAAGATTTGGAATTTCTGCTGAACTGCCTGAAAGAGGTGCTGGTAGAATCGGGAGAGGGTGAACTTTCACAGGAAATACCCTGGATGAAACCAATGCCCGACTCGAATGTGAAGACATTTACGAACAAGCATTTGCACCTCTTCTCCATCTGTTTTCAATTGCTGAACATCGTTGAAGTAAATGGGGCCGTACAGCATCGCCGCCACAAAGAGGACCAGGATTCCCTGGCAGAGATCAATGGATTGTGGGCCTACAACCTGAAGCAATTGAAGGAAGAGGGATTTTCCCAGGAAGAGATGGCAGCCAATCTCTCCGGAATTCATGTCGAACCGGTACTAACGGCACATCCCACCGAGGCCAAACGTACCGTCATGCTTGAACACCTTCGCAATCTCTACCTGCTGATGGTAAAACGGGAGAACAGCATGTACACCAAAATGGAGCAGCATGAGTTGCGAAACAACATCAAGATTGCCCTTCACCGAATCTGGCGAATCTCCGATGTTTACACCGAAAAACCCAATGTTGATTCGGAACTGGACAATATCATGCACTATTTGACCCAGGTATTTCCGGAGGTGGTTGTCCAGCACGACAGACGCCTGGTACAGGCCTGGGAGGAGGCAGGCTTCGATCCTGCCCTGGTCAGAAGAGCTGAAAATTTCCCCCGAATAACTTTTGGAAACTGGGTAGGTGGGGACAGGGATGGTCATCCATTGATCACAGCGGAGGTTACGCACCACACGCTGCAAAAACTTCGAATCGGGGCTTTCCTGAATATCCGGAAAGCGTTGGCTGAATTGGGGAAAAATCTGAGTTTCTACGTGGAACCAACCCAGCTTTCTGCCGAATTTCAGGAAAGATATGAAACGATCCATCGGGAGCTAAAGTCAGGTAATGAGTCCTACAAGCTCTCCTATTCCAACGAAGCGTTCAAGCAATTTGTCGATTTTCTAGCCGGTAAACTTCCGGGAGTCACCGTGGTGGAGCTCCACCAGGAGATCAGGGAAAGCTGGATCAGCTATTCGAACTCTTCCGAACTTTTGGCTGATTTGCATGTTTTGCAAGAGGGATTGATAGGTTATGGTGCGGCTTCGATTGCCTTTTCCGATGTCAATGAGCTCATCCGGCTCGTTGCTACTTTTGGATTTCACCTGGCAAAACTCGACATCCGTCAAAACAGCCATTTCCACGAGTTGGCCCTGGCGCAACTGCTGGAGGCTGCCCGGTTGGATGGCGAAAAGTTCATCCATGCAGCACCTGGTGAAAGGATTCGCCTGGTGAATGCGGAGTTAAATTCGAACCGCCCTTTTACCCACCCCAGTATGACCCTGGGCGCTGAAGCCAGGGCTACGGTAGATTCCTACCGGGTAATCAGCGAACATATCAACAAATACGGGCATTATGCCCTGGGTTCATTGATCGTGAGCATGACCCGAAATGTCTCTGACCTGCTGATTGTCTATCTGCTGGAAAGGGAGGCCGGACTGCTGGTGAACGGCTCGGAAGGGTTGGCATCCAGGCTGCCGGTTGTCCCACTTTTTGAGACCATTGAGGATCTGATGCACAGCCACGAAATCCTCGATCAGTTTCTTTCCCATCCGGTGACCAAAAATAGCCTGAGGTTGCAGCAACGGATGAATTCCTCGGCCAGGATGACACAGCAGGTCATGATCGGCTACAGCGACAGCAACAAGGACGGGGGCATTTTGGCCAGCCAATGGTATCTCTACGAGGCACAGGCCAAGATGGTGGAGATTGGGAAAAAGCACCAGGTCTCTGTCTGTTTTTTCCATGGGAAGGGTGGTTCCATCAGTCGTGGCGCAGGACCTACCCACTGGTTCCTCCGCGCACTGCCTCCGGGTTCCTTGCAGGGTGAGATCCGCCTGACAGAACAAGGCGAAACCATCGAAAGAAAATATGCCAACAAGATCAACGCGGTGTACAACCTGGAACTGTTAACCAGCGGGACACTTGCCGCCTCCATGCTCAGACCCAAAAATGAACATGCAGTCCATCATTTGTCCGAAGAACTCAATTATCTGGCTTTTAAAAGTATGTCGGTTTACAAGGAGTTGACACAAAAACCGGGATTTATCCAATTTTATGAAAAGGCAACCCCCATCGATGCCATTGAACGAAGCAAGATAGGAAGCCGCCCGGCACGCCGGACCGGCAAAAGGTCACTTGCCGACCTGAGGGCGATTCCCTGGGTTTTTAGCTGGAGTCAATGCCGCTTCAACATCACCAGTTGGTATGGGGTCGGAACCACCCTGGAGGAGATGTTCCTCCAGGATCCCGGTAAGTTTGATCGGCTCAAAATGGCTGCCCAATCCGATCCGTTTATCAGGTACATTCTCACCAATGTTGATTCGAGCCTGGCTTCGTCGGATGAAGATGTATTCAGAAAATACGCCGCACTTGCTTCAGAGGTGCCACAGTGTGACACTTTCCTATCCCTGCTGCTGGAAGAGCTTTCGCGAACCCGCCGGATGATTGACCAGCTTTTGGATGTGCCGATCGCCCAAAGAAGACAAAACCATTACTATTCGACCCTCCTGAGGGCAGAAGCGATGAAACCGCTCCACGAATACCAGGTGAAAATTCTCAGCCTTTGGAGAAGCAAAACGGTACAGGGCAATACCCCGGAATCTGATCAACTACTTGCCGAATTGTTGCGCAGCATCAGTGCGATTGCCGGAGCGATCGGGTTTACGGGTTAAATACCTCTTCACCAGTTCAAGTGACCGCTTAAGCTTACAACACAGAGGATAAATGTCTATTAATCAAAATTAATTGGTTTATAGACATTTCTACAATTTGGTATTTTCACAAGAGGAACCCCGGAGTTACACAGAGTTGGAAAATCGCATGCGATTTTCACTCTATAAAAGAAATTCAAAATAGCTTCTTATTTTCTTTTCAGGACAATCAGCCGGTCTTCCTCAAAGTTGTGTTCAAACTCCAGTATCACTCCCTGTTTGATGGAGGCTTCCGAATAACTGTTCCGGATCGGGTCAAACCATTGGGCAGTATAGGTGAAGTGGTTTGGATTAGCCATTTTTACATCCGCCTTGTGGGGGATATAAGCGACTATCCAGCCATCATCGGGTGATTTGGCCACAGAAATCCACTGATTGTAAGTAGTCTTCCCGGGTTGATTCAGGAGTATTTCATTGGCGGGTCTCAGCTCCCACCATGCCAATTTGGCAAAGAAACCGGCAAGGTACCCCATCTGCAGGCTCCCTGGAAAGTCAATGCTCTTGCGCCAGGTGGAGGTTCCAGGGGCATCGCGGTGGTTCAGTATCATTTCACCTTCCCGCAGCCAGGGCCAGATGCCGTTGGCGCCATAGGTTACCCCGGCAACTGGGGTGGCAAGGATGCTCCAGTAGGAGGCATTCCTGACATCTTTGGCTGTTATGGAGAAGTTGATCTCCTCGTAATTGGGTTCCATGTTGATGTAGGGCATCGGTTTCAACTTGCGCCACATCCTGGCCATTGGTCCCTGGTTGATCCAGTTCACCACCTTTTCGCCATTGCTGTGCGAGGATTGGTAACCTGCCTGGTCGTACCACTCCTCCTGGCTGTACAACTCTCCCACCCAGGAACTTCCGTGCGGATGAAGCGTAACAGGGGCATGATCGATGTCGTTGAAGACCCGGCGGCCAATCTCCCGCCATTTTACCTCCTGGTCGTCATAGTATTTGCCGTCCCCGCCCAGTGTCCAAACCACCTGATTTCCCTGGTAACGTGCGACAATGTATTTGGCCAGTAGCACCGCTTCCTCGAGCGGAAGGGTATATCCCGGACTCAACTCTCTTCCCTGACCGGAAGGCAACGCCCATAAAATTACCGGGGAGACAACAAGACCCTTGGCATTGGCCTCCTCAATTCGTTGATCCATCCTTTTAAAAAATTCGGGATGGATTCGAATGTAGCCACTCCCTTCGATGGCGGTCAAACCTTCGGCATTCTTGTCCCCACCCCGCCATTCGGTGGTGACCAGCTGAATCACATTGTAATTGTTCTTCTTGCGTTGGTTCAGGTAGAGCTCCCACTCCGCATCGGTCGATTTCAGTGCCCCATTCCATGCCGTACAGGCCAGCCAAAAGAAGGGGGTGCCATCGTGGTGCGTAAGGTAATAATCACCGGGACGGTGCCGGATGGCTCCACGCCGGAAAATGGCATTAGCCGATTGGTTGGCCACACAATCGAATTGGCCCGTTTTCGCATGTAATCCAGCATTGCTTTGGTCTGCACACTCGGACTTCCAATTCCAACTGCCGGTCTCGTCGGGAAGAAACCGGACTTTCCATTTTGTACCACCATCCCAGAAACCCCGTACCACCAGCACGCGACCGGAAGGAGCAGTCAGTTTGACCTTAAAATCCTTTACCTCATAAAGCGGATTGTTGTACAATTTTGCACTCTCGAACCCGATTTCATGTCTGGTCCAGATGGCGGTTTGGGCGTAACCCTTGACCATTAACATAATGAAAAAAACTGGAAGTAAACTCTTTAACATTTCGGTGTATATTTTGATTGTAAAATATTCCTTTTCGTTTGGGGATATAAAGCTACTAAAAGTAAAGGAATTGGAATGGGGTATTCGAGAGATTAACCCAACCTTATCGTCCAAGCAGCGCAACATGCAGCCAATCCAGGGACATTCCAGGTCTCTCCAGTTTATTAAAATTTTTGACCTTCATCAGGTCCAGGGTTGGAATAGTCAGGATCAATGGCTCGAATCAGGAGTTCGTTTTCTATCATTTTAACATCAAGCGGCACCATAGTAACTCCTTGTTCATTAATTGTTTGGGCATTCTGCGAAAGATCTCTGGATTGAATTCCCTCTTTGGAAAGTGGGGGAATATTGCCATTGAAGAAAGCAGTACACCACCATTTTCCCAAATTGTCCTGAAAAGGTGTTCCATGACCCAAAAAGCGACCAACAAATTTACGTTCACCATAGGGACCCGTAATCTTGTCGGCAACCGCATAATAAAGATTGTAACTACCCTTGCGCATTTTTCCTGTCGACCAGCCGGTGCCGAAGAGTACGTATTTCCCGTGGATTTTGCGGATAAGACATCCTTCATGCCCCATCTTGCTCATTTCACCTGCCGGACCAATATCGACAGCTTTTCCTGCAAAATCTGAGAGATCTGATTTGAGTGGTGCAATCGAGGTAGCGCCCCAGATCATCCACCAGGTACCGTCATCATCCAGAAAGAGAGAGGGATCATGTCGTTTGGCTATTTTGACTCCCATTGGGTTGGCCCATGGAGCTTTTGGTTCCGTACTTGATGCAACGGATAAGTTAGCACCAGCCACCGGTGATGGGCTGGTATGTATCAGCGCAAGCTTGTTGTTGATGAAATGAAATTCAGGAGCCCACAAGCGCCACTGGGATTCAGGTACATTTTTGAATTTCTCTGGATTTGCACCATACCAGATGGCGTCTTTGAGGGTATAGGGAACTCCCAAAGATACCCAGTTAACAAAGTCTTTGGTTTTCCAGGCACGGAGTTCATAGCCAACCAGACTTGAATCACCCAATCCGGAGTTGTATTTGGTTTTTGGTGATTCCTTAAGCGAAGAGGGCTGTGTGGTGCCCGTCAGGTAAAAGAACTCATCCGGACCTTTGATGATATAGGGATCCCGGATCCAGCCATCCTTGACATGAATGGCCCGATCGTGGGCAGTCATTGCCTTCCTAATTTCAGAAGGTTTTGAGACAGAACTGGTAACAATTACCTCGTCAGGAAGAGAGACAAAGGCTAGTAAAAGTAAAATAAATATCATATGTATTTAGTTTTTAGTATGTTGTATTTAGTCAAATGACTATACCAACACCATTCCTGTTTCGGTGCAAATCAAATAAGCTTTTATATTTGTTCTCATCAGGGAAAATCAATTGTAACTATTCTTTGTCTTTTGTCCCTTTGGAACAACCTTGCATCGTACCGACCATTGATGCCAACTTGTTGCCAGGTCAACAGCAATTTCTGGATATTGAGAAGCGAGGTCGTTTAATTCAGTACGGTCTGTTTCCAAATTGAATAACTGCCATTTATCTGAACCAACCGTAGAGATGGCTTTCCATTTCCCTTTTCGTACTGCACAGTTGTTGGAATGTTCCCAAAACTGATATTCGGGTTCCTTCTGTTTCCCTTTCAGAAATGTTGGAACCAGACTAATCCCTTCGAGTGGCAAAATTGCATTTCCACCATATATTTTGGGATAATTTGCCCCGGCAACTTCCAAAACAGTTGGCATCACATTCAAAATATGTCCTTGCGTGGCTGTAATTTTTCCACGTTGTGATTTTATGGCTGCCGGCCAGTGGGCAATAAATGGGGTAGCAATGCCGCCCTCTTCGGCATTCACCTTGAAAGCACGAAAAGGAGTATTTGACAGATTGGCCCATCCAATTCCGTAGGAAACTGATCCTGCTTTATCCGGATCGTTAATGTCGGACTGCTCTCCGCCGCCAAATTCTTTGTAGGGCTCTGCACAAGCACCATTGTCGCTTAGAAACATAATCAAGGTATTGTCGAGTTGATTGATTTGTTTCAGATAATCAACGAGTTTACCTATGTTATAATCGACACAATATACTTGTGCTGCATAGACTGCCATCCGGTAATCGCTTAGCTTCTTTTGCTCCTCAGAAACTTCATTCCAGTCCCTTACGCGTGAGTCGCGTGGTGAAAGTTTCGTATTTTTATCGAACAAACCCATCTTAAGTTGGCGTTCGAAGCGTTGCTTTCGCAGTTCGTCCCAGCCTTCCATGTATTTTCCTGTAAACTTCTGAATATCTTCCTGTTTTGCGTGAAGGGGCCAGTGTGGGGCATTGTAAGCCAAATAAAGGAAGAAGGGTTTATCATCTTTTTTTTCCTTAATAAACGCTATGGACTTATCGGTAAACGCATCGGTGCTGTAAAATCCTTTTGGCGCACGAATTGTGTCAGTTTCGTCAATGAGGCAACGCACTCCTTTGGGGTCGAAATAGCTGAACGCACCCTGGTAAGAACCGTAATAGTGTTCAAACCCCCGTTGTAGCGGACGTTTGGAAAGCGCATCTGAACCCAAATGCCATTTCCCGGTCATGTAGGTATGGTAGCCGTTTTGTTTCAATACTTCGGCAATGGTCACGCACTTTTTATTCAGATAGCCACGGTAGCCCTCCACTCCGAAATCGAAATTATTCCCGGCTTCGGTGGTCATCTGTCCAATGCCGGTTTGATGCTGGTAAAGTCCGGTCAGCAACGAAGCACGTGTTGGGCAACAGCGGGCAGTATTGTGAAAATTACTGAACCGCAGGCCGTTCTGAGCCAGTTTGTCGATATTTGGCGTGGGTATCTCGCTGCCGTAACATCCAATATCAGAGAAGCCCATGTCGTCGGCCATTATCAGGACGATGTTTGGTTTTTGAGCCTGTGCAACATGGCAACAAAAAGCAAGGCCCAGGGTTATGACTGTCGGAATATTCATGTTACTTTTGATTGATTCTGTGTAAGTTATTACATTGAATTTCAATTCTCTGCAGTAAAAAATCAACTGGATATGATGTTGGTGGGGTCATCTATTTTTCCCCTCCAACCGTTCCATCAGCATTTTTAAACTGATGGTCAAGCGCTTTCATTTCGGTAGCTTGTCCTTCATCTCCGCAGGAGGCCATCCATGCTTTCAAGGCACGATCCAGCCGCTCAACCACCGGTTTGTATGCAGCATTTCCGGCAAGGTCATGCATACAATATTTATCCTTCTCCAGATCGTAAAGCTCAATAGCCGGACGGTGCTGATACTTATTGGTAATCCACCTTGCCAGACAATCCGTCAGCGCTTTTTGTTGCCATTTTTTGAAAAGCGGGGCCAGTACTTCAGTATTTTGAAAGGTGGCTTCAGGGGAAAGATTCAGCACGTAGCGATATTTCCTGTCAGCCACTGAGCGAATCCCGTAATATTCACTTCCACTGTAGATTCCGCGTGTCGTTTGTATCGAGAAGGTGTATTGCTTGTGAGCCTTTTCTTTACCGGTCAGCACCGGAACAAAGCTTTTCCCATCGAGTGGAGTCAGAGGTTTTGTACCTGCAATTTCGAGGAAAGTCGGCAAAATATCCACATATTCAACAATTGCCTCCGATGTTGAACCAGGTTGGATCACTCCCGGCCAACGAACCAGACAGGCAGAGTGGACTCCTGCCTCGTAGCAGGTCCATTTGGCAAAAGGCAGGCTGTTGCCCTGTTCACTCAGATAAACTACTACCGTTTTGTCATTGAGTTTGTGATCTTCCAACTTACCGAGTAAAGTTCCAAATTCCTTGTCCATGTAGTTGATTTCGGCCAGGTATTTGCAGAAGTTGGTCCTGGTTTCGGGAACGTCAACATAAAAAGGAGGCAATGCTATTCTTTCCGGATTAAACAAACTGGGATTCCCTTTATTCCATGGGGTGTGTGGCTGATTCGACGTTACAAACAGACAAAAAGGCTGATGGTTTGAAGTGCATACATTCATAAACGAATCGACTTCAGCAAAATTTATATCATTGCTTTTTGTTAGTGGCGAATATAGATCCCAAGGGAAGACCGATTCAGGTTGTACATGCGATTTGCCAATCAAAGCAACCTGATACCCTGCCGGTTTTAGGTGATGAATGATGCTCAGTGTACGATCTTTGGCAAATGTATGGTTTGGATAAGCTCCTGTTTTTACAGGCCACAAACCAGTATAAAGGTTGTGACGGGTAGGAGAACACATCGGAGCTGCCTGGTATGCCTTGGTAAAACGAATGCCCTGGGTAGCAAAATTGTCGATGTTGGGTGTTTTGGAATCAACACTGCCGTAACATGCCAAGTCGTAATAAGAACAATCATCGGCCATGAATAGTACCAGATTGGGCTTTCCCTTTTGCGCCTCAGCACGTAACGGGTTAATAAACTGACCAACTACAAGAAATGCCAGTGGCCATATTTGAAAAGGGTTCATCATTTCTTAAGATTTAATAGGAAAATAGCGCTACATCAATCAATTCAATTTTAGATGGCTTTTCAGCATTGATAGTTATCGTATTGAGGCCACTTCTTAACATCTTTAACTCATCCTCATAAACAGGATAAAAATTTATCCCCGGTTCACCAAAACGTGCATCCAATGTGGTTTTTCTGAAAACATCGCCATTTATTTTTATTTCACAATCGGTAAATCCTTTGAGGGCCACTGCTAATCTTTGAGGGATGTCCTTACATATAAATTGTTTTGAAAAAGTAAAAGGTGCTTTTAGGTTGGTTTTGACTTGAATGAATTCATTTTGATCTCCTGACGGGAGTTTAACCTTTTGACCTTTGGTGTCAATCCAATCGGAACCAAAAGCAACGATGGGCTTCAGTTCTGGCTTGGTATAAAGGGTTTCATTAATCTTCCTCATCACTTCCGGTGCTATTTTAGAGATTTTCCGGTCGTAGGTCAAATAGCCGTTAAGTTCGTGCTCAACGTCAGTTATTTGCGTATATACCAACGCATTGCATCCGCTCCCTGCATTAAGACAGCGTATGGATTCAATGAATTTGCCATAAGCGTTTTCAAAAACCTCAGGAGATCCATAGGTATGTCTTACTGACTCTTCCTTGAAATTGTATTTGTCGACCGGATTATAATTATTATGTTCATTCTGTTTTGGTTTGTTTGTATCGGAATACCAGGTATGCCCAGGTATGGCGAGATTGATACCGGCGGCTTCACCAATAACCAATGCCCGTTTCCCCTTTAGTTTATAGTCTGCCGCATTGTTCCTTGGATAAAAGGTGTAGTCATGCACATCCAAAATATCACCTGCGGGAAAATCAGTCCAACCACTTGCGCAGTTGATCAATCTTGTCGAATCGTACTTCTCCATCCAATTCGTGTAATACACCGTATTATGCTGGCTCCAGCCTTCGTTGAAAACAATCCACATAACGATTGAAGGGTGGTTATGCAACCAATCAACCATCGACTTAAATTCGGTTTGCCATTGTTTTGCAGCAGCATCGTCCACTGTTTGACCGTATTTAGGCATGCAAACCATATCCTGCCAGACCAATAGTCCCAGTTTATCTGCCCAGTAATACCATCGGTCGGGATGGGTCTTAATATGTACCCTCACCATGTTGCAACCAATCTTTTTCAGGTATTCAAGGTCGTATTTGATAGCATCATCAGAGGGAGGAGTCAACACTCCATCCGGCCAGTATCCCTGGTCCAACGGACCATACTGAAATATCTCTTCATTGTTAAGGAAAATTCGCTGAAATCCATCATCCGCTTTCTTTATTTCAATTTTTCGCATACCGAAATAACTGGCTACCTCATCAAGAATTCTTTCACCATCCTTTAACCTAACTTTCAAGTCGTACAATACAGGACTATCTGGTGACCAGGCTTTAAATCCCTTAATGGGTATTTCAATCACAGAACCTTTAAAACCAGAATTCTCATAGATCATTTTTCCACCTTCCCAGACCTGAGCCTCAATAGTACCTTTTGAATCACTGGTAGATACATTTATTCTAACGATTGATTTGTCGTATTCAGGAATAATTTTCAAGTTTTTGATGGAGTTCTCAGGAACTGGTTCCATCCAAACGGTTTTCCATATTCCACCTGTTGGTTGATAACGAAAACCCTTTCTGTTTTCAGGCATTATTTGTTTGCCAATTGCCTGACTCTGCCCTTCAGTGGCATCCCAGACACAAACATGCAGCTGGTTGTTACCACTTTTCAGATAGGGAGTTATATCAAAAGAAAACGGATCATATCCTCCGCGATGCTGACCAACTCTCTGTCCGTTGATATACACGCTGGATTCCCAATCACTGGATTCGAAGTGCAAAAGCACATTTTTCCCTTTCCAGTCAGAAGGAACTTTAAACGAACGCTGGTACCATATTACTTCGTCCGGGCGTAATACCTGACCAACACCAGAAAGCGGAGCATCCACGGCAAAGGGAACCAGTATTTTTCCTATCCATTCATTGGGTATTTCACCGGATGTCCAGCTACTTTCACTGGTTAAACCCTGTATAGATTGGAATCCTATTGGTTGCAAAGCATAATCCCATAAACCATTCAGGTTCTGCCATTCCTCTCTCTCCATTTGGGGACGTGGATATTCAGGTAACGGATTTTCGGGATCGACCCGGGCAGCAAAATCGGTCACCATAGGGCTTTGGGCTATTTTATAAGTAAACGACTTTGAACATCCCGAAAGGAGCAGAATGATCAGAAAAAAGAAAATGGGTAATCGCATGGTAAAAATTTTTATTGATTACTAAAAAATTTGTGTCTGCTATTTTGATTATTGAATTCCCATATCATGTGGTTTTGGTCCTGTGGCAGGATAAGGGATGTCGAATACTTTTTTCGTATCACCCTGAACATTCATCCAATCTTCGAGTAAATGCCGCATCTTATTGATCTGCTTCTGGTTCGATTTGCTCTCAATGAGATTAATCTGCTCAAACGGATCATTCTGAATATCATAGAATTCCTCTGCCGGACGGACGAAATATTTTAGAATGATTGCAGTTGCAAGGGGACTGGATTGGGCAACTTCATCCCATGAATTCCAGTAGGCACCGGCATTTGGTTTTCTTAAAATATCAGAGTGGTTGGAATGATAATTTTCTGACCTTAAATTCACAATGTATTTATAGCGACTGTTACGGACACTTCGGATAGGATAAACATTCATTTTGCCATCGCCGCTGTGGGTGGTAAAAATGAATTCCCTGTGTTTATCTGCTTTTCCTGTCAATACCTTCAAGAAGGATTGACCATCCAGTTGCTGTGGCCATTTGCTTCCTGTCAAATCTAAAAGTGTCGGAAGAATATCGATCCAGCTTACCATTGCATAAGTTATGGTATTGGGTTTGATATGACCTGGCCATACAATGATCAGCGGCACTTTGATCCCTGCATCGTAGAGATTCCACTTGCCGAAAGGCCACTGAGCACCATTGTCGGCGGTATAAATGAAAATGAAATTGTCACCGAATTTTTCTTTTGCCAACGAATAGACTTTACCCATCTCATCATCGAAAATGGTTATTTCAGTATAATATTTTGCCCAATGATTGCGGGTCTCTTTGGTGTCAATGAAATTGGGTGGAAGCTTTAAGGCAGAAGGATCGTAAATACTTTTAGCAGTCCATGGTACATGAGGACGCCGGTCACCGACCATCAGGCAAACCGGCTGGTTGGGTTGGTTGCTCCTGAAGTATTCAGCCACATGATCAAAAAGATTGATCCGTGGTTCCGAATAGAAATCGAAACCACACTCCATGTTCATCTTATCGTGGGCAACCTTTCCGAAACCGAGCACCTTGTATCCAGACTCCTGCAATTTTTTGGTCAAAACCAGCGTACCCGGCTTGGGATAGGTATGGTTGGCCTCTGCCCCGTTCCGTGAAGGCATCAAACCGGTTAGCAGGGCGGCCCGGCTTGGGGCACAAGCAGGTGAGGCAACGAAAGCGTTTGTAAATCTCATGCCTTCTTTGGCAAGCAATTCTGCAGTTGGAGTTTGCAAGCCTAAAGCGCCGTTGATTGATACGTCGGAGTAACTTTGGTCATCTGCAATATAGATGACAATATTAGGCTTCTGTGCCTGCAACAGACTTCCTGATAAGAGAATGATCCCACAGCTTGCAGACCAGCATTCCAGGCAATTCTTCATTTTGCGCTCAATTTCTCTTTCAACAACTCCATGTAGACACCACCTACCACTGACCGGGCGATAAATCCGCGAAGTTCACCACTTTTGGTCCAATACCAGTCTGTCATAGGAACCCGGTCGGGTGTCTCATTCAGAAAGTTATAAACCGGACGGATCAGTTCTTTAAACTGCTGGTTGGAATCTGCCATGGAAGCGGACCAAAGTATCCAATCCAGTTTCGTATAACTCTCACGGTTGTCCAATGGCAATCCGTAACGATTCATACTCTTGAGATAAAACCGGATCTCCTTCTCCTTGACTGTTTTAGGGAATATATTAAATCCCAACACATTGTCCCAAACCATGTTGTACTTCTGAGACCAGGTTCCGGGTTTGTCGAATGCAAGTTTGTAGTGATCCCCATCATCGGCTGCTTCCGTCCATTTCTGGACCATCGCGGTAGCGATCTGTCTATATTTCGCGGCTTCTGCCGACAATCCCCGCATTTCACAGAGTGAAGCATAGGAGGCAAGTCCCATGATCGCTTTTACAGACAGATTGGTATTGTGGGCCAGGTGACCAGCAAAATCATCCGTACACAGCTGATTTTCAGGATCGAACCCTTTGTCTCGCAGATATTCCGCCCATTTTGTGATGATTTGCCAGTATTTTGCCGCATAGGCAGCATTGCCCTCTGTTTTGGCTATTGCAGCAGCAAGAATGACCATATTTCCACACTCTTCGACAGGCATTTGGCGGTCTTCCGTTTTTTCTCCACCACCATATTTTTGCCCATTTCCGAGTGGATACTTTCCTATGTCATGCGGAGCATAGGGCCATGGCCATCTGCCCGATTCAGCATAATCGAAAATTGGGGTGGTTTGGGCCTTCATCAGCTCCGGATTCAGGTACAAGAAGAAAGGGGAGGCAGGATAGAATACATCCACTGTTCCCATCGATCCATTGCTGAAATTCTCTTTCGAGAAGCAAAGGACCAGACCATTTTCATCTTTTACAACTTTGTGGGCGGCCATACATTGGCGGTACGCCAAGGAGCAGATGTATGCGTATTCTTTCCCACCAAGTTTTTCAGCTTTTGCTGCTAAATTCCTGTCAAAACTGTCACATCGGTTCTTTACCGCTGCATATTCCTTGTTGGCTGCAAGTAGTAAATCCTCAATTCCTGAAAATTTTTTCTTCCAGTATCCCTCCAACTTTTTCCCAAAATATTCAACTGAAAAAATATCGTCATAAGCCAGCATGATGTGCTTTTCCACCATACTTCCGGCAGAAATCTGAAAGGGAATTTGCAAGGCAAGAACCGGGTTTAGCTCTCCTACCCGTCTGCCTTGGTCTGCCTCATCCATTGCAGGGAAAGGGGTTCCGCTGGTAAATGAGCTAACCGCTTCATCCCGTCTTCCTGCATAAGAGGAAACTCCTTCCCCTTTTTCGGCTGCCGCATACAGGTAACCCCAGTCAATTCGCAGATCATCACCGCTCTTCTGAAGCACCGGCTGCTCTTTACTCCCCATTTTGAGCAGTTGCAAATTCTGAATAGTCTGACTTTCCCAAGTCACCTGCTGTGATTTGCTATCCACCGTAACCAAGCCGGAAATGGCAAAATAGATTTCGGCTGTGTGTGCCATCTTATCATTTGAGGAGAATTTCCAGGTAACGTAAGTCAGCGGTCGGGATACGAGATCTAGGTCCTCGGCCAGAAGTGGTGACAAAAAACATAAATCGATCGTTACCCCATCCTGAAGAAATGAGAATGTCGTCTGGGTGGGAGTAATCTGATTGCCTGTCGACTTAGCCGCAGGAATCCAGGCAGGAGATTTCCCCATCAAACGATATACCTTGCTGTCCAGTTTGACCATGATGTGGATGGGCATTGGCTTGTTTGTCCAGTGCGTCGTCTCGCAACGGGTCGGTTCCTCATCGGTCGCCCAGATGCTGAAATAGGGGTCATGTGTTACCAGGGGGTAGGCGGGCGCCCTAAACCCAGCTACCTGGGCTGTCAGTGAAAATGAGCACATTAACCACAGGATAACAAAAAGCGATGTTTTCATCTTTTGAATTTGGATTTTAGATATGTTTCCAGGCCTGTATTTCAGGAATAACAAAGTCAAATTGTATGAGATTACCTCCTTCAAAATAAAAAAGGGAGGATAGTTACTTTATACCAGTCAAACCTTTGATTAGTTCAACCTCCTCCAGTTTGTAGGGAGTTCCATCCGGACGAAAGATCTCGTGGAACCACAGTTTGGGTTCCGATCCATCTTTGATTGGTTCGTCCCAGGCATATTTGGTGTTGGACTTTCCGGCTACGAGTCCCCAGTTGATGGCACTAATATTTTGCCTCTTCAGCATAGGCATGATGTTGGTGAAGAGGCTGTTGTTGCGGCGGGCCATGTATTCGGTACAGACAAGCGGTTTTTGGTATCTTTTCAAGGTATCAATGGCAGCCTGGTGCTTCTCTGGTGACTCATAGTTGTGGTAGGTGATAATATCGGAATTCTCTGCCTGAAATTTGTTCAGTTCGCTGAGCGGCAGACTCCACAATCCCGCAGAGAGGGGTTGGGAAGGGCGAATCTGCCATCCCCATTCAAATACTTTTTTCAGTAGAGGCAATGATTTGTTGCCATATCCCGAATTGCCCGGTTCATTGTAGAGATCCCACAGCGCAATCCGTTTATCCTCTTTAAAAGTGGTAAGGATATCCTTTACGTAGGCTTCCAGCACCTTGATGAGGGCTGCGTCCTGAAAGTACAAATCTCCCGGGTCTCTTACCCATCCTGAATTGTGGACCCCAATTTTTGGTTCCGGTTGTTTGCCTGCCTTGTAGGTTGGGTTCCAGCAGTCGTCGAAGAAGACAAAGATGGTTTTAATCCCGTGTTTGGTAGAAATGGTGAGGTAATCTTCCATTCTCTTTTTAAATCCCTCCTTATCAACCTGCCAGGCCACATGGTGAAGATAGACCCGCATCACATTCATGCCGATTCCCTCTGCCCAACCTAGTTCCCGATCGATTGTCCTGGCGTCAAAGCTCTCTGCCTGCCAGGTTTCCAACTGATTGATGGCTGTACTTGGGTTGAAATTACAGCCACGGAGCCATCCGTTTTCGGCAGCCCATCTGTTGGCTTGTTCCATGTTCCATTGAGTTTTCTGGCCGAAAACAGTGATACAACTTGTAAAAAAAAGAATAGCTAAGATTACCTTGATTTTCATACTATAATAATTTGTTTTTAAAGGAAGTATGGAACTCCATGTTGATGAAATTATTATCATTCTCCTAAACGTCGTGAAGCAACATGTTCGTTTCATAAAATCCATGTCAAATTATGATTTTCTGTTAGTTATAATTCAATTTTCTATTGATTTACACGTTTCATCCAGACCTGCCACATTTCATCCATTTTCTTCACCCTATCGGGAAATTGGTTTGCCAGGTTTTTTGTTTCTGTCTGATCTTCTGCCAAATTGAAAAGTTCCCACTCTTTTCCCTTCAAGGAGGCAATTTTCCAGTCTCCTAACCTGGCAGCACGACCACCTTCGTGTTCCCAGAAAAGCGTGTCATGGATAGCGGTTGATTTCCCCAGGAGCAATGGCATTAAATCTTTCCCGTCAGGATTATGTGTTGTTAGACCGTTTATACTGGCAGGATATTCCGCTCCTGCTAGTTCCAGACAGGTTGGCAGAATATCAATCACATGCCCCACCCCCCTGTTGATGGTGTTCTCCTGCTTGCTCAACCGGGCAGGCCAGCTTACGATGAAAGGCGTTTTTGTCCCGCCCTCATAGCTTTCCTTCTTCCAGTACCGGTAGGGAGTGTTCACCGCACTTGCCCAGGCATTGCCGAGGTAATTCCAGGTCGTCTGTGCACCCGGATGTTCTGCATTGTAAACAATCCTGGTTGAGTCTCTGGTAAATCCGGGTCGATCAAAGCCCGGAGGATATCCCCGTTCGTAAGAGGCTCCGTTATCGGACAGAAAAAAGATGATCGTGTTTTCATACTCCTTCTTGTCCTTTAACCGCTGTACAATCATGCCAACCCCCTGGTCCAACCTATCTATCATAGCCGCATGAACGGCCATATTCTCAGCCTCCTGTGCCTGTTCTTTACAATCGGCCCATGCTTTTTCTGATGAATTGAGCGGCAAAACAGAGGTTGCAGGATCAATCAGCTTTAAATCAATCATCCGCTGGTATCTTTTACTTCGAAGTACCTCCCACCCCTCTTTGTAAACATTTTTGTATTTGGCAATATCTTCGGCCCTTGCATGAAGCGGCCAGTGCGGGGCAGTATGCGCCACATATAGAAAAAATGGCTTGTTATCCGAACTAAACTGGTCAATTAAATCCAGCGATTTCTGGGTAATATAGTCTGTCATGTAAAAATCCGCGGGTACTTTTTTGATCTGTTTCTCATTGTGTACCAGACTGAACGGATCAAAAAAGTTGACTACCCCCCAAATTATTCCGTAGTGTTCCTCAAATCCTCTGTTACAAGGATAGTTCTCAAGCGGAGAAAATGGGCCATTGTCTGTTTGATGCGCCAACCATCTCAGATGCTCCTCTTTGTTTTCGAGCGGTTTGGTCAGAGACAGGTGCCACTTCCCGGTCATCCCGGTATGATAACCTTCTGACTTTAAGACCTCAGCAATGGTAGCTGCATTCCTGTTCAGGTTCACCCCCATTCCCCTGATCCCTACACTTTGCGGATATTGTCCGGTTAAAAGTGAAGCCCTTGTAGGACAGCACCTGGCACAATTATAAAACTGGGTAAATCTTACTCCGGTGGCAGCAAGTTTGTCAAGATTTGGCGTCAGAATTTCACTGCCATAACAGCCCAGATCTGAATAACCCATATCATCGGCCATGATAATAATAATGTTGGGCTTTTGTACTTTCTGAGCATCGGCAGTTTTAAACGGTACGAAACCCAGGATACTCAATGCCAAAGACTTATTTATAAGATCCATATTGAATGGTTTAATGAAACAATTAAACATAGTGGTGATGGTACAACAAAGTGGGAAAAATATCCAGTCTTTTTAGTTTGAATGCTCGGTAGTCCTGGGCAAGGAATTTCGCCATTTAAGTAATTTTGTTTTCAGTTTTTCAGCCATATTCGGGTTTTCTGAAACTAAATTTGTCATTTCATTGCAATCGGTTTTCAAATTGTAGAGTTCAGCATCGGTACCATCAAAATTGATCAGAAATTTCCAATCCCCTTCGCGAATGGCAAGATTAGGACTGCGGTCACGCTCTTTCGGAAATACGAAAGAGCTATTGTTGCGACCATATTCCCAATACAAAGTTCTTGTTTCATTGGTAGGTCTGCCCATCAATACCTGACTTTTGTCTTTGCCATCGAAAGCGAATCCTCCCGGCAACTTTGCACCAGCCATTTTACAGAGGCTAGGCAATAAATCGTTGGCTGAAATAACAGATTGCTGGTCGGTTTTTTCTGCCGGAACATGCCCCGGCCATCGGACAATAAACGGCATCCGGGTACCACCTTCATACAAGGATAGTTTGGATCCTCTGAAATTCCCGGAGCGCGATCCTTTGAAACTTGGCAATGGGCCATTATCACTGGTGAAAATAACTAGCGTGTTTTCATCAATTCCCAATTTTTTCAGACCCTCGAACAATCTTCCAATTTGACGGTCGTATTCATCCAAAACGGCCCTGAACTTGCGTTCTTCCTCCGGCCCATTGGGGTAGGCGCCAAATCTCTCCTGACTGGGAACCCAGGGTGTGTGCACATCGTCAGGCCAAAGGTTGATAAAACAAGGCTGATCTTTGTGCCGTTTCAGAAAGTTGAGTGTTCTGTCAACGAAATAGGCAGTGCGGTCCCAACGCTTGATGCTGTCTTTTGCAGACCATATCCAGTTTGTAGCGGTCAGGAGAGGATCCGGATCGGGGCTTTCCCAGGTGCTTGAATGTTCGTCAAATCCATAAGCTCCGAAACCCGGCGCTTCAGTGACATCACGCCCGCCACCCATATGCCATTTGCCAAAATGGCCGGTGGCATAGCCAGCAGTTTTAAGAATTCTGGCCATAGACGGAGCCGAAGCACTCAGAAAATCGGCTTGTTCACATTTCCTGTTTCCATCTCTTGTTTGCAAATAACTGGTAATATTCCATCTGGCCGGAGCCATTCCGGTCAGAATTCCGGTCCGGGATGGAGAACAAATTGGTGAAGCGCTATAATATTTGGTGAACCGAATTCCCTCTTTGGCCATTCGATCCAGGTTAGGCGTTGGCGCAAAGTTGCCACCATAACAGCCTACATCGCCAAAGCCCATGTCATCGGTGAGGATGATTAAAATATTGGGCTTATTGGTTTTTAATTTCTCTTTTGCCTGAGCAAAAAATGTTGGTCCCAAAACTAATAAGACAACAAATATTATAAATCTTCTGATTGCCATATTTTTAAAATATTATGATGACTATTTATGACACTTGTTTATCTCATTTGTATTTCTTGAACCGAAGATACTCATGACTTTAAAACAGGCAGCATTCACCGGCAGTAATTTCTCCTACTGCCGGTAATGCCTGTTTTTCAGTCTATTCCCTTTTTCTAAACGCTTAATATCCCGGGTTCTGTTTACAAAGCGGATTGGCATTGATTTCCGGTTGGGGAATGGGGAAGAGCTTGCGGTAATCCTGGGCATTAGCGATACCCCTGGATTTGGCATAAGAGATAAACTTATCCTGACGCAGTAAATCCTGTCTCCTCATTTTTTCACCATAGAGTTCCCATCCTCTTTCCTGGAGAATTCGGTCACGTAAGCTCTCTTTGGTGAAAGAGGATAGTACCAATGGCGTTTTTAGCCCTGCCCTGTCTCTTACCTGTTGAATGAGATTCAAGGCCTCCTGGGTTGGACCGCCTATTTCGTTCAAGGCTTCAGCCCTGGCAAGTAAAATATCGGAGTACCGAATAACCGGGATATCGTTGCCATGGCTATTTGCATTGGCGTTGATATCAGGAACAAATTTGAATGCCCGGGTATTGTTTTGATTCAGCAGGGATACTTTCTGCCCGGAACTGTTGATGTATTCGGTTATGATCAAATTTCTGCGTGTATCTGCGGGATCAAAAGAGTTATAGAACAAATCCATAAGACGGTCCATCCTTGCCCAATTTCGCATATTGGAGGTAAAGACGATCTTACCGTCAACTGTTTTGGCAAATGCAGCGGGGAAAGCGCCATTCATAAACTCGTTGCCAGGGCCCAATGGGCTGCAAGGATATACCCATACAAACTCTTTGTTTTTCTCTTCGTTATCCACTGTGAACAGCGTCGTATAGTCCGGCCACAAAGCGTATTTATTCAAATCCATCAGCTGTTTCGCAGCATCGGCACTTTTCTGCCACTGCCGGTTATTCAGGTAGAATTTCGTCAAATAGCCCAACGCAGCACCCTTCGTAGCTCTTCCATAACCGTAACCACTCACCTCTCCATTGTTAGGCAGCACTTTCGCTACATCAGCGAACTCCTTTTCAAAATAGGTCTGCATCTCTGCATCGGTTGCCCGTGCCATGGACAGATCGCCAACGGTGGTTAAACGCAAGGGGACAGGTCCAAAAAAGGTATAGAGAATATAGTAGGCTGATGCCCTGACAAAACGGGCCTCCGCCTTTGACCTCTCTTTGATTGTAGCCTCCACAGGTGAATTGTCAATATTCTCCAAAACAAGGTTGCAATTTCTGACAGATGCATAGCAATTGTTCCAAAGGTTAGTAAATTGTGTTGGGTAAGATGCATCCCAGGTAAAGTTTAACATGACTACTGCCTGAAGGTTCACTGCACCCCCCGTTTCCCAGAACTGGTCGCAGGTCCACTCTTCCTGGAACCAAATGTTTCCACCAAAATTGTCTGTAATCTGTGCATCGCGGTAAGCGTTGAATAGCACCCTTTCAACACCATTGGCTGACTGCATTAAAGCAGCCGGATCAAGCTGTGAATAAACATCTTCCTGCAGTTGGTTTTCACAGCCGGAGAACAACAAGAGCGTTCCCAGTAATGCGGATGAAATATAATTCTGAATTTTCATAATGCTGATTTGTTTAAATTAAAAACCTAGTTCCACACCAAAAATAAATGTTCGGGCAACAGGATATGAGTTGAAGTCAATCTTCAAAGTGCTGCTACCATTGGAGTTCGTTGTTGGATCCTGACCTGTGTAATTGGTCCAGGTATGAAGATTTTGTCCACTAACATAAAAAGCAACATTTTCAAATATCTTCTTGTTTTTGAGTGGAAGTCTGTAAGTTAATTGCATGGATTGCAGGCGGATATAAGAGGCATCCTCAACTGTTAAGTCGCTTACTGCCTTGTTGCCCTGGCCTGCAGGATTGACAAATGAGGGAAATTCAGTAGAAGGATTAGTGGAAGTCCAGCGGTTAAGGTAAGGTTCTGCTATCCTGTTTCTCCGGTGACTTACAGGGAAGTAGGTTTCAACCTTCGAATTGTTCAGCATGCTCACTCCTGAAAGTGCATCAATAAAGAAGTTAAGCTCAAAATTCCTGAAAGACAGATTATTGGTTAAACCTAATGTTAATGAAGGAATTGACTTCCCAAGAATTACACGATCAGAGGTATTAACCACCTTATCCCCGTTCTGATCCACATATTTTATATCACCAGGTTTAACAGGGTCTTTGGTTCCAGAGGCGGAAATATCTGCTTGGGTCTGCCAGATACCATTGGTCTGGTATCCATAAAAAGAGTTGAGCGTTTCACCAACCCTGATGATGGCAATTTGTGTGGTCGTCTGGCCTGCTCCAGTGTGTATAATTTCAGAAATAGTTCCAATATCGGTTACCTCGTTTTTCAAAGTGCTCAGGTTGAAACTGGTATTCCATTGGAATTTCCCCTCCAGATTCCTGGAATCAATGGTCAGTTCAAAGCCGTTATTTTTCAAACTGCCAATATTCTGCATAACAGAACTATAACCTGTCGATGCAGGAATCGGCAATGCAAACAACATATCATAGGTATTTTTCTGGTAATAGTCTACCGATGCCATAATCCGGTTGTTGAAGAATCCCATGTCGAATCCAATATCAAACTGCTGTGTTGTTTCCCATTTCAAATCAGGATTGGCAATTCGCAACGGAACTAGACCAACATATTGCTGTCCACCGATTATTACATTTGATCCCCTTCCAAAGGTAGTGATGGAAAGGAAATTGGAGATATTCTGGTTTCCAGTCTGGCCAATACTTGACCTGAATTTCAAGGAGCTAATTGCTTTAAAATTTTTAATAAACTGATAATCTGTCATCTTCCACGCGAAAGCTGCAGATGGGAAGTAGGCAAATTTATTGTTCTCGCCAAATTTCGAAGAACCATCCGCCCTGATGGTGGCAGTAAATAGGAACTTATTGTTCAGATTATAATTTGCCCTGCCAATGTAAGAGAGCAATTTATTGTTGCTTTTAGAGCTGTTCATGGTGTAGTAGGCTGAATTGGCTAGTCCCATGTTGTTGGTCATTGTTTCATCCACAGGGAAACCTTTTCCCGTACCCGAGAAGTCACTGTTGGTAAACTTTTGGTAGGTAATACCACCCATTACGGTAAAATTGCTGTTGTTTTGCAATTCCTTATTGTAGGTCGTCGTGAATTCTCCCAGATAATTATTTTTTGACCCTGTTAAAATAGTACCTACTCCACCATTGGCCAATCCATCCTTTGTAATTCTTAAAACATAATCATCCCGGCGACTGTTTCTCATGTCAAATCCAATATTGACCTTGGCGGTCCACCCTTTCAAAATAGTATATTCTCCAAAAATGGTTCCAAGCGTTCGGTAGTTGGCTGCCTGGCTTCTTTCTCCATTAGCCAGTGCAACAGGGTTGTCGATGTTCAGAAGCGGAGAAATCTGATAGGTTCCATCCGCATTAAAGACACTTAAGGTTGGGTCGAAACCCCTGGCTGCGTATAGTGGATCACCCTGCTCGTTGGTATCGAACCCCCCCTGAAGCAGGTCATCGTAAGTATAGGCGGTTGAAAAATTGATGCCAAAAAGCATTTTCTCGGCCCTGTGCTCCATATTAAAACGTGTATCATACCGCTGAAAACCTGAATTTATCATGATTCCCTCCTGGTTGAAATAATTGAGGGAGGCAAAATATTTGGTGGTGTTATTCCCTCCGTTGAAGGACAAACTGTGGCTCTGAACCTTTGCATCCCGAATCAACTCATCCTGCCAGACTGTACCGGCTCCATTGTTCTGAATGTCTCCCACTAGCTCCGTTTGTGACACGTTGGAACCGGGAGTAGCCAAAATTTCATTTAATACCCGTTTGTACTCAGAGGCATTGAGCACACCGATCATGTTAATTGGTTTCTGCATACCACCATAACCGCTATAATTGACTTTCATTGCGCCTGAGGCACCCTTTTTGGTCGTTACAAGAATTACCCCATTGGCTCCCCTGGCGCCATAAATGGCAGTAGCTGAAGCATCTTTTAATATTTCTATTGATTGAATATCAGCAGTATTGATGTTGCTTATGGGGCTTCGCGGAACCCTTGCATCGGTTATATTTTCTCCAACGCCTGAAATAACCTGACCAATTTCAATAGGTAATCCATCCACCACATAAAGCGGCTCAGAACCAGCATTAACAGAACCCGCTCCACGGATTTGAATGGTAATGCCACCACCGGGTTCTGCACTTCCCTGAGTGATCTGAACCCCGGCAGCTTTTCCTTGCAAAAGTCCCGACATGGAGGTAACTACCCCCTTGTTCATGTCATCTTTCTTCAAGGATGCAACCGCACCGGTGACGTCACTTTTCTTGACTGTCCCATATCCGATAGCTACAACCTCTTCGATTCCAACCGTCTCTTCAGCTAATACAATATTGATATTGGTTTTACCATTGGTTGCAATCTCCTGCATCTGCATTCCCACAAAGGAAAACTGTAAAGTAGCATTTTCAGAGATATTTTGAATGGAATAACTTCCGTTGGCATCCGTCACTACACCGATGGTGGTACCTTTGACTACAATTGAAACACCCGGAAGTGTCTGTCCCTTTTCATCATTTACCTTACCGGAAACTGATTTTTTCTGTTGTAATGCGACTGCATCTGACTCAGCTTTTCGGATCACAATTTGCCGGTCGTAGACTTCATAAGTAACTTTTTCATCCTTTAGCACCTTGGCAAGTATCTGGTCGATATTGGCTCCTGTTAGCTGAACATCAATCCTTTTACTCAAATTGATGTCCTCTTTTTTGTAAAGGAAAACGAAATCGCTGTGCTCTTCCACATATCCAATCGCTTCATGGATGGTGGCATTGCTTAACTTAACATCCATCAGTTTCGTCTGGGAATAGCTTTTGGCTACAACCGAAAAGCATAATCCAAATACAAGGAGTAGTGTTAATCTCATGATTCGCTGTAGTTTTTTAAGACTTTCCCATTCGGAAAAATCCGGTTGCCATTTTTTTTTCATAAATTTGCTGTGCATTAAATGAATACTGAAAAATTGATTTTAATTGGTGTTTATTGTAAACCGGTCAATGTTCCCGCATTTTCCGGTTTATTTTATTTGATAGTTGTTCTCGTCTATTTTGGTAAATCTCACGGAAGACACTTTGGTGATGTATTCAAATACCTGCTCTACCTCCTTGTTCAAATCAAGTTTCCCGGTAATCCGTTGAGATCCTACCATCGGATCAGCATATTGAATGTGAATATTGTAATAGCGCTCAACACTTTTCAGAATCCGGCACATCTCCAGATCATCGAAACAGAGTAGCCCTTGTGTCCATATGGTACACGCCCCAGCATCGACCAATGAAACTTTGGAATCCTGGGTTGTCTTGTCAAAAGAGGCCATTTGGTTCGGAGTAAGTACGAGGTCCTGCTCAAAGAGGCCGGAACCATTCCTGCGGATTGAAACACTTCCCTCTTTCAGAACAGTCTGAATTACATTGTCTTCAGGGTAGGCGGAGATGTTGAATTTTGTTCCCAGGACGGTAACTTCCAAAGAAGAGGTCTTCACGATGAATGGATTTTTCTCATCCCTTGAAACTTCGAAAAAAGCCTCCCCAAATAATAGAACCTCTCTCGCACTTCCTGAAAATCTGGAAGGATAAATAAGCCGGCTACCTGCGTTCAGCCAGACCACCGAGCCATCGCTAAGTGTGAGCCTGGAGCGGTTCCCGAAAGGGATAATCAACTGATTGGTCGTAATCTGATCTGCATTTTTCCGGGAGTGGATGACTGAGTCATTGTTGAGCACAACTTCTTCCGGATTCGTATAGTCCAATGATGAGGTACTCTTTTTCAGCGGAACACTCGTCCCCTCGGGTAAAATCAATACCGGCCCCTGAAGTTGTTGGGGAATACGGGTATCAGCCACCATCCAGGCTGCACTTTTCTTATCCATTCGCAGGTAAACGAGCACACTGCCAATCGAAAAGAACAATATTGCAATCGCTGCATACCTGGCTAAACCAAGGAGGAATCTTCGTTGTTCTCTCTTCTTGTCGATGGATTCCAGGCCCTGCATGATCCGATTGGCCAGCTGCTTCTTTTCCAGTGAACTCATTGATTCCACCGAATAGCCCAGGGCGCTGAACCGCTGCTTCAGGAGAAGAATTTGGGGTGCATCAGCCGGGTTTAACTCCATATAAGTTTCCCACCATGAATTGATCTCAGGACCAGGATGGTAGATCCATTTGAAAAAGAGGGGATTCTCAACAAGTTTTTCGTAGTTATCCATAAATGAGAATGAATTTCCACTAAGAGCAGATAACTCCGAAAAAGGGACACCCGAAATGGGGTAAAATTTTATGTTTTACAACATAGAAGAAAAAGTTCAAGGATTTTAGCGCCTACGGAGTCGTGCAAGTGTTGAATAATCCGGTAGACCTGTTTTTTTACCGTGTCTGGTTTTAGATTGAGTAATTCACCTATTTCGCTGTATGTCAAACCACTATCAAATTTTAAAAACAGCAACTCTCTCTTTTGTTGGTCAAGCCCCTTAAGTGCCTTTTGCAGAGAATCCAGCTGCCGGCTCTTAGAATCATCCTGAAAATCTTCCGTTTCGGCATAGAAGGCGAGTTCAAATGAGTTAAAGTCGGGCTGAATGCTCTGCAACCGGTTCTCCTTCTGTAGCTTTTTGATGATGGCATGCTTCAGGGATTTGTAGAGGTAGAACTCCAGTAATTCAGGATTCTTGATCGTTGGATGGTACTTGTACAAATCGATGAAGAGATCCTGGATAGCATCCTTGACCAACTCCTTGTCAGTGGTTATCTTGTTGCCATACACAAACAGCCGGTCCGTAAATTCATTGTAAATTTCTTCAAATGAGCTACGGTCGCCCGACCTGAATTTGGACCAAACAAATTGCCAGTAATCTCTATTTCTTGGTTCTCTGGTCAATGTTCCTTTTTTCAATAAGATTAGTGACCACAAAACTAACAAGGAATTTAATGCAGCAACCAGGCCGGGGATTTAATTTTCGCTTCATTCAAAACCCGGGATGCAACGATCTTTCCTGAAGGCAATCCTCCCCCTTCGTCCTACTAATCCAATTGATTCAATATGGATGCTGCAATTGCCTCAGCACGCCCTTTTCCCGTCAATATCCTTAAAATCGACCTCAAATTCTTCCCCATTGTGCAGGGTGATTTTTGCTCCCAATGCCGACCAATTCGCAGTAACTTCACTGATTTTCAGCTCCCTGATAGGCGACAACTCCTCCTGAGTCCACTCACTGTCGTCCATTTTGTGCAGCATCACGGTAACCATCAGCTCCATGGCAGGGTTCTTGGCGGTACGTTTCTTGTGCGCATAAACCACCGTACTCTCGTCCGCCTCTGCATTCCGGTTGGAGTGCACCAACGTCTCGAGGCTATCCCACCCATGGTAGGTAATCAAGGCAACGCTCCTGCCGGGAATGGAAGCCGTGATGACCCGCTTGGTACCGTCCTCAAACTGATGGACTACTGCCTTGACTCCCTTGATATGCGGCAACCCGAAATGGCCCAGGGTCAACTCATACTCAAAAGCCAGGCGCGTGCGGTCGATCCTGATCACTCCGCCGGGAATGGTGATTTCAGCCAGGTCGATGATGTAGCCAACCCCATTGTTCGGAGGTTTCCGCATGATGGCCTGCCGGTACAAAACCTCGTTCCTGACCCCATTGTAAAGCATGCTTTGGGAGGTGGTATAGGATCTGTTTTTGTCTGAATCGTTGCTGACAGTCTGACCTGTCAGGTAGAAATTTACGTCGTCTCCCCTTAGATCCCTCGGATCCAGGCTGCGGAAACTGTA
This sequence comes from Tangfeifania diversioriginum, assembly GCA_945873105.1. Classification (GTDB taxonomy): domain Bacteria; phylum Bacteroidota; class Bacteroidia; order Bacteroidales; family Prolixibacteraceae; genus CAINVV01. The sequence goes on from CAMCBW010000019.1 coordinate 33,760, forward strand.
CTCCATGGAGGTTCCACCCTGCGGATTCTGATCCTCCCAGGGGAAATGGGTGTTGTAGACCAGTTTGGAATAGTTGGGATCGTCGTAATAGACCTTACCAGGAATGATCTCCGAGGTACCGGTCTTGCCATGGTTAACCAAAACAAGCCCCGGATTTTCCAATATAATTTTGTTGGAATTGTTCCCAAGTTTTTCCCAATCCCCTTCGTTCTCTTTGGCGGTCCAGAAGGGTGAGTCATCAGGCAAAGCGAGGCAAATAAATGGCAGGAACATCAGGAATGGACTGCCGGCACAGCTGTAATTCTGTACCATGTAGCCTTTCGTTCCGTAGAATCCCAGACTGGGAATATCGTTGTGGAAAAACTCCTCCCGGGTGACAAATTGAAGCAGGGAACCCGAGCAGAGCCGCCTTGCCCATCCGGCATCCAGCGTCGTAGGTTCTTTCAGCATAAAGGCAACCGGAAAGGCACCCGATACCCAGGTACGGTAACAAATACTCCTCGACCACATGTTGATGTAGCCATCCCGGGCAAAAAACCCGGTAACCGACTCCATCAGTTTGACGGCAGATTTCTCGATGATGGCCGAAATCTCAGGATAGTAATCGTCACCAAAAGTCCTGTTCCAAATGGTGGTATAGACAATAAACAGGCTGATGGAGTAGTAATTGTAGGTTTGCTCGAGGTACCAACCGTCGCCCGAGTGGTAGGAAACGACCCATAGCAGGTGGCTCTTCAGCAGTTCCTCATCAATCGGGTAGCCGTTCTTCTGGAGGAAGGAGAGTGCCATAATATTGAATATCCGCCAGTTGTTCTGGGTGGTGCGGTGATGCGCCCATTTGGAGATGGTAACCACCATCTCCTCCTTTTGTGGTTCCGAATATTGCGACCAGATGGTGTCGGGCATTAAAAGCAGGGTCTTGAACAATCCCCCAAACTCGCAGGTAAACTGGTAATTAGAATCGGGCAACGCTTCGGGCAGTGGCAATGAATTGGGATGACCCGGTGTGAAAGTCCGGTATATCTGAAGGGTGTAGTAATCCCTCAGATTGATGTTGCGGATCGTGGTATCAGGATCCAGATGGATCAGTGGGGCGGCCAGGGTAAAGGTCCGTTCCAGTGCCTCAAACTCGGCGGAACGGTAACGCCAATCCGGAGCACCGGGCTGGGGATAGGTGTTTCCGGGTACGGTGGGAAAAACCAGTGGGGAATTGATGGAATCAATATGAACAAAAGCCCTGTCCAAAAGATACTTAGCCATCTCAACATAGTGTTTCTTTGACATTCCGGTATACGGACTCAGCGCAAGATCCGGGTTTTTAACTTCAAATGCGTTTCCCATTGGGTAGGATCGATATTAAATAAATATTTTTTTTGATAGCATTTACCCGAAGGGGAATCGATTCGGACGACAGAGCAAGGCATTTGCCTGGTGGTCGTTTCCGGAAAGTTCAGTTCCCGGATTCCCGTTCAGTTTGCGATTAATTCATCTTTTTACAGGAGAGTCGTCACACTTCAAATCACCCAAAACATACTGGGTCCCGTCAAGGTAAAATTTCAAGAGGCGGCTATCCTCAAAGCTTTGGGCATTGTGTGACGGAGAAACATAGAAAACTCTTCCTTTCCCAAATCTTTTGATCCAGGACACATATTTGATTTGCTCATCAATATCTTTGCTCTTCTTGATCAACTTAGAGGTGTCCATGAACAACAAAGGTCTGAAATTCTTTTGGGAATATGCTCCGTTGAACAAATAAGGTTCATCGGTATGCACAAAAGCCTTTCCGCCAAATGCCTTGACCAAAGGATGATCCGGCTCGCACAGTTCAACAGTGACCTCCTGCTGGACAGGGTGATAATCAAAACTTCCACCAACCATCTCACTGAAAGCCATAGAATTGTTCTGCATCACAATGGCCCCGTGAACGACCATCAGTCCACCTCCCTTTTTTACATAGGCTATCAGGTTGGATTCCAGCTCCGCTGCCTTCTCTTTTCGCTGTGCCTCTGTTAAATTTTTATCCTTGTCGAGTACATCCATCAACAGATCCCGCCTTGGACCAACCGAACAGTTGTTGTTCAACACAACGGCATCATACTTCTCCAGATTCTTTTTTTCGAACTTGTATATATCATTGCTTTGTTCAACCTCAAAAGCACCGGTCTTTTCGGCCAACACTTTCATTACGGCATCGGTATGGGGCACCACCCAATGGTCAAATCCTGTAAACAAACTAAATAACAGCACTTTATGGTGCTTTTTTGAATTCACTTCGGCTTTCGCAGGAGCCAATTTCTCAATTTTTTGAACCCATTCATCCGTCAGGGTAAATTGCTTCAATTGTGCTTTCACCGTACCAAAAGCAAGCAAAATTGAAAAGGTAATGGTAATTTTTTTGAACATAGCTTTGTTTTCAATTATTGGTTAAATTCTTTGGCTCAACTTTAAACTGAACAGATACACACGATTGGCATGAAGTGTGCGAATCAAAAGTAACAAATGTACAACAGAATATCCAGTACTATATTGACAGGCATTTGTATTATTTTTGCAACTATCAAACCGCGATTCCCATGAAAATTATGCACGAGCAGGTGAGCTTTTCCCCGCGCACATTGCTGAAAGTCAAGTATGACGACTTTCCCCATTTTACCTATCCCTGGCATTTTCACAGCGAACTGGAGATTGTCTATGTCCTCAAAAGTTCAGGCAAAAGATTCGTAGCAGATAGCATTGAATCTTTCCAGGAGGGAGACATCACCCTCATGGGTAGCAACCTTCCCCACTTTTGGAAGAGTGACAACACGGATGAATCGAATGGAACATCCAGGGTCAATGCCATTGTTGTACAGTTTCACCAGGATTTTTTCAGGGAGGAGATTCAATCCTACCCTGAGTTTCATGCCATCCATGAACTGCTGAAACGGGCGGCAAAGGGGATTCATTTCACCCATCCTGCCTGTCAAAAGATCGGTAAAATGCTGATAAAACTTTTAAAAACCAGCGGATTGGAAAGAACACTCTATTTTATCAGGATTTTGGATGTGATGGCGCATACAGAGAACTACCGTCTTCTTGCGAGCAAGGCATACCATTTGGAGGATTACAAGGAACTAAGCAAGAGAATCGATAAAATCATGCATTTCATCACCACCAATTACCAGCGTAAGATGACACAGGAGGAGGTCGCCAGCAAGATTGGGATGAACCCAGCTGCGTTTTGCCGCTATTTCAAGGAGAAAACAGGGAAAGGATTCAGCTACTTTGTGAATGAGATGCGGGTAGGATTTGCCTGCAAACTATTGATTGAAAATCATCTTTCAATCACCCAGATCTGTTTTGAATGCGGATTCAACAATATCTCCAACTTTAACCGGATGTTCAAACGACAGACCGGTTGCTCTCCGGGTGCTTACCAGCGACAATTTATCAGGGCCAATGTTGTTGGATGATTGCGAGCATCTTCCGGTTATAAAATGACTCCAGTATAAAAAAAGGAAGGCCCCATTCGGTGCCTTCCTTGTGCGTAGTGAGTCAGCTTCTGGCAGACCCAAAGCCCACCGGATCAGTAACTCGCTGCTATATATTGAGTAAACCAGGATAATAGGCGGCAATCAGGTGCAACTGCTTATTGCTATCGGTAGACTCGCTGGTCAATACTTTTTGGTGGAAATACTCGCCCCTGTTGGCATTTTCAAAGGTGGTACTAAACCCTTGGGAAGCAAAAGCCTTGTCGAGCACCTTTATGCCAAAATGAGTCCCGTTGCGCTCATATTGAACTGGAAATTTTTCATTCAGCACATAATACTTCTCCCCTTTCTTCAGTTTGTCAACAGCGACAATTACCTTCAAGTCAGAGTTGGCATAGGTAATCTGGTATTTGTCAAGCTGCTTGTCCATAAAGAGCATCTTGTCTTTCAATGCTTCAATCTTGTACGCTCCAAACTCAGAATTCGAATCTCCCTGGGCTACTATGGTATTGCCAATAGAAGCCAGACATACTGTCAGGATTACAGCGGCGGTTAAAAAAAAACGTTTCATGGTATTATTTTTTAAATTAAACAAAGTTGGCTTGAACATCGATTTGCGTCCATTTCGAAATTCAACTATAAGACGTCGGACCTACGTTTCTGTTACAGCTTACGGAAGGGAGATCCGGCACTTTAACAAAACATTAACTTATTATTTACTACCGCCAGTTCTTTTTTAACTTTACACGTTTTAGCACCATCCAAAATGAACAGACTACTTCTTTCCTTCCTCATTTTCGCAACGATGATCACGGGTTGCAAGGCAGATCCAAACAAGCAGAATGAGACATCCGCCTTGAACATCATGACCTTCAACATCCGGTACGACAACCCTGCCGATAACGCCAACAACTGGAAATACCGGAGAGATTATGTTTACAGCATGATCCTTCAGAACGACATCGACGTGATGGGAACCCAGGAGGTGCTCTCGACCCAGCTGACCGACCTGCTCGGAGGCCTTCCCCAGTTTGGCTATGCAGGCGTTGGGCGGAAAGATGGCATTGCTGCAGGAGAATACAGTGCGGTATTTTACAAAAAAAGTCGGTTCGAACTGCTCAAAAGCGGTACATTCTGGCTAAGTGAAAACCCTTCCGCTGTTGGCGTAAAAGGATGGGATGCCGCCATCGAACGCATTGTTACCTGGGTGATCCTGAAGGAGCGTTCCACAGGCAAGGAGTTTGCCTTCATCAATACCCACTTCGACCACATGGGGCAGGTGGCACGAAGGGAAAGTGCCAAACTGCTGCTCAACAAAGTAACCGAGATCGGCAAAGAGCTACCCGTCCTTGTGACCGGCGATTTCAACGCCACACCCGACTCGGAAGTCATCCAGCTATTGGTTGACACGAACAACCCCAACCGTCTGACTGACTCCCGGTCTCTGGCTCCCATGGTGCTTGGACCCGCCTGGACATTTCACGGATTCGGCTCTGTACCGCTTGAAAGCAGAACAATCATTGATTACATCTTTATCAAAAACAAAGTAACCTTACAACAGTTGAAAGTCATTTCAGAAATGAAAGACCAGATCTATCTGTCAGATCACAATCCCATTATGATCAAGGCAACATTTTAAATAATGCAGTCAATAACTCATAACTTATAACTCCTATCTCTCTCAATAACCCCACTTCCTCATAATCTCGAAATCTTCCGCTAAACAAGCCAGCGGCGCCTTCCCCTGGTAGGACTCCTGCTCAACAATGTAGACTTTGGTTCCGCCGGTTTTGCGGCAAATGTCCAAAACCTCCTTCACCGGGATGATCCCCTTCCCCAGGATGGCACTTTCATATTTTTCTTTGGTATCGACAGCGATCTCGTCCTTGACATGGATCAGCTCAAACTTACCAGGATACTGTCCAATGACATCCAGTGCCTTGGCCCCGCCGATGTACATGTTGCCAATATCCAGCTGCATGACCACTTTGTTGACATCCAGATTCTTCATCATGATATCGAAAAGCTTCTCCCCGTTCAGTTTTTCCACAAATTCCGCCCAATGGTTGTGGTACCCAAACTTCATCCCGTATTTCTGGCACAAATCACCGCATTTGTTGAAAACTTCGAGGTAGCCCAACAAGTCATCGTAGGTTTTCCGCATGGATTCGTCCATCCAGGGAGAGATCACATATTGCTGGCCCATATAGGCTGCATCCTCGACTGTGTACTTCCAGCTGTCAGAAAAATCCTTTTTGGCACCATCCCAATGGTTCTTGCCCATCACCGTATGGCCACAAGGCATCTTTAGGCCCAGGTCATCCAAAACCTTTTTGAACTCTGCTGCCGTGTAACCATAAAATTTCCGGTCGACATAATTGGCATGTTCCACGTGCTTGTACCCAATTTTAGCCACCTGTTTCAGGGTGCCAAGGGGGTCCTTTTTCATATCATCCCTGACGGAATAGAGTTGAATACCCACTATTTCCCCTGCTTTGGGCCGAGAAAAGGCGGTGTTTGTCAAAAGGGTTGTTCCAGCCAGCAGAACTGCGCTGTTTTGTAGAAATTTCCTGCGAGAAGTATCCATACTATTTGATCCTATTTTTTAGTGAATGATTCATTTTGATGGTCATTTGTTATTGGCTTAATACTGATGAAAGCCCATCGATACAAATTCCAGTACCGTTGGCAGTGCCTGGCGCCAGTAACTCCAGGTATGCCCTCCGTTGTGGATTCTGAATTCATGGGGAATCTCTTTTTTGCGCATGGCGATGTGAACCAGACTATTCCCTTCGAAAAGAAAATCGTCATCCCCGCAGTCAATGTACCACCTGACTGCTTTTTTCTGTTCATCGGCCATGTTTTTGACCAGCTCAAGGGCACTGTGCCTGGAGAAATAGGTGGTAAGCGACTCTTTGGAGATCCCGGGATACTGCTTCTCCCAACGGGTGGAAGCCTCCTCCAGGGAGATTGGTCCGACGGAGGCGCTCAGCGGACAGGCTGCTGAAAATAGCTCGGGATGGTGCAGGGCATACATGAAAGAGCCGCCTCCCCCCATGGAGAGTCCGGCAATGGCCCTGTATCTCTTGTCCGTACGAATACGGTAGGTTTTCTCCACATAGGGCATCAACTCCTGGAAGAAGAAATCCTCGTAATTCCAGTCACCCTTCGGACTGTTAAAGTAGCCGCGCTGCCCTGTATTGCCATCTGGCATAACAATAATCATGGAGGTACATTTCCCCTCACGGATTGCCCTGTCCGCAATGTTCTTCACCTCGCCGAACTGAATCCAGCCACTCTGGTCATCTCCCGAGCCATGCAACAGGTAGAGAACAGGATAACTTCGCTGGGAAGTCTCGTAATCAGCAGGAAGGTAAATGGCATATTTCCGTTCCATCTTGAGGATCTTGCTGGACATGGCGAGGTTATCGAAGACTTTCCCCTCTGTTTGGGAAAAGAGGAATACCGGGAAACCTGCGACAAGCAGAAAAAGAAGCAGTTGAAATTTTCTCATCATTGTTGGCTTAAGTATGTTATAAATAAAAATGTCAATTTTCTCTGCGATCCTTTCGGCTTTGCGCAATACGACTGGCAAGCAGGCAGGAAACCAAGATTTGTAACTTCAACATTAAAGCATTATTGGAACTTAGCGGGATTTTGGGGGTTGCTCAAAAAAATTTGTTCTGCTATAAAAGTAAAAAAAAATGGCTTGTGAAGCCACTAACCCAGGTTGGATTGCAATCATTTCGTCAGGAACATCTATATTTAATCCATCCAATGTTCCATTATGAGCAAATAAGGTAAAATAAGAGCCATGCAACGACGAAACTTTTTTAAAAATTTATCTGCAGGAGCCCTGTTGTCGGGGATTACTTTCCCGCTATGGGCAACACCAGCAAAGGATTACCCGGATCTGGCCAACACTTCCGGTACCATCCAGCACATGGTGATTTTTGATTTGAAACACGAAAAGGGATCTGTGGCCGAGGGCAAATTCCTGGCAGACGCAAAATCAATTCTTACCAGGATTCCTGTGGTGGGCGACTTCAGGGTACTGGATCAGGTGAGTCCCAAGAACGACTACGATTTTGGATTCTCCATGGTCTTCACCAACCGGTCTGATTTTGAGACCTACAACAACCATCCGGACCATGTGGCCTTCGTGGAGAACAGGTGGAAAAAAGAGGTTGCCAGATTCCTGGAAATCGATTTCCAGGCACACCAACAAGGGCCAAAGACATGATGAATATCATTCATTTTGATCATCTGGAAAGTTAAATTTGTGCTTTGACTTTCCGTCAAAAATTTAGGTTAGGTTTAGGTTAGGTTTTCCCTGTCAGCTCTCAAAGCTGACAGGGATTTTTTTTGGTACTTTTCAAGGTCATATCACCTGTCTAAGGCCAACCTGCCTGCATTTTCAGGGTAGACAAAGACAAAAGGTAAACCTATTGCAAGAGGCTCTGGTTGTTGGATTACACAATATTAATGTTCTGCTCTTTCCTTGCGTCATTTGCGTGATACCCTTGGCAAGCAGGCAGGAAAATGAGATGGGAACTACCACTTTGTATTGTTCTTTGAACTTTGAAGGCCAATGACATTTGCACAATTGAAATAAAATTGCTACTTTGGTACACCAACCTATAGCCATGGAAACATCTAAATCGTACAAGATTTTGCCCGAGTTAAAAATTGTACTCGATGTATTCTCCGGAGTAACCCGTCTCGGAGAGATGATAGAAAAATTCACTGCCATTACCAGCGATCCCGGCTATGATCCAACATTTCATTACATCGGCGATCTTCGGGAGACCTATGTCGACATTTCTCCTGCAGAGCTGAAGAGCTACGTTGAAATTTTGAGCAATACTGCCATCGCTTTTGGGGAACAGCGCGCCGCAATTTTGGTCAGCAACCCGAGAGATACTGCTTTGTCCTACCTGCTGATGAACCATACGCAAAGACTTCCATTCAATATATCCGTCTATTCAGGGATAAAGGATGCCATGTTCTTTGTTCAAGTTGACAGTGTCCACCAGGAACTGATTGAAGCTACCCTGCGCGAACTCAAGGCTCTCTGAAATTGCCTCCGTTGTATTTCCGCATCCATGGAAATTAAATATCTTTCGGGTCGATTCAAAATTACACTGCCTGCTATGAATATGGTTAAACTTATTTTGGTCTGGGGCCTCCTGGTATCCGGTATCAACACCGTTGTTGCACAAAAAAAAGTCGATGTACTAACGGTTCCTTCCGGGAATGCATTTACCCGGATCGACCCTCAGGGAACCACCATCCTTCCCTCCGGAAGACTTCTAACCCCAGCCGGTAAGCTGGTCCGGATCACCAATGATCCATTTGGATTGTCTATTTCACCGGACGGGACAAAGGCAGTTACCTTGCACAACGGGGTGTTTTCGATCATCCACCTTCCATCCGTGGAGGTGGTCCGGGTTCCCAGCTACGACAAAAAGATAAAATCCCCGCTCTCCAGGGGATCCTTTTTGGGGGTCGCATTTTCCGGGGACTCCAGGGCCGTCTACCTGAGCGGAGGTGACAATGGTGCTGTAATCAAATATGACATCGAAAAGCTGACACGGCTCGATTCCATCTCACTCAACGGAAAGGTTGAAGGGGTAGACTATGGCGACAGCTTTACCTCCGACCTTGTAATGAATGAAGCCAACAATGAACTCCTGGTTTTGGACAGGGCCAACTTCAGGATGGTGCGTATCGATTTGGCCTCCCGCAAAATTACCGCTTCCATCACGGTGGGAAGATTACCATTTGGATTGACCTTGAGTCCGGACAAAAAAACTGTTCTCGTTGCCAATGTGGGGATGTATGAGTATCCGCTGATTACTGGTGCTACCCCCGAAAATATTGATTCTTTGATGATTTCGCACCATCCATATGGTGACAATACCAGGGAGTCCATCCGGGGAACGGTGGTAGAAGGGCGAAAAGTACCGGGTGTAGGCAGTCCGCTTCATCCCGATGCCATGAGTGTCTTTAGCATCGATCTGGCCTCCAACAGAGTGATCGACAAATTCAAGACCGGCCACCAGATCGGCCAGATGATTGAAGATGCCGAGGTGGTGGGTGGTGCCAGTCCCAATTCCATCGCCGTAGGCCAACAATTTGCCTATGTATCCAATGCCACCAACGACAATATATCGGTCATTGATTACAAAAACCACAAGTTATTGGGCCATATTCCCATTTTGGTGGATCCAAAAATCGACAAATTCCGTGGATTGTTGCCCTTTGGCATTACCCTGAGCAAAGACGAGAAAACCCTCTATGTTGCGCTGCTTGGTTTCAACGCAGTGGCTGTCATCGATGTGGTCACCAGGAAGACACGGGGGATCATCCCATCCGCCTGGGGCCCAACCCGTGTAAGGTTATCCCGGGATGAACAGGAGCTTTACATCACTACCTGCAGGGGTTTGGGCGCCGGTCCCAATGGGGGGAAAGGCTTCGTCTCTCCCGTACAGGGTTACTATGTCGGGGATATCCAGCTGGGCAGTTTTCAGAAAGTGCCCATGCCGGATGCAGTTCAACTGGCATCCTATACCAGGCAGTCGATAGACAATACCTTCAGGAGTGTCACTGTTTCGGACGACGGGAAAAACCCGCTGCCCCCACTCCCCGGTTTGAGGAAATCGCCCATCAAATACATCGTCTACATTACCAAGGAGAACAGAACTTATGATGAAATTTTCGGGCAACTGAAGAATGCCAGTGGCGACAGTTCCCTGGCACGATTTGGGGTAAACAATGAATATACGCTGCCAGACTCACTGCGCAGGAAATTGCCGAATCTGAGGGTCAGTCCCAACCACATCAAGGCCGCTACGCAGTTCTCCTTTTCCGACAATTACTATTGCGACAGCGATGCCTCCATCCATGGCCACCACTGGATGATGGGGGTAATTCCCAACGAATGGGTAGAGGCAAATTCCAGCGTTTCCAAAGAGGCCAAGGTGTTCTCAAAGGCTCCCGGCAGACGCTTCCCAGGTTCTACCGGAAGCATGGATCCCGAAGATTATGCTGAAATTGGAGGGCTTTGGGAGGCACTCGACCGCAAAAAAGTCTCCTTCTACAACTTCGGAGAGGCCAACGAGACCGCACATGTACGCGAGGAGTGGTCAGATACCAATACCGGGGCGGCACACGGTGTGATGGTACCCATGCAGAAGGCGCTTTTCACCCGAACCAGCCATGATTATGCAGGATACAATATGAACATCCCGGATCAGTACCGGATGGATCAGTTTGAAAAGGAGTTTACCAACCGGTGGATCCAGGGTAAAGAGCAATTGCCCTCCCTGATCACCATGCAGGTTCCCAACGACCACGGGGCAAAAGTCAGGCCGGAAGATGGCTACTTCTATCCGCACTCCTTCATGGCAGACAACGACCTGGCCGTTGGCCGAATCCTCCATTTCCTCTCCCGTACAAAATATTGGAAGGAGATGCTGGTCATCATTACCGAGGACGATCCGCAAGGCGGTGTCGATCACATCGATGGCCACCGTTCGGTCTTGATGATGGCCGGTCCTTATGTGAAAAAAGGGTATGTTTCCCACAACCATGCCAATTTCGGATCCATCCTGAAAACCATCTACAACATTCTGAATGTACCCTACGTCAACCAGTTTGATGTCACTGCCTCGCTGCTGCAGGATTTCTTCACGGCCGCACCTGATTATACCCCTTATACCCTTGAAAAGCATGATCCCCGGGTGTTTGATGCAGAGAAAGCCATGAAGAAATACAACAAAACCATCGACTGGCGCAAAATTGAACAAGGACCCGAAATCGACAATGCAGAAGAGGAGCGAAAGGTGCTTTACCGAAATCAATACGACAACGAAGAACAACAACGAAAAGCACTCTACAAGAATAAATAGTATACCAATAAGGTAATTGTCGCACCAGCTGAAAATGAATAAATGGGAATGGGCTTCTCCTTTATGTAGTTCCATAGGGCCTTAAAAAAAATAGTATATGAAAAGACGCAATTTCATCGGATCAGCCTTAATAGGTTCTGCCGGCATTTCACTGGCTGCATCAAATGTGCCATTTACCTCCTCTGTGATTGGAGCAAATGACAAAATTGTCCTCGCCTTGATCGGTTCCGGAAGCAGGGGACTAGGTACCATTATCAATACCTGCAAGATCAACGCCAATGTGGTGATCAAAACGGTTTGCGATGTGAACGACTGGAAGGCAGAGAAAGCCATGGCTGCCATCGAAAAACAGCTGGGATACAAAACACAGCGATCCAGGAACATGAAAGAGGTGTTCAACGACAAGGAGGTAGATGCAGTCTGGATTTCGACCCCTGAACACTGGCACTCCCTCGCGACAGTATGGGCTTGCCAGGCCGGCAAGGATGTTTATGTGGAGAAAAATCCCTCGGTAAGTATCTGGGAAGGACGCAAAATGGTAGAGGCTGCCGAAAAATACAAACGGATCGTTCAGATTGGCTTCGAAAACAGAAGTGCACCCTATGCCTTTTCAGCCCGTGAATACATCAAAAGTGGCAAACTTGGCCAAATTGTAACGGTAAAATGCTACAACATGTTGGGCGGCAGGAAATGGATGCCAAAACCCAACACCGAAGTGCCCAAGGGATTGGATTGGGATGCCTGGCTCGGGCCTGCACCCTTTGTTCCCTACAATCCAAACATTCACGACATGGAAGACCGTGGTGGATGGGGAAACTACTGGGCTTACAGCGGAGGTGTACTTGCCGATGATGCGAGCCATGTAATGGATTTGGCACGTCTGGTGCTCGGCGATCCCGGCCATCCGAAGTCTGTTTATGGATGGGGTGGAAACAATGCCTGGAATTCCCAAAAAGAGACCCCTGAATTCCAGACTATTACCTATGATTACGGCAAATTCACGCTGACCTGCGACAATGGCAATGCCACCAACTACATGAAGAAAACCCCCAACAACATCCGGATGGATCCCAAACTCTTTCCCGATTGGCGCACCAATGCCACCAGGACCGAGATCTATGGGACCGAAGGGTTGATGTACCTTGGCAGACACGGAGGTGGATGGCAGGTAAAAGGCGAAGACTCCGTCATCATCGCCCAGGATGGAGGCGTTTTCCCGGATCCGGATCACCAAAAGGACTTCATCGAATCGCTCAGGGCACGCAGACAGCCAAATGGGGCAGTGGAGCAGGGACAGCTGAGTGCCTCACTGGTCCACCTGGGCAACATCTGCTACCGGGTCGGAAACAAGCAACTCTACTTCGATGGGCAAACCGAGCGGTTTATCGGCAACGAGGAGGCCAACAAATTGCTCAAGACATCCTACCGGGATAACTACAGAATGCCGGAGAAGGTATAACGAAACTAACCATTTGTAATTTAGTATTTTAACATGGTGAGGTGCAGCTCCAAAAGGCTGCTCCCTCCCATTGTTACGCCAATTTTTAAAGCAGTCAAAAAAAATAAGACCATGAACGGTGCAAACGATAAAGTAGTTTTGGCTTTGATTGGTGCCGGAAATCGCGGAACACAAATCATACTGGGGATGCAGAAATGCACCAGCAGAATTTCATTGAATGCATCCGTAGCCGGAAAACGCCCAATGGCAACATTGAGCAGGGCCACAAAAGCGCCATCCTGGTCCATTTGGCCAATCTTTCCTACAGGGCCGGGAAAAAACAGCTCTACTTTGATGGAAACAAAGAACTGATAACCAATTCAGAAGAGGCAAATTTGCTCGACAAGCGTGTCTATAGAAGCGGCTATCAAATGCCTGATAAGCTATGAGCCGAAGTTTTAAGGAAATTTACGCCAGGTACAAGTTTGGGATCATCGTTCTTTGTTGTATTTTAGTGTTGCTTCTCTCCATTGCTTTCATCACCGTCTACAGCACTTTTGGGAGGACACTCATCGAATTTAAGATTCACCAGAACAAGGAGATCATTCGTCTTTCCTCTTTTGCCGAACCTCCCCAGTTTGCCATCTGGCTGGAAGACCCGGAGAGCCACCGGGTAAAAACAGTCTTCGTTACAAGCCGGGTCGGGAAAGGGGACTGGGAAGGGAAAGCCAATGTTCCGGTGGCGTTGCCCAAATGGTTCGAAATATTCAGAGGGGAAAACAGCGCTTACGAAGTAGTAGAGGACGAAGCGTTTTCTGCCGTGACTGGTGCTACGCCCAAAGATGACTATTTCACAGTCAGGGTAGAGGTAAAACCGGGATCAACCTGGAACTGCTGGATCGAGATGAACCTGGCTGGGGATTTTAACGATTCCTATCCTGAATTTAACAGGGAGACCCTCGAAGAGGACGAATTTAGCTGCGGTCAGCCGGCGCTGCTTTTCAAGGCAACTGTAAATGCAGTGGAAGGGGTGAAGGCAGTACCGGTATTGGAAGCACAATCGGTCTGGGCAGATGGCCACAACAGCGTGGTGCCTGCCGACGGCACCATCACAACTGCCATAAGGGTTTTTGACGACATGCAGATCACGGTAGTCAGGCCCAAACCAAAATTGATAGACAAAACTAAAATTTCGGAACAATAAGAAGCTGTTTAAAATCTTACACAGAGAATTTATAACTCTTTAATGAAATTCATGATGGCTTTGAAATTGTCGCTGGAAGTAAAATTTACTGGAGGAAAGAATGAGATACACAGAGAGAAAATCGCTTGCGATTTTCCAACTCTGTGAAAATCCGGGGTTTCTCTTATAAAAATATAAAATAGCGATAATTTTTAAACACCTTTATTCTTTGATTAATAGAAAATAATACTCTGTGTTATAAATTTATACAGCCCTAAAAAGTAATACAAAAATGGAAAAAAGACTTTGCAAAAACTCCGGACTCGAATTGTCTGTACTGGGAACCGGCTGCTGGACCTTCGGTGGAGGTGAATACTGGGGCGACCAGAACCAGAAGGATGTAAACAGCGTCGTTCATGAATCGGTCAACCTGGGAATCAACTATTTTGACACAGCGGAGGCCTACAATGAAGGGAGAAGTGAATCTTCGCTGGGTGAAGCGATGAGAGGCATCCCGAGGGACAAAATGCTGATCGGGACGAAGGTGAGCCCATCCAACTGCTACAAGCCTACCCTGATCGAACATTGCGAGGCATCCCTCCGGCGGCTCGGCACAGATTACATCGATCTCTACATGATCCACTGGCCCATCCACCCCCATTCCATCAAACATTTTACAGCGGATACCCGCATCATACAAAATCCGCCTGAAATAGGAGAAGCCTTCGAAACCCTGCGCCTGTTGAAGCAGAGCGGGAAAATCAGGCATTACGGGGTCAGCAATTTCAGCAACAACCGACTGGAGCATCTGCCAATGGCCGAAATTGCCGTCAACGAACTCCCCTACAACCTGCTCTGCAGGGCCATCGAGTACGATACGCTTCCTGTTTGCCAGGACAATGGCATCGGAGTGATCGGCTACATGGCACTGTTGCAGGGAATACTGGCCGACATCTATCCCACCCTGATGGAGGTACCGGTTTGGCAGCGCCGCACCCGTCACTTCAACTGCCAAAGCACGAAAGAGTGCAGGCATGGGGAGGTTGGAGCGGAAGCAGAGACCAACGAGGTCCTGAATGGGATCAGGAAGATCTGCAAGGAATCCGGGCTGACCATGGCAGAAATTGCCGTCAAATGGATCCTGGAAAATCCTGCCATCACCTGTACCCTCGTGGGATCCCGGAATACCAGGGAGCTGGAGGCCAACGTAAAGGCGGTCCAAACCCCGCTCGACAAAGAGGTCAAAGCCCAACTCGACAAGGTTTCACTGCCGGTGATGGAGAAACTGGGCAACCATTTCGACTATTACGAGAGCGCCGAAAACGACCGGACGAAATAAGTAGTTACCTTAGATGTCACAAAATACTTCACACAAAACAAAAAGATAAAAAAATGCAAGCACTTGTCCTGGAAGAATACAACAAACTGGTTTACAAAGAGGTTGAAAAACCCACGCCGGCAGCCGGCGAGGTACTGGTGGAGATCAAGGCCGTCGGCATATGCGGAAGTGATGTTCACGGAATGGACGGAAGTACCGGACGAAGGATCCCACCCATCATCATGGGCCATGAGGCCTCCGGTGTCATAGTCGAAACCGGCCAGGGGATTACCGGCTGGGAAATTGGCGACAGGGTCACCTTCGATTCGACGATCTACAGGCTGGACGACTGGTACACCCGAAGCGGTCATTACAACCTGAGCGACAACCGGATGGTGCTGGGGGTCTCCTGCGGCGATTTCAAAAGGGACGGGGCCTTTGCCCAATATGTCACCATTCCTGCCCATATTCTCTACAAAATCCCCGGCAATGTTACCTTCGAACAGGCCGCCATGGTCGAGCCGGTAGCGGTGGCCCTCCATTCGATCAACCTTTCAGGGGCCAAAATCAACGAGTCAGCCGTGGTATTCGGCTCCGGCATGATCGGGCTTTTTATCATCCAGTTGCTCAAACAGGCTGGTTGCCGGGTCATTGCCGTCGACATGCTCCAGGAGAAACTCGAGATGGCCAAACAGGCAGGAGCTGACCATGTTTTCAATGCATCCTCCGGCAATGTAGCCACCGAAATCAGGAACCTTACCGGCAACAGGGGCGCCGATCTGGCCTTCGAGGCAGTCGGTATCACCCCTACCATTCAGACAGCCGTCGAGAGCTTGCGCAAGGGAGGGACCCTGGTATTGGTCGGAAACCTGTCACCCATGATTGAACTCCCACTACAGAAGGTGGTCACCAAAGAGCTGACCGTCAAAGGATCCTGTGCCATCAATGGGGAATATCCCGCTGTGCTTGATCTTATTGCGAGTGGCAAAGTAAACGTGAACGATATGATGAGCGCCGTGGCTCCACTGTCTGAAGGAGCCTCCTGGTTCGACAGGCTGTACAACAAGGAGAAAGGTCTGCTTAAAGTGATACTCAAACCATAAAATATCCTAATCATGAAGCGCATTTTAAAAACAGGGATCATCGGATGCGGCAAGGTTACCGGCATACATGCCGCCGCATTGAAAGCCATTGCGGATGCTTCCTTTACAGCCATATACAGCCGGGACGCGAAAAAAGCCGCGGAATATGCTTCCAGGTATGGGGTAAAACCCTACACCAGCATCACGGAAATGATCCAAAGCGAACAGCTCGATATGGTCACCATCTGCACCCCCCACCCTGCCCATGCGGGACCAACGATAGAGGCGCTCAGGGCCGGCGCCAATGTGCTGATCGAGAAACCGCTCGCCTCCTCCCTCGAAGATTGTGACGCCATGCTGGCAGTGGCCAAGGAGACCGGCAAAAAGATCGGGATCATCTCCCAGCGCAGGTTCTACGCCCCCTGCCAGCGGCTAAAGGCGGCCATCGATGCCGGTAAAATCGGGAAACCTGCCCTTGGAACCGTCGCCATGTTTGGCTGGCGCAACGAAGATTATTACAAGAGCGATCCCTGGCGGGGAAAATGGAAAGAGGAGGGCGGAGGAGTACTGGTCAACCAGGCCCCGCACCAGCTCGATCTCCTTCAGTGGTTCATGGGCAGCGAGATCGAAGAGGTCTACGGTACCTGGAAAAACCTGAACCATCCCTACATCGAAGTGGAGGACACCGCCCTGGCTATCCTGAAATTTAAAAACGGAGCGGTAGCCAACATCGTGGTGAGTAATTCCCAAAAACCGGGAATCTACGGGAAGGTGCACATACACGGCAGCAACGGCGCCTCCGTGGGTGTCCAGACCGATGGCGGAGCGATGTTCATTGCCGGGATGACCAGTATCCTGGAACCACCTGTCAATGATCTCTGGACTGTTCCCGGCGAAGAGCACCTGCTGAAGGAGTGGGTGAAGGAAGATTCCGACTACTTCAACAGCGTCGATTCGGCGAATTACTTCTTTCAGTTGCAGTTCGAAGACTTTATCAACGCCATCCACGAAGACAGGAAACCGATGGTATCCGGGAAGGACGGACGCGTTACAGTGGAGATCTTCACGGCGATTTACCGCTCCCAAAGAGACGGGAAACCGGTCAAATTCCCTTTGCTTCCCGAATACGACCGACAGGATTTTGACGGAAGGTGCTGATCCGGTTACCCACTTCCGATATCGGAATTCAGAAAACAAAAGTGAATCAAAACCATTGACAGATGCAAAAAGTGGCAAGAATTTGTGTGATCGGGAATGGCCATTTTGCCAACATTTTCCACTACCCGTCGCTGGCGGCCATGAAAGAGGTGGAGATCGTGGGTATTTGTGCCTTCGACGAAGAAAAGCTCCAACTCACTGCAGCAAAATACCAGCTCCCTCCCGAAGCCATCTTTGTCTCAAAGAGACCGGATGATTACCGCAAAATGCTGACCGACCTTCGACCGGATGGGGTCTATGCCATCGGCACACCCGACAGGATGTTCAGCATCTGGTGCTGGTGCCTGGAGAATGGCTTTCACCTTTTCATCGAAAAGCCAATGGGGATGACCCTGCACCAATCCCGGCTACTGGATTACCTCGCCAGGAAAAACAGTTGCATCACGCAGGTCTGCCACCAGCGCAGATCCTCCCCCCTGTTGGGCAAGATGCGGGAAGCCTGCCTGGCCAGGGGACCTATCACCCATGCGGTGGTGGAGTTCTACAAATGTGACATCCGTCCCATGTTGGATGCCCGTGACAGGTTGCTCGACGACTACACCCATGCCATCGACACGGCCCGGTGGGTTTGTGGTGGCGAGGTGGTGAAAGTGGAGTCGCATTGCAGACGGATCCAGGTACCTGACATCAACTGGATCGGTTCGACCCTCCATTTTGACAATGGAGCCACCTGCTTCGTGGTAGGCAACTGGGCCTCCGGACGGCGCATCTTCCGCGTGGGCATCCATGCCCCGGCCATCTGTGCCGAAGTGGATCCTGAAACGGAGGCCTTCCTTTACGCGGATGGCCAGACCACCGGCGAGCACTACGATGCAAAAGAGGTTGCCGGTCATACAGAATTGTATGTTTACGGCGGGTTTCAGCAGAAGAGCATGGAATTTATCCAAGCCATTTTAACGGGGGAGACAAGTACCTCCTCCCCCTTCAGCGATGTACTTAAAACGATGGAGGTCTGTGAAACCATACTGGCACAGGCGGTGATTGCAGGAGTGTAACACCCAAACCACGGATTGTTTAATTTTTATGAACCCGGCTTATGAGCAAAAATGTGATCAATGAGGAGTACCTGGCCCAGAACAAACCATTGAAGATGCGATGGATCATGATCTCCTTCGCCTTCGTGGCTACCGTGCTGAACTATGTACACCGGCTATCCTTCAACTACCTTACCGCCAAAGGTCCCCTTCACGACATGATACCCGACGATGCCTTCGGGTACATCGCCTCTGCCTTCTTCATCGCCTACATGATCTCCAATGCTTTTTCAGGCTTTGCCATCGACAAACTGGGAACCCGGCTGGGCTATTCGCTCAGCATGGCCTTCTGGACCACGGCGGGAATCCTCCATGCACTCGCGATGACCCCTTTCCAGTTTGGCATTTTCAGGTTTTTACTAGGCATTGGCGAGGCCGGCAACTGGCCCGCGGCCATCAAGCTCACCTCCGAATGGTTTCCCCCGAAGGAAAGATCCACGGCCTCGGGCATTTTCAACAGCGGAGCCGCGGTGGGTGCCGTGGTGGCTCCTCCCCTCATCGCCTGGTTGGGCATTAACTTTGGATGGCAGATCACCTTTGTGGTGATCGGATCGCTTAGCTATTTGTGGCTGGCAGCCTTCTGGTTCACCTACTATACCCCCGCAATAGCCGTAAAAGAGTCCAAAGCAAGAATCATTCCGCCCGCAAGGCTGTTAAAGTCTCGCTTTGTCACCTGCCTCACCCTCTCCAAGGTATTTATGGATCCGGTTTGGTATTTCATCACCTTCTGGATCGGGAGATACCTGGCCGATGTCTATGGCTGGAACCTGGCGCAGATCGGCTGGTTTGCCATGTTCCCCTTTATCGTGGCCGACTTCGGGAACATCCTGGGAGGAATATTCACCCAATTTATCATCAGCAAGGGAGTCGCCATTCCCAAAGCTAGGAAGATCGCAGTGGGAATCTTCGGATTGACCATGGCCCTCTCCCTCATCCTGGGACCCTTCCTCATCAGCGGACCCATGGGTGCGCTGGTCGTTTTGGCCGTAGCCGGATTCTCCTATGCAGCCTATACCGCCAATACCATGGCCTTTCCGGCAGATGTAGTTCCCGCCAGTGCTACCGCCTCGGTGTGGGGAATCGCCAGCGTGGGATCCGGACTCGGAGGGTTTATCTTCCAGTCGGTCTCGGGCGTCGCCATCAAGAACCTTTCGGGACAGTTCAACTATACCATCGCCTATGGTTCGGTCTTTATTGGCTATGGAATATTGGCCCTGATCGGGTTATCCATCATCCTCTTCGCCCTGGGACCCTTGGTCAAGGACCAGGAGCTGCAACGTTATGCCGACCAGCAAAACGAGTAATTACTAAATCTAAATAATCAATTCATTCACCACCGATCCAATAACTCTGAAAGGGTTTCCCCCCAATAACCCCCGGTTTCAACCGGGGGGGGAAGTAAGGATCGGACAAGCAACTCTACTCCATGCTAAAAACCCAGTTACTCCACCCCGAAATCCTCTCCATCCTGGGGAGCAATGGCCACGGTGCCAAAATCCTGATCGCCGATGGAAATTTCCCCTTCTCTACCTGCCCGCCCCCATCGGCCCGTAAGGTATTCCTCAACCTGGCTCCCGGACTGCTTGGTGTCACAGCGGTGCTGAATGTGCTGAAATCTTATGTCCCGATTGAATCGGCAGTGGTCATGACGCCTCCCGACGGAAGCCCGCAGGAGATCCATGCTGAATTCGAACAGTTGCTGGGGCCCGATCTCCCCCTCCGGAGTGTGAAACGTTTCGAGTTTTACGAGGAGGCAAAATCACCCGACACCTGTCTGGTCATCGCCACCGGCGAAACCCGGAGGTTTGCCAACATCCTTTTGACCATTGGGGTTATCAAGTAGAGACGAAGCATGGTTTGACCGGAGACCCAACCCGGGAACGGCAAGCCTCACTCCTCCTCTTCAAAGACAAACAGCTCTTCGATCGGTACCGAAAAGAGCCGCGCCAGGTCGTAGGCCAGCTTTAGGGAGGGATTGTATTTGTTCTTTTCCAGGAAGACGATCGTCTCCCGCCGAACCTTGACCTTTTGGGCCAAATCCTCCTGCGTGAGGTTGTACTTGGCCCTGTACTCCCTGATTTTGTTAGTCATTGCCAAGCCCCCTGAAGTTAAAATAGAGCCAGCTAAGAACAAAAATAACTGCCATACCCAATAAGCCGGTTCCCACCAGACTTTGACCCTCCATCGATATTTTGTCGCCGAAATACATCACGGCCAGCCAAAAGTAAAGCGAGATATAATACGAAACAGAGGAACTCTTGACCAAAATTTTCTTCGACAGCTCATCCTCGGCAGGTTCACCGCGATGCAGACTGGATAACCGCCTGAACCCAATAAAAAGGGCGAGTCCCACCACAATTATAACGACCACAATAGGGAGCAATTCCGCGTGACCAAATCCTCCCTCTTCGTTGCCAAACCAAAGAAGACAACCCAGGAAAACTGAGGCCACAAGAACGAAAAGCAAAATGGTTTTTTTCATGACCAAAATTTTATGTTAGAAATAACTAACACAAAGTTAGAAATAAATAACATTGTAATCCGAATTTTTTCAAAGAAAAAAATAAATAAAAAGCGAATTACCTGTTTTTTCTTTGCGTTCATTGCGTCTTTGCGTGATACTTTTGGAGCTAAAAGCAAAAATTGATGAAGATAAAATGGGACAAGTTTCCCTCTTAATGGTAATAACCGGAGGTCAATATGCTTATCGTCGCAAGGATGGTGTTTTGGTAGTCCCTATCGGATGCCTGAAGAATTAGAAAAAAACCGCCAGGGAATCCGCCGGGTTTTCCGTCAACCAGTATCAACCAGTGGAAAATGGAAATAGTTCAGACCTCCCACTCATAATCAGGGGGTCGTAGGAGTTTACCCTATTATGGCTACCCTCAAAATCAAACACTTACAAGGTAGTCTTGTAGGTGTTTTGTTTTTTACGCCAGGATTATGCCAGGATTTGGGGGATTTTGAATCTTTTGAGCTGAATATATCTGCGACAAGTTCGTTTATTTTTAAACGAATTAATAGGTTTTTGATTTTCATAAGAAGCCATGACTTCTACATCATGACTTTAACCATCAACCAATTTGGTTTAATATTGGGGAGTATCCTAGTCATAAATTTCATAATTATATCAATCTGATTTAATTTTTTCATTAATTCTGTAAGGTTAGTAATTGCCATACTTTTGCAAGGTTTCCCACCAGGCCATGATGTTTTCGGGAGGGACACCTGCCTGAATGACATGTATCGGGGCAAATACAAATCCTCCTCCCGGAGCCAGGTCTTCAATTCTTCGGCGGGTTTCATCGCGCACCTGTTGCGGTGTACCGAAAGGCATGACTTGCTGGTTGTCGCAGCTTCCGCCCCAAATGGTGAGCTCTTTACCAAATTCTTTCTTGAATTTTTTGGTATCCATACCGTCACAGTTTACCTGAAAGGGATTCATGATGTCTACTCCAGCCTCAATGAGCAGCGGAAATGTTTCCATTACTGCGCCATCGTTGTGAAAGAAAATATAGACTTTTGATTTGGCCTTTGCTTTGATAAAATCGAACAATCGTTTGTGGAAAGGCCAGATCTGTTCTTTGTAATCCTGCAAATCGACCAGGAGACTATTCTGAGAGCCCAGATCGTCGGCCATTGAAACAACCAGAAGATTATCTCCAACAGCTTCAATGGCCCGTTCCCAGTATTGCATGTTGATTTCTAGTATTTTCTCCATGATAGCCTGTACCAATCCGGGATTAGTCATCATATCCATGAAGAATTGCTCGTAACCGCGCATCCACATGGCATGTTCCCACATTCCGGAACTCATGCGCTCTAGGAAAAATCCCATTTTCTCTGTTTTCACTATTCGGTCAGCCTCCACTTTCATATCAGCATAGCGGGCCATGTCCAGGGCATCCGGCCACGGGTAGTTTTCCACCTCTTTAATCGTTTCAAGACCAGCCAACGGACTTTTGAACAAATCGTAATAATGGCCTCCCTTTTGTGGCATTCTCCATCCCATGCCCCATTCGTCAACAATCCGGTCGTAGCCATCCTCTAGACCCAGATCACGCTCGAGGCCTCTGATGCGGGAAGCTTTCGGACAGGCGCTTTTTACATCAATTTTAAGTGCATCAATCATATCCTGCTCAACATGTGCTATTTGGGTTATTCGATCCCGAAGCTTCACATCACCCGGCAAACCCAGGTATTTTTTAAGTGCACGGAGGGAATTGATATTGATACTGGTCACCGCAGCTGCCCCTAAATCAAAAGGAATCCGGTCTGGTTCCCTGTGCTCCAGGGCTGCCTTCAATCTTTCATGGCTTGTCATCATATCACTCAATGCGTTTAAAAATTATTTCTTTCCATTCGTTTCTATATGCTCGTTGCTGTATAATCTTGTTTACCAGGTGATATCTCCGGCATTACAATTTGTGAACTGTTCCAAGCTTGCCAATTAAAAGATGGACCAATAAAAAGGTGACCAAATAGGCTAATCCAACAAAAATAAATATCGGCAAATAGGTGTGGTTGCCCACTGAAACACCGATCAGCTTCTGAGTTACAACACTTGTAAGCCCCCCTAAAGTGCCACCGATACCGGTAATTGTTGCCTGAACATTTTTAGGGTATATCTCGGTTGGCAAAGTGATGTTGGACCATAATCCATGAGAAAACATAATGGCAGAAATCAGCATAAGGGCTATCGCCGGACTAATCTTCACCGACAAAAAAAAGCAAAAAACCGGAATGGCCAGTGAAGCCGACAGCATCACCACCTTCCTGGCACGGTTCAGGCTCCAATTCCTTTTTTCGATCAATAGCTTGGGGAGCCATCCCCCCAGGATGGTTCCTACGCCCATGGCAGCATAGGGCAACCATGCCGACATCCCAATCTCCGACAGCGTAAAGCCATGGATATCATGCAAGTACTTTGGAATCCAGAAGATAAGAAAGTAAACCACCGGATCGATAAAAATGCGGGCAGAAAAGCAGCCCCAACTCTCTTTTTTCTTCAACAGTTTTAATATACTAACAGACTTTGAATCAGTTTGATCAACATCAGCATATTGATCTTCTTCCAATATGAGTTTCCTTTCTTCTTCAGTTATCCTAGCATGCTTCCCGGGCAAATAATAATATCTTAACCACGCCACCAGCCAAACAAACCCCAACAGGCCTGTCACCACAAATGCCATGCGCCAGCCCCAGATTAAAGCAACAAATGAGACAATTGGTACCGCAAATGCTGCTCCGATAGATGAACCTGCAGTAAAAATACCTATTGCCAAAGCCCTCTCCTTCATTGGAAACCATTCGGAAATGGCCTTAACTCCCGCCGGAAAGTTCCCAGATTCTGTAGCACCCAGGAATAAGCGGGCAACCGAAAATTGTCCAATGGTACTTGCCGCGGCGTGCAACGTACTAACCAGGGACCATGTTCCAACAGACCATGCAAGTCCCTTGCGCGTCCCAATCCTATCTATGATGCGGCCGCTTACAGCATACATAATCGTATAGCTCAATACAAAAAGGGCTGTAATATTGGCATAATCCACATCAGACCAGTTCAATTCCTTTTGTATGGTAGGCGCCAGGATCGCCAGCGTATTCCTGTCGATATAACTCAATGCAGAAGCCAGGCAAAGCAATATTGCTATTTTCCACCTGATGGTTTTATTGTTAAATGACATTAGGTTGTCTGTTTGATTTAATCATTTTTTATCCAGAGAATCGAATACACCCTGCAGATACTTTCGGGCAATCTGTTCTTTATCAGGATATTTGTTTTGATTGGGCTTGGCCGGATCTTCCCACATTTCGACAACCGGCCGGAGTTCGTTCTTGTTGTTAAGTATGTATTCGCTGTTTCTTATGTGTCTGTCTTCCTTGTCCTGAACATGTACCCATTCTCTCGGGTTACCTGGTTTTCCGAGGAGTTGGGGCAGAAAGCTCCGGCCGTGGAGGTCCTCTTTGGGGAGTGGCGCCCCAGCCAATTCACATAGGGTAGGAAAAATGTCAGAGAAATCAATCAGGTCGTTGCAGGTTGATCCTGCTTTAATATGATTCGGCCATCTTATCATCATGGGTACATGAGTCCCCCGATCAGTCATGGTTCCTTTGCCCCCCTGGATTGTCTTCCCATCACCCCAGTTGTTGCATAAATCACTATCCGTCCCGTTGTCCGCCAAAAAGATGAGCACGGTATTGTCCGCAATTCCCAGACTGTCGATAGTTTCCATTATTTTTCCCATACACTTGTCGAAGTATTTCAACATGTCAGTGAAATACTTAGGATCACCTTTGTGCTCAGAATTAGGTGTCCTGTAACCTTGTTCTTTACTGTCAGGTGTCGGTTCCCAAGGGAAATGTGGCAGACAAGTTGTATAGTACGCCAAAAAAGGCTGTTCCTTCTTCGCATTGTCTGAGATAAAGTCTAGAAGAAACTCCATGTTAACGTCCGGACCATAGCGGTCTTTTATTTGATCTGAGATTAACAGTCCATTTTGGTTAAAATGTGGGGTCCAGTTCCTTCGTCTTTTATTCCCTTCTTTGTCAAAAATCTGCCAGACCTGGTATTGGTCAAATCCAAAATCAGGGATGGTATTATGCTTGTGCAGAAGCGATACATGCCATTTCCCAACAATAGCCGTTGCATACCCTGCCGATTTGAGTTGCCGTGCAAAGCTGGGTTGTTCAGGTGACAAATAAATATCTTCCTGAGTGCGGCTGTGTAATACCTCTTTGAGCCCATTTTTGAATGGATAACGACCTGTCAACAGGCTTGCCCGGGAGGGGGAACAAAATGGATTTGAGAAACAGTTTTCAAATTTCATCCCTTGCGTTGCTAACCTATCGATATTAGGAGTTTTATGGGATGTTCCGCCGTAGGCTGACAGGCATTCAATGCCAAGATCATCTGCGAGAATAAAAACAATATTTGGACTTTTGGTTTGAAAGGTTGGTTTAGCGAAGCAAAAAGTATTTGCCCAAGGGACCATTCCAATCCCAATTGTTAATAAAGCTGTTCTCGCTATTAATGAATGTTTTGTGCTAAAATATTTCATGATTTAACCATCTTTTTCAGATAAAAATCCACTAGTTTATAGATTTAATGTGCTCTTTTAATTTTGTACTTAATTCTTCCACAATGGAAGAATAGGCCAAATCATCAACTACATTTATATTCTCGAGTGGATCCAGTTCGAGGTCATATAACATTCGAGATTGAAGCTTGTCTCCCATATTATTGTAATACTCTGTATAAACATACTTTTGTGTAACCACAGTCTCCCCGTTTGGAAAACGGCAAAAAACCATCCCTGTCTTTTTTTCCGGATTTTCCAGTATTTCAGTTAGACTATTTCCCTGCAGATGCAGAGGCCTTGGTAAACCTGCCAATTCACATAAAGTAGGATAAACATCAACAAAAGAGACTAAGGCATTTGTTTTTGCGGGTTTAATACCGGGTGCCTTAATTATCAATGGAACTTGAAGTGAATTATGAAAACAGGTATGTTTGCACCAATGAGTATGCTCTCCTAAGCTATAACCATGGTCACCCCAGAGTACGATAATTGTGTTTTTATCAAGTCCGGTTTCTTTTAGTGTTTCAAGAACATCACCTATCAGTTCATCGATATATGTGATGCACGCAAAATAGCCATGTTTCAACCATAATGCCGTATCATTATCAATAGGCTCCCTTCCGCCTGGGATATTTATATAGGCACGTAATTCGTCATAATTATACCTAACTGCCTCAAATGGTGCATTTTGCGGGAAGAATGAATTTGGAGCAAGCTTAATTTCCCGTCTTGAATATAATTCCCAAAATTTCGATGGAGCATTAAAAGGCAAATGAGGTTTTATCATTCCCATGGCCAAAAAAAAAGGCTTTTTATATTTCGAAAGCTCATGCAGTTTAGCAATCGTTTTTTCTGCAGTTTTGCCATCTAAATAAACATTATTTGCAACATCTGCTTTTTCCCATGCCGGACCTGATTTAAAAGCTTGATTTCTCCATTGGTGCTCTATACTTTGATAATCTCGAGCAGAAAATTCCTGTTTATGAATATCGTTTGGATGTGTTCCTCGCCATGATTCCGTCCATCCCTGCAAATCATCATCTGGATCGTGAAACACTTTACCGAAACTAAATGTATCATATCCATTATTTTTAAAATGTCTTGGCAAAGTTATTACCTCAACTGCATCTTTATCAGCTCTTGCTGTGTAACTTACAAACCGAGAACGGTTTGGGTAAATTCCCGTCATAAGACTTGCCCGAGAAGCACCACACACTGGTATATTACAATAAGCACGATCAAATAATACTCCATTTGAAGCAAGGTTATCAATATTTGGAGATAAAATGTGGGTTTTACCATAGCAACCTAATTCGGGCCGTAGGTCATCAACTACAATAAAAAGTACATTTGGTTGGCTATCCGAGGAAGAATCTTGTTGAGAATTGGAAGAACTAACAGCTTTTAAACCGATTCCGTTTGTCAACAAAAGAGCCCCTCCAATCAATGTGTATTTTACATTAGGATAGATCATGATTTAACATTTTAATGAAATGAGAATCATTCTGTACTTAGTTTTTAACTTTTAGAAATCCTACTCCATCTGCAACTATAAAACCGTCAGCGTTTGTATTTGATATCGTTAATGAAGCGGGCTTATCTTTATCCAAATAATACTCTCCGACAATTACAGCAAAACCCAATTTATCTCCGCTTTTGAAATTCCAGTTAACAACATCTTCTCCCTGAGCATGTTTTACTGTTATTTTTGCGTTTGATGCATTTTTCTCATTTGGGAAATACATCAAACAAACTTTGTAAGTTCCTGACTCTTTGACAGGAAGTTGATAGGTGCAATGAGCTGCTTTTTCAGAACCTGCATGGAAATAATTGGCCACAAATAATCCCCACATACCAGTCACACTAGTTCTTGTCCAGTCTCCGGAATATTGAACTAACTCTTTATCGGATGACAAAATAACACCGCCTGTATTTTTGAGATTTTCAGGATTAATAAAGCTTAATGCGGTACCTTTTGGCCCAATTTCGTGTGTCAGAAATGGTTCGATTCGCGTTTTGGAGACCAGGTTATTTTCGATAGCCAGGTTCCAGTTGCCCATGATGTTTTTTATTTCCTCTCCTGCTGTATTGTAGATTACATTGTTTTTTACCGCTGTTTGGCTTGTTGCCCAGTCAAGAAACACTGCATTTCCCAGCCTTCGGATGGGTTTTCCATCCGGTTTTTGTTCAAATCCCCAGATGTCGTACAGATAGTTGTTCAGAATATAATTGGGTGCATTAAAACGGTTCATGGAAGCAAAATGAATAGACGCCCCGTCAATGGTTGTCTGCATGCAGTCGTGTATTTCATTGAATTCAATGACATTGCCCCCCTGGTTCCGGAAAGTGAACACCCCATTCCTGGAAAGGTCCTGAAAGTGGTTGTGAGCAATATGATTTCCGGGCAACATGGCCATGGAAGCCGGGCGTGAATCAATGTGTACCCCACCGCCATAGTAGCGGATTTGCCCGCAATGTTTAACTGTATTATTTGTGATCTCTATTAGGTAGGGTGCTACTTTTGCAGCAGCCTCACCAGGTGTAAATATTTTGGTATCATCCATGTAGGAAAGTCTTGATCCGGTGAGTAAAACCCCTCCACCGCCTGAATTCAGCACTGTATTCCGGCAAAATGCATTGTTCCTGCTATCCAGATGCAGCCACAAGGCGTAGCCACCAATATTCTCAAAAGTGCAATCTTCAATGCTGCAATATTGCGCATTTTCAAACATCGCCGCTCCATCGGTATGCACCCTGGCCTCTATCTGTCCCAATGTAAAGGTTGTATGTTGGAACTCCAATCCTTTGAAATTAACATAGGCTACATGCGTCCCCTTTTCAACATCTCCCTTTAAATAAACAATTCGGTTAAGATAAGGCGCAATAATTTTCTGCTTGTTGGGATTCTGCCCTGGTTTCGGCAAATAATAAAGACGTCCGATTTTTGGATCCAAATACCATTCTCCCGGCTGATCCAATTCCGATTTTACGCCTTCAATCCAAAACCAGCTTCCTGTGTCCATCAATGCATGCCGTTCCCTCGGACCAATGGTAATTGTTGATTCTTTTATATCTACTTTAGCCACATCATTCCATTGGTTGAAAAAACGCCATTGTGGAACAATATTGATTTGTGCATCAGTTTCATCTCCCCAACTTGCCTTTACCTGACCATTTGGCAGTTTAACATATTCTTTTGTTCCATCGACAGAGTAAAGAAATGGATTTTTATCGCTTTTATTGGGGAAACGTGCCCTGATCGCGCTTTTGCCATCCACATACAGTTGTCGGAAATGCCAGGGACCAACAGGCTGTTTTTGGTATAATTCAGGATTATTCATATCCCTTCCCCAACCTTTGGTTTGAGGAAGATCTACAAACCACGTTTTGCCATCTGAATCTTTCTTCCATAATCCGCCAATGGTTCTGCCCCCGCTTAGGATAACCTTTTCATTTTCAGCTGCACGCCAGGTAATCGGCGCCTCTTTGGTGCCCGAATCTTCGGGTTTAAGTTCGATTGTTTGCCGGAGATAATAGACTCCCTCCCTGATGATCACTTCAACGGGTCGGTTGGCCTCACTCCTTTTGGCCTCCCTGACCGCATTTTGCGCTGCCTCCAGTGTCGAAAAAGGCCGATCGGCCGACCCGTTGCCGGAGTCGTGTCCCTTCAAGGAAACATAAAATCTGATGGGTTCGGTGGCACGAACCTCACAACACCAAGAGCCAACAATGGTTGTGGATAGAAAAATGATAAAGGTTATTCTCACCGATGTCATAAGTTGCAGATTAATGATGGTTTGCTATTAGCCTTAAAATAAGAAACTGTTTAATTTTGGAAAATCAATATAGCGGCCTTATTCTACGTGGGTAGAAAGCAAATTATTAATAGTTCATTTCGTCCTGAACGGGACGAGATAATCACTATTTGTCGATTTTGTACCCACATTAAATCCCCAACGGGATTAAAAAATCTAAATTTAAACAGTCTCTTCTATGTTTGTAAAAAAACCGGCCAAATTTCTGCCGGTTTTTTTACAAATCATCAGATATCAATATCCAGGATTTTGCGTTAATTGCGGCATAATATCCCTTTCTGGGTTGGGGATAGGCAGCAAATATGCTTTTTTATCAAATTTCATTGTTGTAAGAACTCTCGAGAGACCGGCATTATACAGGTTGTCTAAATTAGGCAACCCATCATCACCGATTGTCGGAGTTAATCCCCAGAACCATAATCCTGGTTTCACCAATATATCCATTATCGGTCCCGTTGGAGGCACAGCAGTATTGGCATTGGCCACTACATCCAACATGCCGTAAATATTTCCTGTTAATGCTTTTTCCGCCAGACGCCATCTTACTAAATCAAACCAACGCAATCCCTCGTGCGGAAATTCAACACGTCTTTCGTACCTAACTTCCTTGCGAAGTTGAGCCTGGTTTAATGTTGTGATTTTAGGGTAGGCAGCACTGCTATAAGCTCTTGCCCGAACAAGGTTCATGGCATCCAATACACTGGCATCCAATTGATTTAACTCTATTTTAGCCTCTGCATACATTAAAAGCACATCTGCATACCTCATCAGCAACCGGTCCGGATCAGTTTTCAAATCAACATAGCTTAGGTCAATCCCTTTCTTCCAGTATAATCCATTAAAACTGGCCCATTGCACAATAGATCTTGTATCGTTATTGGTCCTCAGTGCACCCGTTTTATAGTCCATAATCCGCTTCATGGTAGGATGAGGATTGTATTCAATGTCCAGATGTCTGGATCCTGAACTTGGTAACAAACCATCACCATCTGTCAATGATCCAAATGGCACAATTGTCATTGCGCACCGGGGATCCCGGTTTTTGAAAGGATTCCTGGGATCAAACAACGGCGACTTATCGATTGGCAGGCCATCTTTGCACTGATATGCTGCCAGTAATTGCCAGGTAGGCTGCTCCTGACCAAAACCTCCCAAAGTTCTTGGAACAAGTTTCTGAGCAGCCCTTGCAACCAATATCACATCCAGCGCTTTATTGCGGGGAATAGCGAAAACTGTCTCTTTGGAATTTTTCGTGGGTGGCAAAAAGAGGTCTCCGTAATTTGGATGAAGTGTATATGCACCCAGATCCATACATGCCTTTGATGCAGTTGCCGCAGTTGCATAATCACCCATATACAAAGCAATCCTTGCTTTATAGGCTAATGCTGCGCCTTTTGTTGCATATCGAAAACCAGTACCATAAGATACAGGCAAATTGGCAATGGCGATATCAAAATATTCATAAATCTTCTTTAAAATGTCATTTTTATTGGTCCTGTTTAGTTCATAAGACTCATCAATCGTTAGCGGTTTCTCATAAAATGGAACATCTCCCCAGTTGGTAATCAGAAAGGAGTAATAACAAGCCCTCAAAAAATTTGCCTCACCCCTAAACTGCTTTTCATCGGCCGGTGATAATGTCTTCTGGTTATCTAACTCCTGAATGATAACAAGTGAACGGGTAATGCCTTTATATGTATTTGCCCACCAAGTTCTTACGGTGGTATTGTCTGCATCAATTGTACCTGTATTTATTGAAGTTGTTGTATTTCGTGCCTGCATATCATCTGACCACTCATATTCATCTCCGACAATTAGATCAGGCCAAAAATCTCCCCGGTAACCGTCGTTCAACGACTGTCTGAATTGCTCATTGTTGGAAAACCAGTTGTCAGAATCTGCCTGATCCAATGATTTAAGATCTAAATTATTGCAAGAAAAAGAACTCATTATTATTGCAATAAAAAAGGATAGTTTAAATATATATTTTTTCATCTTTTAATAATTTTAAAATTTAACCTGTAATCCAAAAATCAATGATTTTGTAATCAAATATCCTCCTCCATATTCAGGATCCCATCCATCGGGATATTGGTCAAAGGAGATCAGGTCATTTGCAGTAACATAAAACCTAACATTACTTAGCTTGACTTTTTGCACAATATTTTTTGGTAATGTATATCCCAGGGAAACATTTTTCACCCTGAAATAGGCTCCGCTAATTAAATTAAAATCTGAAAAGGAGTTGTTATTGCCTGCAGTGGTAAGGCTTAGACGAGGGTATGTAACCCTTAAATTTTGCTCGGCGGAATTGTAGGAGCTCCAATAATTGCCATCGTAGATACTTGGCGGTGACATCCATGTCCTTTGGAATGGCTGCCATGCCTGGTTATTTAATTGTGAGGTTTGTTTCCCAATTCCCTGAAATGTAAGACCTAAATCAACTCCTTTGTAATCCAGGTTAATATTTCCACCGTACTGGTATCTGGGCAAAGATCCACCCAACTCTACCCTGTCGTACGAATTAATTATCATGTCAGGTATTCCGGCAGGCCCGCTTAGGTCCTTGTATTTTATATCTCCCGGTTTTACTGCTGCAGATGTTTTTGGAGAGGCATCCACCTCTGCCTGGGTTTGGAACAGTCCGTCCACTTGGTATCCATACCAGGTCCTATACTCTGTTCCCGCCCTGGATATTGTATTCCCATCAAATAGTTCCTTGCCATTAATATCTCCAATGACAGACTTTGCATCATAGATATTGAAGGAGACCGAATAATTCACTTCACCTACATGATCTCTCCATCCGGCCTGTACTTCCCAGCCTTTTGTATCCATGCTACCTACATTGTACCTTGGATCCTCGTATCCGATAAGATCAGGAACATTCAGGTCCAATAACATATCTGTGGTTTTTTTGATGAAGTAATCGGCATTAAGCGATAGTTTGTTTTCAAAGAGATTGACATCCAAACCAAAATTCAGGGTTGTCGTCGTTTCCCATGTGATATCCTGAATAGCCATTCTCTGCAAAGCTGCTGCTCTCACAGATTGTGAACTTCCTCCCTGGGAGATCAGTACATTTGTAAAGGCAAGATTGGCAACATACAAATAGTTTCCTAGCCTGTCATTTCCTAAACTACCATAAGAGGAGCGAAGTTTTAGAAAGGATATGGGTGAATTGAAAGATTCCATAAATTTTTCTTTTGACAATACCCATCCAAGGGAAACCGATGGAAATACTCCCCACCTGTAATCCTGGTGAAATTTTGAGGATCCATCCGCCCTGGCATTTGCCTGCATGAAATATTTATCGTTGTAATTGTAGGCTAACCTGCCAAAGAATGACCTGTATGCCGATTCTGCTACACTGGTTCCATTGTCATAAATGCTGCCAACCGGAGCCTGGCTCATGTAGGGATAATCAGCAGATTCAAATTTAAGCGCCTTTAAAGTCAAAGCTTCATTTTTCTGATAAAATTCTTCGTATCCAATTACGGCATCAAGGGTATGTCCATTTTTGGAAATGCCGTAATTAACCAATGTGTTGGTTGTTAAGCTAAACCCTTCTCCCCTCGATTCCCATAGATCATTCGTTAAATGACCTGACAAGTACAAGGGTGGCTGCAAATGATCAGGATCTTTTAATCCCCAATAGGGGACTTTTGTACTAAAACTCTTGGAATGATTAAAATTATAGGTTGGAGCCATATTGAAGGATACTTTCATTCCTTTTACCGGCAAAAAGTAGACTCCAATTTTGCTAAAGAATTTATTCTGATCTGAATTGCTAAAACCGCCAAACTTGTAATAACCGTAAACATTATCCCCTGTTTTCCCGGGCGCTACTTCTCCCCTTTGGTACATTGGGGCGTAAATGGCCGGCATTTGAATCGCTTCATAAGTCGGATTAACAATGGGAGCCTCCGTTTTTGTAACATTTAAAGAAGCATCCAGCAACACCCCAAATTTATCGGTTATTTTCAGGTCGTTGTTAATACGTCCCGTATATCTGTTGTATTCATAACCATCATACAAGCCGTCCGAGGTTTCATACCCAAATGTTGCGACAGTTTTTACGTTTTTTGAACCTCCGGTAAAATTTAAAGTATGCCTTTTTGTCTGAGAATTATCTTTAATAATTAGATCAGCCCAGTCAACATTCGGGTACTGATCCGGATCCAAAGCATTATTAGACAAATAATTTTTAACATAATCTTCGGCGTATAAACTAAACTTGCTACTGGCCCCATCATTGTAAGCTTGTTCATTGCTCATCTCCATGTGTCGGATAGCACCAACATTTGATGGCATTCTTGTGGGTGTATTGATAACATATTCCAGATTATACTGAGCAGAAAAATTTCCTTCTTTTGCTCTTTTTGTCGTTACGATAATGACCCCTGCCGCTGCTCTTGAACCATAGATGGCAGAAGCGGCTGCATCTTTCAAAAAGGTAATTGTTTCAACATCTGCCGGATTGATATCATTGATACTTGCATATGGTATATCATCAACCAGGATTAGCGGGTCACTGCTACCTGCCAACGTTGTAATACCCCTGATTCGCAGTGAGCTTTCCGCACCGGGAACTGATGAATTTCTTGTTGAGGTTACTCCTGCAACGGCTCCCTGCAGGGCTGTTGACAGATTCGTAACGCTTCTTTTGGAGACGTCGGATCCTTGCACAGTAGAAACAGAACCTGTTATGTTTTTCTTGACCTGCGTTCCATAACCCACGACAACCACATCCTCCAGGTTGACCACATCCTCCATGAGTACGATTGACAATTCGGTTTTCGCTCCAGGTTTAATCTCCTGGCTTGTGTAGCCGATAAAAGAGACTACAAGTATTGCACCAGG
This sequence comes from Tangfeifania diversioriginum, assembly GCA_945873105.1. Classification (GTDB taxonomy): domain Bacteria; phylum Bacteroidota; class Bacteroidia; order Bacteroidales; family Prolixibacteraceae; genus CAINVV01. The sequence goes on from CAMCBW010000019.1 coordinate 68,176, forward strand.
CGAAGAAACAGCGATTGAAAAAAATCCATCTGTATTTGTATTGGCCCCGTTTGTCGTCCCTTTTTCAACAATGTTAACTCCTGGAATTGCTGCACCGCTTTTATCGGTGACTTTTCCTGAAATCTGCTTCTGGGCAGAAGTGATCGTTTGCGGAGAATCAAAGAGGATATCGGCGAAAAGTTGTGTTGAACTTAACAACAAAACAAGAGCCAATAAGATACTCATTCGATTCCCGAAAAGGAACTGTTTTTTTTGTTTCATTTTTTTTGTTTTAGTGAATTAATTAATTTATAATCAGTCATATATTGAACTTTATTCGTGCCGTTAAATTGATTGTCCAACGGCTTAAAGCATATTTCTTACATTTAATTTTTAGTTCTAAACATTGATGGCATTCCTATGCTTACTTCCTTGAACCATTCACGATGATTTTCTTCTAGGCTATCCGCATAAGCGGGATAATCCTTGATTAAGTTTTTGACCTCTCTGATATCTTCGTGAAGGTTAAATAATTCAAGTCCTTTATCTCCCGCTCCAACCAGTTTCCAAACGCCCTTGCGGACGGCCCATTGACCATCCATTTCCCAGTGCAGCGTTCTCTCCTGAATTTTGTTATTCTTAAATAACAGATCCGAAATATCAACACCATCCATCGGTAGCGAATTTGGCATCTTCGCACCCGCCAAGGCTGCAAATGTTGGAAACATGTCCATCACCACAGCGGTTTCATGGCAAACAGTTCCTGCAGGAATTTTTCCGGGATAACAGGCTAGGAAGGGTACCCGATGACCCCCTTCCAGCACTTTCCCTTTTCCTCCTTTTAATATCCCCGAATCAGTAAAGCCACGGGGATATGCTGGACCATTGTCTGAACAAAAGATGAGCAGTGTCTTCTTTTCCAGATGATTGTCCTGAAGCGCTTTCCTGATCCTGCCAACAGATTCATCAAGGATCTCAATTTGCTCCCTGTAATTTTCTACCGGAGACTTTGCCGAATTAACACCGCGTCCCTGCCAAGGCTCATGAGGAGCCTCCTGCGCTACATAGAGGAAAAATGGCTCCTTCTGGTGTTTCTCAATGAAATCAACCGAATAATCGGATAACAAGTCTGTCGAATATCCATCCTCGTTTTTAATTGTTTTTCCGTTCCACCAGTCAAGTTCTTTTAAACCAAAAAGTGCCTTGTGTGTATGATAATCAACGTTACCTCCAAGGTATCCCCGGAATTCGTCAAAGCCGAAATTCATGGGATGAAATATAAAGTCGTATCCAAGGTGCCATTTCCCTATTAGTCCGGTTCTATACCCCGCTTGCTTTAGAACCCTGGCAATAGTAACCTCATCCAGGGAAATTCCCCATGCCCACCTTTGTTTGATATTTGCTTTCCGCTGCTCCTGAAAGACAGGGGACAGTTGAGCATCATCAACCCAGGCGGCCCGCTCAGCATAACGACCGGTCATCAGGGAGGCACGGGTTGGGGTACAGAAAACATGGCTATGGTAGTCAGTAAAACGCAGACCATCCTGCGCAAGCCGATCGATATTTGGCGTACGAATGCCAGTATTCCCGTAACATCCCAATGACGAATAACCAAGGTCATCGGCCATGATAAAGACAATATTGGGTCTATCCGTTTGCGCGACTGCAGGTACGGCACAAACAGATGTGAACACCAAGCCAAGAATACTTTTAATCATCATTTAATTATCGTATAAATAATTATCAATTTTTATGAGAATACCCGTATGGCATAAACATGTGCACGATTCAATCCATTCGTGGCTAATATCTCCAAACGGATAGATTTCACTTCCTTCAGAACGCAAGGATGCTTGCGTAATCGTTGATAGTTGGTTTTAATTTCTTCGATCAAAGTTTTGTTTCCCTGACGATCAGAAGCCCACAAGCGATAATGTTTGACGATGGATGGAAGAACATTGTTCTTGTATCCTCCCCATCGCTGTTTAAAATGAAAATCAAGGTTGCTATCAAAAATCAGATGAATTTCTTTGGGAGAATGAAGTGTATCCCAGCTTAGTTCAATCCATTCAGGTTTACTGAAGTCAGTGTTTTCACTTGCCCACAAATTGGGTTGGTCTGTTGGCCGCGCGTAATCATTGATTACATTTTCAGGATTATAGACCGGCTGTGATGGATGTACCTGAAAGCAGAGAGCCTGATTCATAAATTCACCTTCCGCATACAATCCGGCTTTTCCTGTATGCCATTTTGAAGAAGGATCAGGGCGAATAGGATCGACAGGCCGAATGGAGTATTTACTTGTACCAACATTGGCTTTACCGATATGCAAAGCTATTTCGGCATTGCTTTTTAACACCAGGAAATGCCAACCTTGGCGAGCTATTTTACATCCTGCAGGAATGCTCACCCATTGCAATTCATCCTTTTTAACCGGCACTTTACCTGACCATATAAGATCGGTTGGGAAAGTGGATTTAGTCTCCGGTCCCTGGAATAATTCTACCTCTAAAACACTGTTCTCCAAAGCATCAAGGTAAATGTCTATACTTTCTAGCCGGTCTGTTACAGCAGGAAACAATAACATTTTATCTTCCTTCAGTAATTCAATTGCATATGAATCCAATACATCAGGAGATGACAATACCGATGAAGCAGTGACTTTCGCTGTTGACGCTATATCATCAGGTAAAGCTATTGGCCAGTCATGAAGATGGTGGTCATTCTTGATTAAGTCGTTTTGCACATTTGCTATCAACTTGCTTTGTACTATTTGACGGGGTAACTGTTTTTGTTTGACGCAAATAGCAGCAGCCATACCAACGGCCTCACCCAATTGAGCTGTTGTAAACATGACCCTGGTACTTGAAAGCGCATAATGAGTGGCACTAATATTTCTTCCGGCCATAAAAAGGTTATTGATATGCCGGGAGTAAAGACTTCTTAGTGGAATATTGTATGGCGAAGGATGATAGGTATGATAAGAGCCAAGCTCATAATCGTAAAATCCTTTGGGTGGATGATGGTCAAATCCCCAACCTCCGAAAGCAACAGCATCATCAAAATGTCTTGGTGGCTCAATATCTCCCATGGAAAGAATATAATCACCTTCTAAACGTCTCGATTCACGCTTTGCTGCAATTGGACCAACCCAGTCCAATTCATAATTAACCAGCTCTTCTTTTAAGGATGACTTGTTTTTTAAATAATCCCATGTTGCCAAAGCTATTTCTCTGGCACCTTCAAAAATATTTGCCGTATCATGCACTGTATCTGTATTTCCACCTATTTCTATCCACCAGTAACCTCCGTTGTTTTTATAGAAATCTTGTGTAACCGGGCGTGTAGAATTAAAATGTTGGTGATTTAAATCGAGTTTAATCCATTCTGGCTTAATAAATGGTTTAGGGCTCCCGGTATCAATTGTATGGAATTGCACGCTACCTCCCATGCAAAATGGTTGTGCTTCCTCTTCACACATCGATTCATTGAATTCGCTTTTTGCTTCGACGCCAATTCTGAAAGGGGCACCAGCCAAAGCGCCAACAGTAGCATCGCCTGTACAATCAGCAAAAAATGGGGCAGTAAATGTATGCCATATTTCCGATCCGGAGGTATACCCTTTTACGCACTTGATCTGGTTGGTAGCTGAATCGACTTCAACTTCATTTACAATGGTATTAAAAAAGCAACTAAGGTTTTGCTCTGCTTTTACCAAACCATTTAAAACAATGTCAAAGCCTTCATAACTAAAACTTGGATTGTCGTGCAAATTTTTTAAATAGATCTCTTCAATCATTCCTGTTTCTCTGGAGTACAAGAAATTGCAGTTATCGGCGCCTACCGGAGTAACACGAATTTCCTTACTGGCATTACCGCCCAAAACCGGTCTGTCTTGAATCAAAGCAGTTTTTACGCCGGCTCTGGCAGAAGTAACAGCAGCCAGAAGTCCTGCAAAACCACCTCCTACTACGACAAATTCGAAATTGTGACTTATGTTTTTCATTTATATTCTAACTCGTTGTGTTTAATAATTATAATAGATCCTATCCATAACTTTCCATCCTTTCTGGTCGGGAAGGATTCCTTCCTGCATAGGATTACATAGTTCAAGCCATTTCATATTTTCAGGTTCAGCATCCAATTTTGCCATATCCCCGTCCAGATCATTGCCCCAGTACTCGTAATATCCAAACTCATACCATTCGCCATCGGCAAGCTGTACCATAAAAATTGAGAAATTGCGCATATTGTATTTAGTCAGTAAATGGCGAACACCGGAATTGCTATCGGCATGTAAATTCTTATACTCTTCAATCCTCTCTTTTTTTACTTTCACAACCATGCCAACACGTTTTATATATTTATGCCAATTCTGGTCAATACCTTTCTCATAATGGCTACAGTTCATATGCAATTATTGTATTAGTCTTTTAAATCTCAAATTTTCATTATTTAATACCCTTATTGGTCTATCAGGTAATATTCTACCCACACAAACTACTATTAAAGCGGTAAATCAACAGCTGTGGCTTTCCATATTTTATAAAACGCTGCAGCAGCAAAGCTAAACTTGTAGTAGTCTTCCTTTGTCTCAAAAATCTGGGTGTCATTCCAGAGTGCGTCCCTATCATGCCCAAACAAACGGGCTTCCGGCCAGAAAAATACTTGTCCCCAAATCAGACGGTTATTTGTATTTATTCCGGGATTTTCTGATGTACCATCACCATTGATCGCCTCAAAATGCTTTTGGCTAAGTCCATTTTTAGTAGCTGTCATCAGGTTCGATTTGATCCATTCCGAACGTTCAGCCATTGCTACATAACCAACTTTACTTTTCTCCCTTTGGTGCGCCCATGCAAGGCAGACTTCAGGTGGAGTCATTCCTGATTCTTTAGCGATTTGCAGAATTATTGGATGTAGCATGTCTTCCTGGTGTTCTGCAAAACGGTCTCGTCCAGGACGACGTGGCGAACCTAAAGACATATAGCCTGAAGGAACTATTTGATTATCAATGAAAAAATTTACCAACTCTTGTTGCTGGAACAAAGGATGTAACTCCATTTGATTGTAAACGGGCCGGTTGAAGTCATTGGTATCCCGAAGCAAGAGCTCCATGGTTTTTCTTGTTTGGTTGGATGTGCCGATATTTCTGACTTTACCACTTTTTTTAAGCTCTGTCATCTTCTCCCAAACTTTCATGAAGGACTCGTGTATGTAGGGTACAGCATGATCATTTTTAGCATCACCAGCAGAACCGGGAACATGAAAATTGGGCCAGGGCCAGTGTACCACATACATGTCGAGCGTTTCGAGCCCCAGCATTCTCAAGGAATCCTCGCAAGCAGGAATAACATCTTCGGGGTTCATGTGCTTGTTCCAAAGCTTTGACAGCACAAACAGTTCCTCTCTTTTTACATAACCCAGTTTGATCGCTTTTGCAATGGCCCGTCCGACAACCTCTTCATTTTGATAGGCAGTTGCACAATCGATGTGTCTGTACCCCAAACGAATTGATTCTACTACAATCTCTTCCATCATCTCAACCAGATCAGGATTGTCGGAATGAAAAGTTCCCATTGCAGCCTGAGGCATGAGCGTTCCATCGGGCAGCACAAGTTGTGTAACTGTTGTCGGATTAATTGGTTCCATGTTAATATTCAATAAGTTCATCGGTATGTGTTTATTTAGAATTGTTCATATTCGGGCATCGCACCATCTTTTGTACAAACAAAAGCTGATATTTCGATGGCTTTGCGGTGCAACTTTTTCAGAGATTCGCCATTTGCAAATCCAATTATCATAACGGCAGTAAAAGAATCTCCGGCACCGACGGTGTCTTTCACCGCGACCTTCGGTGTTGGTTCATAACTTGATTCGTGCGGTGTAATCAACCAACTACCTTTTTCCCCTTTGGTATATGCAACCAATCTTAAGTTGTATCTGCTAATCAGCTCCAGTATTTGGTCTTCTTCTCTTTCAGCAACCAATTCCAACAAATCAACTACTACAGGAAGTTCGTCCTCATTCAATTTCAATACATTACATAATTGCATTGATTTCTCAATAATTTTCTTGCTGTAAAAATGCTGGCGGAGATTAATGTCACATACAATCAATGTATCCGGATTACATGATTTCAGTATTTTTTCAATGGTTTCCTGTGACTCCTTGTTTCGTTGCGCCAAGCTTCCAAAACAGACAACGTTGGCTTGCGAAATTTTTTGTTCCAATTTGTCAGTGAAAGAGATAAAGTCCCACGCCACATTCTCATGAATGGTATAGGATGGAACTCCCCGGGCATTGAGCGCCACATCTACCGTTCCGGTCGGGTGCCCGTTTATTTGGATTAGTTCTGAAGAAACATCCTTTACTTTCAACACTTCTAGTATCTCTTTCCCATAATCGTCATCCCCAATAGCACTCAAAGCAAAAGCTTTTGCACCTTGTTTTTGAGCATGGTACACAAAATTGCATGGCGCTCCACCCAATTTTTTACCTTCAGGCAATAGATCCCAAAGTAATTCACCAATGCCAATAATATTTTGCATTTTATCCATTTCTGAGGATTAAAGGTCAACCATTACTTTCATCACCTTGTCACCACTTTCTCCGATAAAGTTATAGGCATCAAGGTATTGCTCAAACGGAAAGTGTTTCGAAACGAGCGGATCGAGAATGATTTTGCCTTCAGAAATCAATTTCGCCGCTTCCTGGTAATCTTCGTGACGGTACATCATCGAACCATAGAGATTCAACTCATGCTCCCCAACGAAATACATGTTCACTGTTGGGTTCTTGGCATAGACGCCAAGAATAATCACTTCACCACCTTTCTCCACATTGGCAATCAAGGCATCTAGCGAAGCCTGAACACCTGCAGCTTCAAACCCAACCTGATAACCTTCCTTGCCAAATGCAGCCTGAACGCCTTCCGCAAATGGAGTTTTCAGGATGTTCAGGGTATCTTCGATCCCACATTCGCGTGCTTTATTGAGTTTGAAATCGCTTACATCGGTGATCAGTACTTTTTTGGCGCCGCGGGCTTTGGCAAACTGAGCCACCAGATTTCCGATGGTTCCAGCGCCGGATACCACTACATTTTTGCCTTCCAGACCTCTGGTGCGACTCGTGGAATGTGCACCCACTGCGGCAGGCTCAATCATGGCACCATGCTCGTAACTCATCGAATCGGGGAACACTACCAGGCGGTCTTCGGGAACCACGAAATATTCCTGCGCCACACCGGGAGCCTGGAAACCCTGTACTTTCAACTCCTGACAGGCATTGTATTGTCCTCGAAGGCAGGGACCACATTTCCCACAGACCAATTGCGGGCGGGCAGTGGCACGTTGACCGACTTTGGCCGATTTTACTGCCTCCCCAACCGCTGCGATGGTGGCCGAATATTCGTGTCCTTGAACCACAGGATATGGTGTTGCGGGATGTTCTCCATGAAAGACATGGATGTCGCTACCACACACTCCGATCCTTTGAATCTTTAACAATATTTCTTTTGGTCCAAGTTTCGCAGGAATTGGAACATCGTGGAACTTAATTATTCCAGGGGAAGTCATTATTGCTTGTCTCATGGTCACAACATTTTGTCAAAAATCACTTTTCTATAAGAATCCAGTTAGAAAAATCATAAAAATGAGCTATATCTATATCAACTTAACTTATCAGAATCGAAGTAATATTTACTTTTCACGATACCATCTGTCGCCCGATCCCGAAACCAGAATTACGTTTCCATAAGCTGTAAAATCACCTGTTCGGATAATTGCTTTGACAGTTTTGGCCAAATGTTTCAAATCAGCATGATCAATGGTCTCAACCGGAATGTTCGCTCCAAATGACTGAGATATTGCAGCAAATAAAGTAGGACTGGTTTCTTTGGTCTGATTGGCCATAATCATTCTCTCAACAGAAAAGAATTTCTTCAGTTCCGCCAAAACAATCACCACCATCGGATTATTTATGCTCAAAGAAATATCGATGACCTCAACCTCTTTGGGAATTGGAAATCCAGCATCAACTATCATCAACAGATCCTGATGACCTTGCTCTGAGAGTATTTTCGCTAAGCCTCTGTTTATTAAACCGACTTCCTTCACTTTGTAAAATTTAAATTTCTGGAATATTAATAAAAACACTTATTAATATGTTATTCAAAAGTAAAGCAAATATTTGAATTAAACAACTTTTAAATATCATATTATTAAGTATTTTCTAAATATAAAATTGAAATAATTATTATGTATTTATATATAAGTGTGTTAACTATGCACGGCGAATTAAAAATATTTCCATTTAAATTAAAGTCAATCCTTAATATTATTAATAATATCTTAATATCTTTGGTCTTTAATTTGTTTCTTATCAATTATGGTAAAGACTTATCAAAAGATGGATGCAGGTCGCATGAACCTGATCAACAAGAGAGCGATATTAAAACTGATTAAGGAAAGATCAGAAATTAGCCGTTCAGCTATCGCCAAAGTAACTGGAATGACTCCTCCCACAGTGACAAGAATTGTAGACGAACTCGTACAAAACGACAATTTGGTTGAATATGTGGGTGTTGGAGATTCGAGTGGAGGCAGGCCTTCTGTTGTTGTAAGACTAAAAAATGAAAACAACTATATAATTGGTATTGACCTGGGGGCAACCTATATCAGGGGGTGCATGGTTGATTTAAATGCCAGCTTTATATCAGATGTTCAGATACCTACTGAGATAGAAAAAGGATTTAGTAGTATCATTGAGAAAGTAATACAGCTAATCAACCGACTTATCTCAAGAAAAGGTACTGAAGCCAAAATTTGGGGAATCGGCATCGGTGTTGCAGGATTGGTAAACAGTGACACAGGAATAATTGAAACTTCACCCGACTTTGGTTGGACCAATATTAATCTGCGTAAAGAACTTGAAAATAAGATTGCCCTTCCTTTTTTTTATGATAATTCAACCCGTTTGATGGCTTTGGGTGAATTGTATTTCAACAATAAAACTAAAATTTCCGACTTTGCCGTAATTAATGTTGGATACGGTATAGCAGCAGGTATCGTAATAGATGGTAAAGTAGTGAAAGGCCATGCGGGTTTTGCAGGTGAGTTCGGTCATATTTCTGTTGACACTTGCAGTGATGTTATATGCAAATGCGGCATGAAGGGATGTTTGGAGGCCTTGGCCTCCGGCCATAGAATTGCCTCACTTGCAAAAAACAGTATAACAAACAAAAATGCTTCGATATTGAGACGTTTTTGTGAGAATATTCAAGACAATATTACAGCGGAAATTGTTGCTAATGCGGCTAAAGAAGGAGATCTGGTGTCCATACAGATTTATGATGAAATTGCAGAATATCTTTGCAGAGGAATGGGAACCCTTGTCAACCTTCTCAGTTCAGAGGTTATTTTTATTGGGGGAGGAGTAGCATTAAATGGCGATTTTTTCTTTGATCTGGTCAACAGTAAAAAGTCAAAATATTTACTTACACCAAACTTGAAACTGCAAATACTTCCTGCAACATTCGGAGAACAGGCCACATCGATTGGTGCAGTTTCTTTGGTCATGGAAAAAGTAATGAATCTTGAGCTGTAGGATGTTCTAGCAAAAGTTCTCAGAATTAACCAGCTATGAAAATTTTATTTATTCTTATTCCCATTTTTATTTTTCAAGCAACCACATTTGCTAAAAATCCAATAATCCCCAACAAGGGTGCCAATGATCCGCACATCCGTATTTTTAATGGGAAAGCGTATTTGTCCGCCTCTCATGATAAATCAATCGACAGCAAAGGGTTCTCGATGGACAATTGGTGGATGTGGTCGTCTGAAAATCTGGTCGACTGGAAACTTGAATCTATTTTAAAACCCGAAGATACGTACATTGGCAAACCGTTTTCGAGTTGTTGGGCAACTGATATTGCGACACGTAACGGCAAATATTATTGGTATTATTCTGAAGGCAACCAACAAACGGGAGTGGTGGTTGGCGATTCACCTGCAGGTCCATGGAAAGATCCACTGGGGAAACCACTGCTATCTTCAGAAATGACTCCGACCCACGAATACGACATGGGAATAATTCAGGATTCAGCGGGCGATTATTACATTGTATTTGGTGTTTGGGACTATTATGTCGCTAAACTTAATAAAGATATGATTTCTCTGGCCGAAAAACCTCGCAAAATTGAAATCAAAAATCCAAGGGGTCCTTACAATCCTGATGGAAAAAATCTTGAAAAACCGACAGACGACAAACCATTTATCCATTCATACAATGGGAAATACTATTTGTCCTGGGGTTGTTTTTATGCCATGGCGGACAATGTTTATGGTCCGTATAATTACACTGGATCAATAATTGATGCCAGCAGTTTCGCTCCTGGTTACGAAAAACCAACCTGGCCAAATGGATTCTTACAAGGACGTCATGGCTCTTTTTTCGAATTTCATAATCAATGGTATTTTGCTTATTGCGATATAAGCCAAACCGGGAATCGCTATTTTCGTGATACCTTTATCAGTTATGTTCATTACAAAGAGAACGGAGAAATAGCGCTGATTCGTGTGGACGGAATTGGCGTGGGTGAATACGATTCCAACCAAGGGAAGATTGAGGCAGAAGACTATTTTAAAGCATCAGGAATAACCAAGAAAATGAATCCCGATGGCGGTTTCAGCGTGGCAGAAATAAACGAAGGAGATTTCTTGGTTTTCCCTAACATCAAAGGATTGGAAAAGAAATCGAAGATTGAACTTAAGACTACCAAGGTTAAAAATGTGACAATTCAAATGCGCAACGGTTCACCATATGGTAAGCTTATTGCCTCCTTCATACTGAATAATGGTAATGATTTTTACCAATTTAGGTTGCCTTCTCTTTCCGGTGTAAGCGATTTGTGCTTTGTTTTTAAAGGTAAAGGAAGCGATCTGCTTAAATTTGACAGTTTTTCGTTCCGGTGATATTTATTGACATGATAAAAATAATTATGAGTTTCCTATAAGTGAAAATTTCCACCTCAAAACAACACGCCAGGAAACCCGCCAGGATTTCCAACAACCATTATCAACCAGTGGAATCCTAAAATGGGCTAGACCTCCCACGCATAATCAGGGGGTCGAAGGAGTTTTCCCTCCTGGACCCAGACTCATAATCACACACTTACGAGGTTGACATGCAGGTGTTTTTTGTTTTATGCCAGGAAGAAACCAGAATTTTAAGTAATGATAATCGCCAATATTTTTTGGGCTTTACTTTGATCCCAAAAGGTGAAAAAAATTCACCCATCATTTTCTGGATCCTGAGATTTGAAACTGCTAATCATTGTTGTATATTTGCACATAATATACATAAACACTATTGTGTTTTGTCATGAAAAGAGAAATAATACAATATTTAAGAGCGTGGAAAACTCGGAGTGAGAGGAATCCATTGATAGTAAGGGGAGCCAGACAGGTTGGAAAGACTTACCTGATTGAGGAGTTTGCCAAAACCGAATTCAAGAATTGCCTGAGCATAAACCTGGAGGAAAAGCCAGAACTCAAAAAGTTGTTTTTCGACAATGATGTAAAACGTATCCTGACCGAACTTTCAATTTTAATGAATGAAGATATAAGCTTCGGGGAGACCCTGCTTTTTATCGATGAAATACAGTCCTGCCCTGAAGCACTTCAATCACTTAGATATTTTAAAGAAAAAACTCCGCAGCTTCATGTAATTTGTGCAGGATCATTGCTTGACCATACTTTAAATGAAATGAAATTGCCAATGCCGGTAGGACGTGTTGAATTCATGCATTTGTATCCTATGAATTTTAACGAGTTCCTGGTGGCAATAAACCAGGAAAGACTGGTTAAATATATCCGGGAGTATGATTTTTCGAATCCGTTTAGCGAAGTCATTCACAATCAGATAGCACAACATCTAAGGTTCTATTTTTTTATCGGAGGTATGCCGGCAGTGGTGAAGAATTTTGCTGAAAACACCCGGCTTTCTGACATACAGCGTATTCAGAACAATATTATGACATCCATCCAATACGATTTCGCAAAATATGGAACACGCAAACAACAGGATTACCTGCAATTGGTCTTAAGGTATTGTGGTCGTTACCCAGGCAGAAAAATTAAATTCAGTAACATAGACAGGGAAATCAGATCAACTTATCTGAAGGAGTCAATTGAAAAACTGGCATTAAGCAGGATTATCCATAAAATAAAACACACCAATGCCTCCAAGGTACCGCTCACAGAATATGTGAAGGAAGAGGTCTTCAAAACCGTTTTCATGGATATTGGTTTTGTGAACCAGTTGAATCAAATTGAACTTACGGGGTTGAATAATCTGGTAACTGCAAATGAGGGAATTCTTGCTGAGCAATTTATAGCCCAAGAGTTGTTGAACATTCAACCTGAATACATGAGTCCTGAGTTGTTTTACTGGTCAAGGGAAGAAAAAAGTTCAAATGCGGAGATTGATTTCATTTTCCAGCATAAAAATAAGATTTATCCCATTGAGGTCAAAGCAGGTAAAACCGGAACTTTAAAATCCATGCAATTGTATTTGCACGAAAAAAAGCTAAAGGAAGGTATCCGGTTCAACATGGATCTTCCCAGCAAAGGATCATTTCATGTTCGATTGAATGTACCTGGAAATACCGCTGAACTATCCTGGACACTCCTGTCTTTGCCTTTGTACATGGTATCTGAACTCAGAAGATTGATTGATTTGGGCGTTTTAAGGTTTTAATTGTTCTGTATTTAGTTTGTTTATTTTTCAAATCCGGATTATATACCCTATTCAGGGATTTTATTCCTTTTATATTTGTTTTTTGGGGAATACGCTTCATGAAGTGAGGGTGGCTAAAGCCTGTCAACTACTGTCCGAAACAGGCATGAATGTCCTTCAAATATGTTTTGCCTCCCTCCCGCATTTGTACACCAAGCCTTGGTGGAGGTCAAGTAACCCTTAGGGATTGTACACTAAGCCTTAGGGAGTGTCAAGTAACCCTTAGAGATTGTACACCAAGCCTTAGGGAGTGTCAAGTAACCTTTAGTGGTTGTACACCAAGCCTTAAGGAAATATTATTCATATTTAATCTAAATTATAACCGTAATCTGGAGATAATTTGATATCATTGCCGCCTCGTTATAAGAAGAACCATGCCACTGTACAACGCCATCGACCGGAAAATACTGATGGATAACCTGATGTCGGAGACCTTTGTCAGGAAAACCATCTCCTTCTACCGCTATTTCATCCTCGAAAATCCACAGGAATTCAGGGACCAGCTCTACCGCGAATGGTCGGACATGAACTGCTTCGGCCGGATCTACATTGCCAGGGAAGGAATCAATGCGCAAATGAGCATTCCGGAAGGGCAGATGGAAGCGTTCCTGGCATCCCTGACCCAGCACCCCATTTTTGACCAGATCCCGGTCAAGTACGCCATCGAAGACAACGGCAAATCCTTTTACAAGCTCTCCATCAAGGTAAAAGCCAAACTGGTGGCGGATGGATTGGACGACGGGGCTTTTGATGTGACCAATGTGGGAAAACACCTGAGCGCCCTGGAGTTTCACGAACTGGCCGGATCAGGGGAGCACATCGTGGTGGACATGCGCAACCATTACGAATCGGAAATAGGCCGCTTCAAGGGGGCCATCTGCCCTGAAGCTGACACCTTCCGCGAAGAGCTGGCCATGGTCACCGACCTGCTGAAGGAGCGGAAGGAGGCCAAACTGCTGCTCTATTGCACCGGGGGGATCCGTTGCGAAAAAGCCAGTGCCTACCTCAAGCACCAGGGTTTCAAAGATGTGAACCAACTCCACGGCGGGATACTCGAATATGCCAGAAACATCAAAAAGCTCAACCTGACCTCTCACTTTACCGGAAAAAACTTTGTTTTCGACGAAAGGATGGGGGAATCGGTGGATGGGCAGGTCATTGCCAATTGCCACCAGTGCGGCAAACCCTGCGACCTGCATGCCAATTGTGCCAACGAGCTTTGCCACCTGCTCTTCATCCAGTGTGGGGAGTGTGCCGGAAAATATGAAGGATGTTGTTCATCCGGTTGTCTTGACCAGAAGAATGCGCCAGCTTTGGAAAAACAACTGATCAGGAAACAGGCCAACTACCAATTCGGAAACAGAAGCGTCTACCGGAAGAGTTTCCGACTGGTGGAAAATGCGCAGCAGAAATCAGGGATGGCTGGACAATAGCATCACAACAGCAGAAAATCTCAGTATTTCACAATCCTGAAAATGGAAATCTGCTTGTCAAAGGTAAACCGCATAAAATAGACGCCGGGTGTAAGCCCATACCTTGCAGCCACCAGCTCCCCATTGTGCAGACCAACCTCCTGTAACTGGTTGCTGAGCAGACGTCCATAGCTCTTTCCGGCCATGTCATACAGATCGATGGTCACAGGAAGCGGATCCGTCAGCACATAACTGTAGACCAGTTGATCAGTAAACGGGTTGGGCGAAATCACCACCTTCACCTCGGATTTGGCCAAAGGAGCATTGGCCGCCTTTGTGGTGGACCCCAAAACGGCGCTCTTCTCGTAAAACTGCAGGGAATTGTAATTCGCACTCCTGGTGATGACGGGAATTCCGCCGTTGGTGCGGACCTCCACGACACTCAGATTCAACAACGGATACCTGTAACCCGAGGCGTACCAGCTGTACTTCACAATATGGACATCAGAGGTCCCGCACATATTGATCTGCTGTCCCACCTTGACCGATTTGACCCGCAAGGCCCCATTGATCACCCTATCGGGAAGGATTAGGGTACCTGAGGCATCGGCAGAAACGGTAATGTACCCCGTAAAATCGATCTTGCCCGTCCCATTGGTGATAGCTTCACCAATAAATTGATCGGTATAGCTATTCCCGAAGGAGAATGGATATTTCATTTTAACCACCGGATCCATGTAGATGAGTGTCAACTTCTGCTCGTTGTTCACATAACCCAACTCCTCCAGCCGGCTTTCGGCCGAGTTCATCATGTACTCATAACCGCTGTCGGCCAGGAGAAGATTGTAAGGACCAACCCCCGACATTTTCGGCATAGTTGCCGCCATGATGCTGGAACACTGATTCTTTCCGGTAGGCTCCACCTTTGAGAAATCCCATACCTGGTTGGGACCGGAGGCTCCGGGATCTGCAAATTGAACTTCCTGGTAAGTGTTACAATCCATACTGCGCAACGAATTGTGCTGGTAGGTGAGGGTGGTTTGCGCCCCAAGGCCTAAGGAAAGAAGGAGCAACAAGAGGGAAAGTAGCCGGATTTTCATAGTAGATCAATTGTCAGGTCCCATGGGTGCCAGTTGCACGACAGTTTCAAAGCCTAAAAATAATGAATTTACCTGGCACCTGATTCATTCAGGGAGGGATAAATTCTTCCTGCAGCCAAAGCCTGCCAACCAGCCAAAAATCCAACAAATAAAAAGCCCCTTCTGCAGCGATATTGAATTTTCACCACCGTAAACGGACTGGGAAAATCTTTACAATCGATACAGAAGAGGCGATAGGAATGGTGCTTAAATCCTTCTAAGGATTAGACCATAAGTAACGTCGTATTTTTCTTTGCGTTCCTTGCGTCTTTGCGTGATATTGTGGCAATTCGATACAGCATTGAAATTTACCTCTACCACATTTTAGTGTGCTTATAACTTTACGTTTCAGACTTGTTGGAAAACGGCCTTCTCTCCTTTCACGGTAACCCTTACGACAATCTTATCCCTTTCACTGATCAGTTCGATCAGGTAGTTCTCTTCTTTCAATTTGGTGCCATAAATCAACCTTGAGGTTGCATTGGCTTCAAGCTTGTCAAAGAAAATAACAGATCCGATCGCATATTCACTGTACCTGGTCTTGAGATCTGCCAGTGCACTCCCGGGCATACCGGCATAAGTTTCCTGCGAACCTGTTCCTACCAGCCTGGAATCTGCATTGTAATAGGCTACCATGATGGTACCATCCTTTACAAATTTGACCTTGTCAAGGGATTTTGACTTCTCCCACACAGCTCCTGTATAATTGCCGAATACTTCCGCAAATCTTTTGGTTGTTCTGGCACTCACGCCTTTTCTTTCAGAACCTTTTACATATTTTCCGGTAAGGTTCGCCTCTTTTGACACGGCTGAACCGTTTGTTGCACTCATGGCGATAAATTGATTCACCCCCAGTACAAACAGGAGTACCACCGATGCAATTGCTAACTTCTTCATCTCTCTAAATTTTGAATAATTGATGTTTATATACAGGGATAAGAACGATCCAAAATTAATTATGTTTCTATTTTACAATTACTTAACATAGCCATTTTCCCCTGGTCACTTTAAATTAACCTAAAAATGGCAGAGGAACCGCTGCGCATCGCACAGCGATTTTCGGATCAGTGTAGGATCCGCTCATCCTATCGGGATCGTCTCTGATCGACTGAGAATAATTTTGCAACCACTTGAATTTTTGCCAGTTGCATTGATGTAGCAAAAAAAAGGAGGATCAGTACCCCGAATGGATCGAATTTCACAAATCCAAACGACAGGCTGAGACAGGTTCGCACAGATGTTGATGCCTACAGCCCATATTGGATTCAATTTTCTTAAGAATAAATTAAGATTGGATCATTCACTTCATGTTGGGAAACCACCTATCTAGGCTGCTTTATCGATTGGAATTTATTGAAATCTTATTTTTAAATTTGTTGGGGAACAGACATTACTACCTGTAAAAAACAAATTATGATAGTATGAAAAACATTTGTTTACTGTTTATTTTGATCCTGCTGGCAATATTTAGCCAGGCACAGGATACCATTGTGGCCAAAAGCAGCAAGGTTCTGCCTACCGAACCCCTCAAGGTGAGCAAATTTTATTGGGGTGGCTACCTCAACCTGACATTTGGAAGTTATACTGCCATTGGGGTTGAACCGCTCATCGCCTACAAAATCACCCCGAAACTATCGACAGGCGCCATTTTCTCCTACGAATTCATCAAGGACAACCGTTATTCGGGTTATACCTACAAGGAGTCCAATTACGGCGCCAGCATCTTTACCCGCTTCAGGGTGATCCCACAAATCTATCTGCATGCCGAATTCTCGGAAATGAAATACAACACCCACCAGACCAACGGTTACCAAACCAGTTATTGGGTCCCCTTCCTGCTCCTTGGCGGTGGTTTCAGTCAGCAGATTTCGGAGAACAGTTGGTTCAATACCCAGATTTTGTTTGATGTGATTCAAAATGAACACTCCCCCTATGGCAGCGGGGTGCCATTTTTCAGTGTGGGTTTCGGGGTAGGATTCTGAGGTATTCCCATTTCACCCTCGACGATCTGACATCCTGCAACAATGTTTTGGCTTACCGTCAAGGGAATCTGCCAATTGCTGCCGAAAATGCCATTTCAACCCCATCCCATTGGGACCTGCCCTTTCTGGCTATTTAAGAAAAGATGGTTTCAAACAATTTTCACCCTTCTTTGTTAACCTAGTGCAGTGAAAGGTTAACACTGCCGAATCCTAAAAATTTAATACCCTGGAAATGAGTGTAGACTGCTTCCCGGTCTGCCGAACCAATTATGAATGACCATAACAAAACAAAAGATGAACTCCTGCTGGAGCTGGAGGAATTGAGGCAAAAATACGATTCACTGAAAGCCACTACCGAATTCGAAGCCTCCGCACGCAAAAGAGCCGGGGATATTTACAGGAGGGCCTTTCATGGCAGCAGCGATTCAATTTCCATCACCGAGCGCGATGGAATGTACATCGATGTGAACGAAGGCTTCACAAGGATAACTGGATATACCAGGGAGGAGGTCCTGGGCAAATTGTCGCCCGAGTTAAACATATGGGCCATTCCAGAGGATCTTCAAAAACTGATTGTTGCGCTCAAGGAGCGGGGCTTCATAGAAAACCTTGAATCAAAATTCAGGTGCAAAGATGGTTCCCTTGTTACGGCCGCCATATCTGCCAATATCATCATACTGAACAATGAACCCCACATACTGGCCATCGCAAAGGACATTACCGATCGCAAACGGATGGAAGAGTTGCTACTCAAAAGTAAACAGCAGTACGACAATCTGGTATCCAACATCCCGGTAGGGGTTTACATCCTCCATACAAAACCCGATGGTAATTTTGCAAACGATTATGTCAGTTCCAGAATGGCAGAGATGCTTGGACTAAGTGTGGAAAGTCTAACTTCTAGGGGGGATGCCATTTACAAGGCTATTCATCCGGAAGATCTAGAAGGGTTTGTAAGGATGAACCAGGAGGGGATCCAGCAAAAGAGGGCATTTGACTGGAAAGGACGCATCGTAATTGAAGGGACAGTCAAATGGTTGCACATTACCTCCCAGCCACAGGAAATTGAGGAGGGTGAGATCATCTGGAACGGATTAGTGGTCGATATTACGGAACAGATCAAGGCAAAAGCCGAAATAGAACTGCAAAACGAAAACCTGCGACGAATCAACAGTGAAAAGGATAAGTTCTTCTCCATAATCGCACACGACCTGCGCAGCCCATTCAATGGATTTTTAGGATTGACGCAGATCATGGCGGAAGATCTACCCAGCTTCACGATGGCAGAAGTGCAGAAGATCGCAACAAAAATGAGCAAATCAGCTGCCAATCTTTACCGTTTGCTCACCAACTTGTTGGAATGGTCCAAGATTCAGCAGGGAGCGATTCAATTCAAACCCGAGGTAATACGCTTGAACTTGGTGGTTGTTGGAAGTACTGAGCTAGTACAGGAAGATGCCAGCCGCAAAAAAATTGAGCTGGAGACCCTGATACCGGAGGATTTGTATCTATTTGCAGATGTCAACATGCTTCAAACCGTGCTTCGCAACCTGCTCTCCAACGCTTTGAAATTTACGCCACTAGGTGGAAAAATAACCATTTCAGCGAAAAACAAAGAGGACCACCAGGTTGAAATCGCCATTCAGGACAATGGCATCGGGATGGACCAGACCCTGGCAGCCAATCTGTTCCACCTGGATGTGAAGACCGCCAGGGAAGGAACTGAGGGTGAACCAAGCACCGGTCTGGGATTACTGCTTTGCAAGGAATTTGTGGAAAGAAATGGGGGCAAATTGTGGTTCGAAAGCAAAGCCGGAAGTGGCTCGACGTTTTATTTCTCCATGCCCGGCCCGGCTTAAATGAATGAAGGGAAGGAAGCCCAAGAATTGTTCCTCCCTGCCCACTGTCACCGGTAGGAACAAATGCTCCCTCCAATCCAATGGCGGTGGACAAGCTGCCTCTTCCCAATACAGCAAAAGCTGCTGCACAATTTTGTATCTTCGTTCCAACCCTAAAGATCGTTTCATGAACAAGATGATGCTCCTCCTGTTTTGTACCCTGGCCGCTGCCTCGCTGATGGCCCAGCCCGCCATTATCGCCCACCGCGGATCCTCTTTTACCGCACCTGAAAATACGGTCGCTTCCGCGCAACTGGCCTGGCAACAGCAGGCGGATGCCGTCGAAGTGGACATCTACCTTTCGGCCGACAACCGGGTCATGGTGATGCACGATGGAAATACCAAACGTACCACCGGTCAATCCTTCAAGATTTCGGAAACAACCTCGGAAGTGCTGAGAACATTGGATGCAGGGTCCTGGAAAAATGAGCAGTACAAGGGTGAGAAGATTCCCTTCCTGGAGGAGATGATCGCCACGGTACCCAAAGGGAGGAAGATGGTGATTGAGATCAAGTGCGGACCTGAGGTCTTTCCGGCACTGGAGAAAATTGTCAAAAAATGTGGCAAGAAAAAACAACTGGTATTCATTGCCTTCAACTGGGAAACCATCGTGAAGGCCAGAGAGATCTTTCCAAAAAATAGTTGCTATTGGTTGAGCAGCTCTGCCCCTGCTGTTCAGGAAAAAATTGGAGAAGCGGCCAAATTTAAACTGGACGGACTGAACCTCAACAACAAGATCGTTGATGAAGCAACCGTAACAAAGGCCAAGGCAGCCGGGCTGGAGATGCTCTCCTGGACAGTGGACGATCCACAGGAGGTGAAACGGCTGGTAGGACTTGGGGTAACCGGCATTACCACCAACCGTCCTGATCTAATCCAGCAAAGTTTTTCAATACCGTAAAGGCTCATAGGAGTTCTGGCTATTTGTGGATATAAATTTACGGTAGTAGGGATGCTGGTCTGGGTTAAAAGATCAAACTAATTTCCATTAAAAAGCTTCTCAATGGTAGCCATTGGAAGAAACATTTTACGACTATCAGGAAGCATTATAAAACCAAACTTTGCATAAAAGCCTTCTGCTTCTTCATCCATAGGATCAACAGCTACCGCAAAAGAACCAATCACTCTGGAAAGACCATAACTTCTGTTTAAAGCATCAATTAACAGCATTTTCCCAATACCCCGTCCTCGAAATCTGCCATCAACGGCTAATCTGCCAAGAAGTGTGGCAGGCAATGAACCATAGGAGGAAGGCAGTCGATTTTTAAAACTTTCAGGTATCCATTGCAATGGTATTGAATTGTTTGAAAGCGTGTAATAACCTTGAATCAATCCGGTTTCAGGATCCAGAGATACATAACAGGCTGATAGCATTCGCTTCACATCCTGGCCAGCCTGATTTTTTAAATAATTGTCAAGAGCCACCTTTCCACAGGAGAATTCCTTCTTCAGTTTTCGATGGCGCTCAGAGAGAATTTCTGTGGTTGCCATTATTTGGGATCTGATTCTTTGAAATCTCTTACAGCAGCCTTTAAGGCTTCATTTGGTTCTGGAGGATTAACCAATGTCTGAAAAAATAGCTCACTATCCCTCTGGGAAACCAGAATCGACTCAGATTTCTGAATGATGTCCCGGGCCTTTTCATACACTGTGGATACCACAAAATCAGAAAGGTTTCTGTATCCGGCCAACATAGCTGCCTTTTCGATGACTAATTTCTTATCCATTGATAACCTGGCATCGAATCGGGCATTTCCTTTGTTTTCAATAGCTGTTTCCATGATCCCTTTTTTTGCAAATGTACGGATATATTCCGTACAAAAACAAGTTGATGTACGGATATATTCCGTACATTGAATAATCCTATTTCTAGTACCAACGAACTTTTTAACCAATCATGGAGGAGAGGGTCACTTTACTTCATGTTTTCCGTCTGGAAGAAACTTCACGGTAGGAGGCACCTTTTTCAGGTTAAAGAGGTCATAGCTCTTTTTGAGATCACCCCACAGACTGATGTCATCCTTGTATTTGGCATACCTCGTCAGAAAGCGGGCATAGGTTGCATCGGTTAGTTTGGCCGGGTAGATGGTGATGGGGATCTCCGCCTGTCCGGCATTCAGGGCCTCCACACAATAAACATAAATTTCCCGCATCCGGTCGTCGGTCATGGCGAGGCAACCCGATGAGACACAGGAGCCGTGGATGAAGATATGGTTTCCCAATCGTCCGCGTACCCCCCGGATGCTATCGGACGCATTCGGATAGTTCACCTTCACCGATAGGTAGAACTTGCTGAAAGGGTTCAGCTCAGAGATGCGGTAAAACCCCTCAGGAACCTGCAGGTCCTTGTACCGCCGTTTGGGTCCAACATCGCCCGAGAGATCACAAATGGGGAACTCCTTGAGCAGCACAAAAGCGGTGTCGATGCTGTTCTTTGCCCACAACTCAAGGATCTTCTCTGTTTTAAAGGCCCGGAAATAAATTCGCATGCCCTCCTTGGAGATAGCCCGTCCGGCCAGGGTCTTTTCCACCACTTTCCCTTTGAGGGAATAGGCTTCCCTTACCCTGGTGTAGGTGATCTGCTTTGCTTTGGAGGTATCGGTGGTCATTCCTGAACAGAGTATCAGGCAGGCTAGGAGAATTAACAACAGTCTCATGAATCGATCTAAAATGATCGGACAAAAATAGTCGAATTATGGAGAGAAATGTAATCAGATTGCTTTTGCTATCAACAATCCGGGTCTGATAAATAGGCAAAAGATCATTCCAAGGCTAACTTTTCACAAAAGAATCAAGTAGAGGATACCCAGAAACAGCAACACGATCAAAAAGATCAATACCCATTCGATCAGCTGTGGCCTAAACTCACTTTTTTTTGAGCCCCGGAATATCTTTGCCATTCAGAACCAATTTTAAGTATTAGAGACTGTTTCTATTTATTACGCAGAGCACAAATGCCTATGAATCCAAACTAATAGGTTTCTGGCAATTTCTGCGATTGGGTAATTTCAATTGAGGAGTTATACATCCACTGTGTAACAATTTTAGACAGCTTCTTACTCAAATGATCTTTTTTCTTTGCGCCCCTTGCCTCCTGGTGCATGGCCACCGGCAATTCTCCGAATTTTATCCCTACCGGGATTTCGTAGTATCCACAATTGCTAAAGCCCCCTCAAATAGGCCATGGATTGTGGTACTTGTCTGGCATAGGCTGGGCTTTCGTCCTCAATGTAGTAATGTTTGATTCCAGCTTTTTTCGCCTCCTTCAGAATCGCCGGAATATCGAGTTGTCCCGTTCCGAGCGCCACATCGTTTTCCACGGCTGTTCCACCCGAAGTGTTCAGCGTGGCTCCTTTGCGAAGGTCTTTCAGGTGAAGCAGCTTGAAGCGTGTCGGATACCTCTGGATCAGTTTGACCGGATCCTGGCCGTGAATAAACGACCACAGAATATCGATCTCAAAACTGACATATTTCGGATCTGTCTGCTCAATAAGGTAGTCCATCAAGGTGCCGCCACCATATGGCACAAATTCATACCCATGGTTGTGGTAACAATAGGTGATTCCAAACTCCTCCTTCAGCAACTTGCCTGCCTTGTTGAACTCCTCCACGACTTTTTTGGCCATGTCAAGGGTAAATGGGCCTTCGTGGGGAATGTAGGCCACCCGTACATACTGTGCACCAAGTGCCTTTGCGTTGACTCCAACCTCTGAAATTTTGGTGGTCAGGTCGGCATAACTCACCCCAAACGAAGAACAAAACATGCCACGATCATCGAGCATCTGCCGGATAGCAGGAGCAGTTGATCCAAACAGGTTCGAGAACTCCATGTCTGTGATGCCAAGTGCCTTCAGGGTATCGAGCGTGGCAGCCACATCTTTTGCAAAACTATTCCGGTAGGTAAAGGAGACCATCCCCGGGGTTTGCGGGAATAGCGGTTGGCTGCGCTGTGCCTGTGTAGCAATGGCTCCCGCCAGGATGAGCAGCAGCAGAATGATTCGATTCTTCATGATCCGTGCAATTTTTTACAGTTAAAACGGTATTGAAAAAAGCTGACCGGAAGCTTTGCCTCCGGTCAGCCTGATTTGCTAGAGCTTCATCTCCCAGCCCTTTTCGTAGCTACGGCTCCAAAGCTTCCCGGCCTCTTTGTTGCCAAGGATGTGGCCGTTTGCAGGATCCGTCAGCAGGGTGGCACCGGTTCGCTGGGCGATGTTGGCCAGGTGGCAAAGCACCACGCTCTTGTGTCCCTCCAGGATGGGGGCCGTGACTGTGGCCTCCCCGCGGATGCTGTCGATGAAGTTGTTCAGGTGGAACAGGTCGGCCTTCCCGCTGGCACTCACCGTGTTGTTGGGGTCGATCTTGTTGTCGGATTTGATCTCTTTCACCAGCTTGTTGGAAAGGTCGTAGACCTTGTACTCCTCCCCGCCGTAATTGACCAGCGTACCCTTGTCGCCATAGACGATGAATCCCCTGCCATTGCCCTCCACGGGGAAGGAGTTGCAGCTGCGCCCCTCCCAGGAGATGGTCTTCTGGTCACCGAATTCGAAGCAGGCTACCTGCGTATCGGGGGTTTCCCAGTCATCCTTGAAGGCATAGCGCCCGCCGGCAGAGGTTACCTTGGTCGGGAAGTCTACCCCCAGAAACCAGCGGCAGCAATCCAGCTCGTGGTTGCCGTTGTTGCAGGCCTCGCCCGTACCCCAGTGCCAGAACCAGTGCCAGTTGTAGTGGATCAGGTTGTCCTTGTACTCCCTGCGGGGGGCAGGACCCTGCCACAGGTCAAAATCCAGGGT
>CAMCBW010000020.1 GCA_945873105.1 Tangfeifania diversioriginum
TGAAACATCAGGATACCGCATCACCTGCAACCAACCAACGGAGATCGGCCTTCCTGGTAAGGATGTAAAAAAAGCCTGGCTGAAAATGGAGTCCGGCAACGAGGAGCTTAAAATAACCAAATCACTCGACGGCCTCCGTATACATGTTCAGGCAATAAAAGATGGGTGGCTGGTATTGGAGTAAAAATAGATTAATTGCTATACACCTGGCACACAAAGGTCTCATACGTCCCAAGCGTCCAAACTGTCGAAACCGACCAACGTGGCAAAACAAATAACTTAGTTTATAAAACTACCAATAGTACAAAAAACAGAAATGCAATATAAAACACTGCTTTACAGCCTCCTCTTCACTTCCTTGCTACTGTCGAATGGCGTCGCCAAGGCCCAAAGTCCCACTGCAGACGGCTACAAAGGGATCTGGTTCACCCTCGGACAATTTTCGCAACATGGCGACAAATATTCAGGAGGATTGGGAACCTATACCGCCAACCATATCCCCATCGCCATTTATGCTCCTGCAGCAAAGAAAACCTTTTTTACCTACGGCGGAACGACCGGCAAGGATGAGCGGCATCTGCTGATCATGGTATCCTATTTTGACCATGCAAAAAAGGTTGTTCCCAAACCGGTGGTGGTTTACGACAAGGCGGGAGTGAATGATCCGCACGACAATGCCTCCATTTCGATGGATGAAAATGGCTACCTCTGGGTATTCGTTAGCGGAAGAGGCAAAACCCGTCCCGGACTGATCTTTAAAAGCAGCGACCCCTACTCCATCGAAGCATTCAATGAGGTGAAGACCGGCGAAATGACCTATCCTCAACCCTGGTGGATCAGCGGCAAAGGCTTCTTTTACCTCTTCACCAAATACACCAACGGCCGGGAACTTTACTGGTCGACCAGCTACAATGGCCACGACTGGACTCCTGATCAAAAATTGGCAGGCATGGGAGGCCACTACCAGGTCAGCAATGCGGTTGGAAACAAGATCGTCTCCGTTTTCAACTACCATCCGGGCGGCAATGTCGACAAACGCACCAACCTCTACCTGGCACAAACGGAAGACATGGGGATCACCTGGAAAACCATCGATGGGGAGCTGCTAAAGACGCCGCTTGAAACCATTGGATCACCGGCACTGGTTCACGATTATGCTGCCGAAAAGAAGCTGGTCTACATCAACGACCTGAATTTCGATATGGAGGGGAATCCTGTGATACTGGCCGTTGTCAGCAACGACTACCAGCCCGGGCCCAAAGGCGATCCACGTGAGTGGATGGTGATCACCCGCAAGAACGGGAAATGGGCCTTCCACACTGTCTGCAACTCTACCCACAACTACGACATGGGCTCCCTCTACATTGAAAAGAATAGCTGGCAAATTGTGGGACCAACCGAACCTGGACCGCAAAAATATGGGACAGGGGGTGAAATGGCCCTCTGGGAAAGCAAGGATGAAGGGTCAACCTGGAAAAAAATCCGCAACATTACCCATAACAGTCCACGGAACCATTCCTACGCTCGCCGGCCTCTGAATACCCATCCCGATTTCTACTCCTTCTGGGCAGATGGGAATGCGGATCAGATGTCAGAATCCAGACTCTACTTCACGAACAAAAAAGGGAACAAGACCTGGGTGCTGCCTTATGAAATGAAGGAGCCATTTGCCAAACCCGAACTACTTAAATAATAGGGTCGCGCAAAGAACGCAAAGTAACGCAAAGTATATTTATTCCTTTGCGTTACTTTGCGTGCTTTGCGCGACCTTTTTCTACTAGAACTGCTCCTTCCCGAAAGTACTATCCGTTTTCGCGCTGCTCTTTCCCTTCTTGTTGAAAGCATAGCTCACCCCGACCTCCACAATACCACCCTTCCGGTAGTAGGTGGTCTCCTGGTAAAAGATCTCCTGACCCTTGCTGTTAAACGCCTGTGTATCTAATCCCTCTACATTCGAACCCAACAGATCCAGCACACGCAGCGAGAAATCCCAACCCTTGAGTTTGGCAGGGGTATAACTCAGCGAGCCGTTCATCAGGTAAAAAATATCATTCTGACCCTGGGCAGTTACCGTGGCAGACTTCAGGTTGAAATCGAGGGCAAGTTTCAACTCTTTGGTAAGATTCAGGTTGGCGTTCGATTTGAGGCTCCAGTTCAGACTGCTGTTGTCCACCTTGAACCCAAAGATATCCCCCTTCACCGAATAATTATAGAGCGAGCCGCCAATGAAAAATTTGCCCACTTTACCCGCATCCAGGTTGGCATTCAGCTCTGCCCCCAGCGACCTTGAGTTTCCGGCATTGGTAAAGCTACGAATCAGCACATCCTCCCCGATGATGGCATAAACATCCGGATTTTCGTTGGTAACAGTATTTACCCTGAAGACAGCATTGTCAACTCCCCGGTAGAATCCGGTCAGTGTCATCGTATGTTTCTTTAGCTTACGTTCGTAGGAGAGCTCTGTGGTCAACAAATATTCCGGCTGAAGCTGCGGATCTCCTACTTCATACACCTCCAGGTGCCTGCGGTAAAGGAAAGGAGCCATATTTTTTGCCGGCGGCCTGCTGATTCGCCTGCTGCCAGCCAGCGTCAACTTGTCTTTGTCACTAGCCTCCCATGCCAGGTGCAGGTTAGGGAAGAGGTCGAATCGACGATCGCTGGAGGAGGCTTTTTTCTCTCCGGCAAACAGACTGAAATAATCAGGATTCAGTACATCCAACGTCTGGTCGGTATACTCCATGCGCAACCCTGCAATGTATTTGAGTTTTTTGATGCTGCCCGAATAATCTGCATAGGCTGCAAAAATGTTCCGTTTCAAATCAATGCCATTCTCCAGATCTGTGTAAGGATGAAAATTACCATCCTTTACCGCCAGGGTGTCGTAATTGAAATCGCCGGTTACTGAAAGGAATTGGGGTTGAAAACCCAAACCAAGCCTGGATCCGTTGTCAAAAGCTGTGGAATAATCTACCGAGAGGCGGTAACCATTCAGCGGGGTATCATCGGATTGACGGTACTCCAGACTTTTCGGCCCCACCGCACCAGTCGAAGGATTGTATTGGTAATTCTGGTTGTTCAGCTCCCTGCTCAGACCGGAGTGTTCGTAAAGACCGGAGATTTTCAACTCCCTGTTTTTGGAAATTTTGTAGGAATAATCAATGTTGAAATTTTGAAACTGACCGAAACGATCGTCGGTATTGGGATTGTAAATCCAGGCTTCACTTCTTGAATAGCCTGGTACCGTTACCTTGTGAACGTCGGCATAAAAGATATCATAGATGTAAAAAGCCGAACGACCTTCCGTCCGGTTGCCAAAAAACCAGCCCCCCGAAAGCATCGAATTTTTTGAGAGCTGATAATCGATGCCCAGGTTGGCAGAGAGGTTTCCATACCATTCCGGACGCTCTCCGTCTGCCACCATGTGCCGGTATACCTGGTCGTTCACCCTGATGCGTGCATCTCCGGTTCTGCTGCCATTCACATTCCTGTGGTTGAAGTTCAATCCACCCGACACAGTCAGTCTCTCCTTGAAATAGACCAGGTTCATTCCACCGCCATAACGGGCATCGTTCTGTTTGTAACCGCTGTAAGTATCTGTCAGGTTGTTCCATGGGCCGCCGCCTGTCATGCCGTTGAGCGAGACGGACAAACCCTTCATGCCTGTCTTTTTGGTGTTGATGTTGATAATGCCTCCTTTCCCCTGTGCATCGTATCTGGCAGTTGGCACAGAGATTACCTCCACATTCTCGATCTGCGACACGGAAATTTGACCCAGCAGGGTTGCCGGATCGATCTGGGTCGGTTTGCCATTCAGGTAGACGATGAAATCGCCGGTTCCCCGCACCGAAACTGCACCGTCAGGATCTACCGATACGGAAGGTATTTTGCTCAGCAGATCCGTTGCAGTGCCTCCCTTGGCAGTGGCAAAATCAGCTGCCCGGTAGCTCTGCCGGTCGATGGTGCCAACACTCGTTTTGGCGTTGGCAGAAACTTGGACCTCTGCCACATCAATGGAAACAGGCTTTAGCAGGATGAAACCCAAATTGACAAGGGATGCCTTTTTGTTCAGGACAACTCCTTCTACTGTCTCCGTTTGATAGCCCATAAACTTGACCACCAGTTTGTAATTCCCGTCTTTCAGGTGGTTTAACACAAAAGTTCCATCACTGCCCGATACACTACCCGCCTGGAAGATGCCTGCTTCGGTTTGCGCACTGATGGTTGCGAAGGGGATTTTCTCCTTCGACAACTGGTCTGAAATGGTTCCTGTGATGCGCCCGTTTTGTGCGAGTAGCACAGGGGATACCATCAACAATAAAAAGTAGAAGAGTAAAAAATGTTTCATCAAAGAAAAATTAAAAAAATTATGTTCCAGATCTCACTGAAACCTTGGTGCCTTTGGGTCTTGGCGGCCTCATCTTGGATCAATAAATGCAGGGAACTGACCATAAAATCCCGTCTTAAAACCAAAGATAAAATTTCTTATCTTGCTTAACCCAATTTCAAATAGCTGAACATCCACCTATGTGCAACAAAATTCTATACGTGATAAATATATGCATAGTTGCATATTTTTCCTGTATTGTAACCACCAGCGCCCAAAAAACTTTCAAAATCCAATTCGACAGCAACAAAGAGGTCTCCGGCAAGAAATTCGCCATCCGCGACATCTCTCCGGGAATCCCCTCCAACTGGGATGGCTACAACTTCGTGGTGCTCGAATTAAAGGCCTCCACTCCTCAACGGTTTCATGTCGGATTCACCACCGAGACCGGCTACAACGAGCTTCGCGTCATGAGCTACTGTGCCAACGGCTGGAACAAGCTAGCCATCCCGCTCCGCTTCTACCGCGATCTGCCCGGCGCAGCCCACGACCTGGCCGCCACCTACAACCAGCCCCGCTACACCGGCTGGGTCAACCTTGGGGGTAAGCGTGGTCCGCTCAGAGGTATTGATTCGATCGGTATCCGCATGAATGTTCCCATCAACAATCCTTCTATCGAACTTAGATCCATCTCCCTTTCGGTGGAGGATCCAGGCGATCAGTACCTTGGGGACCAGCCGGTAGTGGACGAATTCGGCCAGTGGAATCTGGGGAATTATGAAAACAAGATCCAGTCGGCCGAACAGCTCCGGAAAGAGTGGGAGGCAGAAGATGCTGAAATCGTCTCCACCAAAGCCTACAACTACGCCAAATTCGGGGGTTACCTGCCGGGAAAGCTGAGGGCAACAGGGTTTTTCCATACCGAAAAAACCAACGGCAAATGGTGGTTTGTCGACCCGGAAGGGTACCAGTTCCTCTCCGTTGGGGTCGACTGTGTCAGCCCTGGAGGTGGCGGCAATGCCAGGGATCTCGACAAAAGGGATCACATTTACAAGGCGCTGCCCCCAACCGGTATTGGCGCCAATCCACGGAGACCCAACTCCGCCTCCTTCGGCAGCTGGAACCTCTTCCGGCGCTACGGGGATAGCTATCCCGAAAAATCCCGCGAGCTGGTCATCAAAAGAATGGACAAATGGGGCCTCAACACCATCTGCAACTGGTCCTCCATGGAGGTGATGGCCCTCAACCGAAAAGCATTTATGCTTCAATTGCGCGGTGTAGGCATCGAAAATGGCATCATGGGACTACCGGATGTCTATGCCCCGGGTTTTGCGGCCAAAGTTGATGCTTCTATCAGGGAATTTGTGACTCCCTTCCGGGAAAACCCCTGGCTAATTGGCTACTTCTCCGGCAACGAACCCTCCTGGACAGGCCAGGAGGAGCGGCTTTGCGGGATGCTGTTGAGTGGTACCGACCGTCCCTTCAAAGAAGCACTGACCAAATACCTGGGAGGTAAAGACTCCCCCGAAAAGCGAAAGCAATTTGTGATCGAAACTTTCCGGATTTTCCTGCAGATCGTCAACAAATCCCTAAAGACCCACGACCCCAACCACCTCAACCTGGGTATTCGCTTCGGGCACAATCCTGGGTTGGAGATATTGGCCGTCTGCAAGGATGTCTTCGATGTCTTCAGCTTCAACTGCTACGACCTCGCCCCGAAGCAAGAGTTCATGGACCAGATCATGGAGGGGACGGGACTGCCGATGATCATCGGGGAGTACCATTTCGGTACCGTCGACAGAGGCATGGCCCAGTCGCTCTGGCAGGTCAACTCGCAAAAAGAGCGGGGCGTCGCCTTCAGCTACTACACCGAACAGGCCTATTCCCACCCCGGACTGATCGGAACCGCCTGGTTCCAGTGGTGCGACCAGGACCTGACCGGTCGCTTCGACGGTGAAAATTACAACTGCGGACTGGTCGACGTCACCGACCGCCCCTACCCCTGGATGGTGGAGGCTGTTGGACGGACCGCCCAAAAGCTATATGGCATTCACAACGGATCCACCCTACCCACCAGCCAAAAACCAGTCAAGGCAAGGGGGCATGGCGGTATTCCTGATTTGTGGGAGAAATAAAAAAGCAGAAAGGGTTTGCCTTTCGGCTTCGCTCAGGGACTGACACTATTTAGAACATTTCAAACATTTCAAACATTTCAAACATTTCAAACATTTCAAACATTTCAAACATTTCAAACATTTCAAACATTTCAAACATTTCAAACATTTCAATGATGAAAACAATCTTCCTGTTACTAGTTTTTTTCATTTCCCTTTCTGCTTTTGCCCAGAACAAGCAAATTGAGATGACCCACTACATCTTTCCGGAATTTACAATGGGAATTGTAAAGATGCATGCGGGTGGAACAAATACACCCATGCTCAACTACAACTCGCTCACCGAGGAGATGATTTTTGACAGCAACGGCAAGAAGCTGGCCATGGACAAGCTGAACGACATTGACACCATCTACATCGAAGGCAGAATCTTCATTCCCCACCAGAAAAAATTCATTGAGTTGATTCATAAGAACAAATATGAACTCTTTGTCGCCCACAAATGCAGCCTGATCGATCCGGGCAAACCGGCAGCCTATGGTGGCACTTCACAAACTTCCGCATCAACTGCTTTCTCCTCCTTCTCTTCCGGAGGTCAACTCTACGAACTTTCACTGCCAGATGGTTATACCACCAAACCTTATGCAGAGTATCTGCTGTTGAAGGATGGCAAATACAATCCGTTTCTCACCATCAAACAGCTTTCCAAAATATTTGATGCCCAGTCTGCTTCCTTCAAAACCTACACCAAGACCCACAAGGTCAAATACGAGGATCAGGAAAGTATCGTTGAACTGATCCGTTTTATGGAGCAGCAGTAAATATTAGAAAAACCAGAATCGTAAAGCGTTAAATATGATGGCACTACCGACAATATTGCCGTTGTTTCTGTACAGTATTTGCTTTGGACAAGTACCTACGACAGACTATTCGCTTTCCCTCGATTTTGCGCCCTCATTTATTCCTCCAGGCAAAGTAACAATAGGAAAGAGGTTTTCATCGACCTTTCCAACTTCAAAGGGATGGGTACCATGATTTATCCGCTTTTTAGGTCACTTATAGAAAAAAATAAAAGAATATTTTGGGTGAAGCCATCACCGGAAGGTCTAAAACATGTTTGGGAAATTGGCGTACCTTCAGAAAACATCCTGAAATAAATAGAGAGCTAAGGTGAAAAGTACTCCTCCGAAATAATTTCATTGCGTATGGAACGTAGAAATTTCTTAAAGCATGCCGGTTTGGCTGGTATTGGGTCAACCTTGGTTAACCATCAGCTTACTGCTTCGGGTGATAATTCAGATAACGAATCTATTGTTGAGCAGCAGCATAAAATACCAACAAAGGGGGTTTTTGAGGTGATCGTTTGTGGTGGTGGCCCTGCAGGTGTCGCGGCTGCAATTGAAGCAGGCCGCTCCGGGGCCAAAACCATGCTGATAGAAGCAAAAGGGTGTTTGGGAGGTGTATGGACCTCCGGACTACTGACCTGGATCCTCGATTTTTATTACCAACCCGGACTCTTAAGGGAAATAACTGAAAAACTAAGCAAAAGAGGTGCCCGTTGCCCCATTGATACCACCACGAGCTCTTTTTCTTTTGAACCCGAAGCGATGAAATTACTGCTGGATGAATTGTGTACCGAAGCCGGTGTGACCATCCGTTTTCATACCCAAGTATGTAGCACGAGTGTAAAGAATAAACGCCTTACCCATGTTATCACGGAATCGAAATCGGGTCGTGAAGCTTGGAAAGCCAATATTTTTGTAGATGCCACAGGTGATGGAGATCTGGCTGCCCAGGCCGGTTGCGGTTTCGACCTTGGCGATCCTGGCAACAATCAGGCAACACAACCTTTCAGCTTGTTGGGTCTGTTGACAGGCTTGAATTTTGAGGAGGTCAAAGAGTATACCCGATGGGCCGGGGACAAAAACTCCGTTAGCAAAAAGAGATTACTCGAAGCCATTCAAAAAGGGGGATTTGAACCCTCCTACCGCCTCCCTACCCTCTTCCCAATTACCCATAACCTCTTCATGATCATGGCAAACCATGAATACGGATTTTCTGCGCTAAATGCGGAGGATGTAACCAAAGCTACTTTGATTGCCAGAAAAGAGTTTTGGAACACCATCAATGCCTTGCGAAACAATGGAGGAATCTGGAAGGATGTAAAGATTGTCTCAACGGCCGAGCAAATTGGTACCCGGGAAGGAAGACGGATTCATGGGCTCTATACCGTTTCGGCGGAGGATCTTATCAAGGGAACCTACCACCAGGATGCAATAGCAGAAGTAAGGTTTGGAGTAGATGTACATTCGATTCAGCTGGAAAAAGACCACAACAATGTCAATTACAACCAGGGAATCAAAAGCAAACCCTATACAATTCCCCTTCGCGCGCTCATTGCAAAGGATGTTAATGGACTATTGCTGGCGGGCAGATGCATCAGCGGGGACTTTATTGCCCACTCAAGCTACAGGGTTACAGGACCTGCTTCCACGATCGGACAGGCTGCCGGCCGTGTTGCAGCCATTGCAGCCATTGAGAACAAACTACCACAGGAGATCGAATTCAATCGTTTCAACCTGGATAGCTTCAAACAGAAATAGAGTAGAACAAATACCTGACAGGCTTGATATGAGATTTCAACTATTAACTTTAGTGCTGATTTTCCAAACCTGCCTCCTGCAGGCCCAACCCCTTCCTGCAGTGGTTTCAGGCAAGATCACCCAGCACGAAAATTTCACTTCCCGTTTCGTTGGACCGCGGCATGTGGAGGTCTGGATGCCGGACGGATACAATCATGCCAGAAGATATTCCGTTTTATCCATGCACGACGGCCAGATGCTTTTTGACTGTCTTACTGCCTGGAACAGGAGACTCGACATTCCCTTGATCTTCCTGTTAAAAACAGAGTAGTTATTTTTTGTTGTCTTTTTGACCAAATAATCATCTATGAGTACCTTACAAACTTCTGCACTCGTTGCCATTAGTATCATTGGAATCATCGTTCTTACCTCAAGGTATAAATTGAAGGCCTTCATTGCCCTCTTTCTGGTCTCTCTTTTCCTGGCCTTCACCACCCTGCCGCCAACCACCATTGTAGCAACCCTCAAGGAGGGATTCGGCAATACCATGGCCTCCATCGGGTTTCTCATCATTTTGGGCGCCATCATCGGCATCACCCTCGACAAAACTGGGGGTACACTCAGCATTGCCAGGTATATTCTCTCCAAAACAGGAGCAAAAAGAAGTGCCCCGGCCCTGGCCATTACCGGGTTTGTAACCGGGTTGCCGATCTTCTGCGATTCCGGTTTCATCATCCTGAGCGGACTGGCCAAATCCTTTAGCTCCGGCGCCAAACTTGCCATGCCAATGATGGCAACCGTCCTGGCAGGTTCGCTCTATTCCGTCCACTGCCTGATACCACCCCATCCCGGGGCATTGGCTGCTGCCGGATTGCTGCAAGTCAACATTGGTAACCTGATTCTGCTGGGAACACTCTTTGCCATTCCCGGAACCTTGGCTGCATATTTCTGGAGCCACTGGATGACGAAAGGGAAAAACTATCCGCCGGCACAAGAGCGTGAAGTGGATCCGCAATTGTCGGGCGACCATCTTCCTTCTGCACTCCTGTCCTTTCTTCCAATTGTGGTTCCACTTTTGCTGATCACCATCAAATCCCTGCTGAACCTTTTCGACAAGGGAGGCCAGGGTGTATGGAGCAAACTCTTCTACTTCCCCGGCGAACCCATCTTTGCCCTTTCGATCGGGGTGATTCTTGCCATGTTCCTGCTTCGGGAAAAGAGCATCACTTCGATGAACCACCTGTTTGCTGAAGCCATCGAAAAGGCAGGTCCCATCCTGATCGTAACGGCAGCGGGCGGAATGTTTGGCATGGTGATCAAATCCACCGGCATCGGCGAGGCCATGGGCAGGGAGCTGGCCGGAACCGGCATTGGACTGGTGATCCCCTTCCTGATTGCGGCCTTGATGAAAACAGCACAGGGCTCCTCCACCGTGGCCATGATCACCACTGCCTCCTTTGTCGCCCCCATGCTGGCCATGCTGGGTCTCGATTCGGAATGGGGAAAACTCCTTGCCATGCTGGCCATGGGTGCCGGCTCCATGCTCATTTCCCATGCCAACGACTCCTACTTCTGGGTCGTTACCAACTTCTCCGGCATCGAACCCGATGTTGCGCTGAAAGTCTATTCCACCTCGACACTGGTGATGGGATTGGTGGTATTTGCCTGTGTCTGGGTCACATCATTGATAATGCTTTAACACCACAAGAAAGGAGGGAATAGATGAGGACAGCTACAATTACCTTAATTTTGAACCTTTTGGGTACGGTCCTTATTGCGCAGACCATCGTAGCCGACCACACCGTGGTTGACAAATACAAAGACATCCCACCCTACTACCTCAGCAAGGTGAAGGAGATGTGGGTCATTCTGGCAGGGGAATCCCATTCCACAGGATACCGGATTGGTTGCAAACTGCTCAACGAGGCCGACACTGCCTACAGGTACAATACCAAAACCGGTACCCCGGAAGCTCCCACCAGCAAATATCTGCGGCTGAGCGGAACGACCTGGGGAGATGTCAACAATGCCAGTGGTTGGATGGGCAGCTATGGCGAGGAGGACTGGTTCACCAACCCCACGGCCCTTACCCGGACAGAGAGCCACCTCACTTATTGCAATACCCATAACCTGGCCATCGCTGCCATGGGGTTCGGCTGGTGCTGGGACATGACCGCCGACAACGGGCCGGGTGGAACCATAGATCCGGTGCACAAGGTACGCTGGGCCGGCCGCTCTGCCGGTGGACCCCAGGGAAGTCTGCGTTGGGGATTGGATGCCGGTGACTCAATCCTCACAGGAAACTCCATCTGCATGGATCGCTACCTGAAGGCCACCACCCGTTACAGTGATTTCTGCCGTACCAACAACCATCCAACCAGGATTTTCTTCACCACCGGTCCCGTCGATGGCAGCGGAAACCTCGGGGAGAATGGCTATCAACGTGAGCTGAAACACAACCACATTCGCAACTACGTGAAGCTCTCGCCCGACAGAATCCTCTTCGACTACGCCGATATCCTCTGCTGGAACAATGCCGGACAGGAGAACCTCACCACCTGGAAAGATGCAGCCGGCATTACCCAATCCTTCCAGGCCATCCATCCAGACAACATGCTCGACCTCAACGGCGGCTACACAGAGGATGGCGACCACATCGGCCAACGGGGAGCCCTCCGGCTGGCCAAGGCCATGTGGTGGATGCTGGCCCGCATGGCAGGCTGGAATGGCATCTCCACCAATTCCGAACCCGGATTGGAAAAACAGGAAGAGGTAAGGGTATACCCCAATCCCTTCGAAAATCATCTTTACATCGACCTATCCTCCCCTCAACCCGGATCCGTTGCTTCAATCTGTAACCTGAAAGGCCAACTCCTTACCAGGAAACTGCTCGGGGATCACTCCACCGAACTGGAGGTCAGCCACCTGAAAAGCGGTATCTACCTGCTGAAAATCTCCGGGAAAAATGAATTCGTACAAAAAATCATCAAACGATGATTCGTAGAGACAAGGCATGCCTTGTCTCTGCCACAAATCACACCTAAACATTTACCATAGAGACAAGGCATGCCTTGTCTCTACACCCAATTTACACCAATTACCTCAAAACAAAATTTCTTTCCCGCGCAACCCAATCAACCAATTGTCAATCTTATAGTCATACAACCGACAACCGGGTCAGACATCCCCTCAGGGTGAATGGCAGCACTTAACTTAAAAATATTGTACATTAATACCAACGGTGATGAAACTGGAAGATTTGGGCTACAACGATCAATTGGAAAAAACCAGACTGGAGCTGAAACTCGATGGGTTTGAGCTTGGCAGGGTTGTAGCTGAGCACAAGGAGAGGTACATCGTAAAAAACGAACAGGGAGAATTCGAAGCCGAAATTACCGGAAACATGCGCTTCACAGCCAAAAACAGGGAAGACTTTCCCGCCGTCGGCGATTGGGTAGCAATGACTACCTACGATGCTGATTTTGCCGTTGTACACCAGATTATCCCCAGATTCTCCACCATCAAGAGACAGGCTGCCGGGCAAATCTCCGATGTTCAGATCATTGCGACCAACCTGGATTATGCCTTTTTGGTACAGGCGGTCTCCAGGGATTTTAACATCAA
Source organism: Tangfeifania diversioriginum (assembly GCA_945873105.1). Taxonomy (GTDB): domain Bacteria; phylum Bacteroidota; class Bacteroidia; order Bacteroidales; family Prolixibacteraceae; genus CAINVV01. The sequence continues at coordinate 12,645 of CAMCBW010000020.1, forward strand.
CCGGCTGGAGAGATACCTTACCATTTGCAACAATGCCAACATAAAACCCATCATTGTCTTAAGCAAGATTGATTTAATACAGGAATCGAGATTAAAGGAGATAACAGAGGAGATTCACCAACGGATCCAGGAGGTGCCGGTGGTAGCCATCAGCAACGAAACCTTGAATGGCTATGAAGCCATCCTCTCACTCATTGAAAAAGGGAAGAGCTATTGCTTGCTGGGCTCCTCGGGGGTTGGAAAATCCACCCTGCTGAACAATCTTTCCGGCAAAGAACTCATGAAAACTGCATCCATCAGCCTGAGTAACAACAAAGGGAGGCACACCACGAGTCACAGGGAGTTAACAATCCTCGACAATGGCGGCATCCTGGTAGACAATCCCGGCATGAGGGAGGTCGGTATAGCGGATGCGGTCAAAGGACTGGAGATCACTTTTGATGCCATTTACCAACATGCCCCTAAATGCAGGTTCAAGGATTGCACCCACGCCTACGAGGCTGGATGTGCCGTCATCGAAGCCGTTCACCAGGGAGAGATCGACCATGCTTCCTACAGGAATTGGCTCCGAATGGACCGTGAAAAAGCCCATTATGAATCAACTGTGGCCGAAAGACGTAAAAAGGAGAAAGAGTTTGGAAAAATCATGAAGAATTACAAAAAGGAGCTAAAAAGAGAGCGAATATGACAGCAAATGAGATTCTGGTAGAACTCGAAAAATTTGGAGATCCGCAAACGAAAAAGATATTGATGAGGCATGGTGCCAGGGAACCCTTCTTTGGGGTAAAGGTTGCCGACCTGAAAACCATCCTCAAAAAGACCAAAAAGAACCATGAATTGTCCCTGGAACTCTACAAAACCGGAAATTCAGATGCCATGTATCTCGCATGTCTGATGGCAGATGAAAAGAAAATAACCGAAGCTCAGCTGAACGAATGGATAGACCAGGCCTATTGGTTCTATTTGAACGAATTCGCTGTTCCGTGGGTCGCTGCAGAAACATCCTTCGGCTTTGAACTCGGTATGAAGTGGATCCAATCTGACCGGGAGTCAATAGCTGCAGCAGGCTGGTCCACCCTTGCCTATTATGCGGGCGTCAATCAGGACAAAGATCTGGATATTAAGGCATACGTTCAATTACTCGACAAAATTGCAGCCGAAATTCATCAGGCACCGAACAGGGTCCGGCATACCATGAATGGATTTGTGATTGCCATTGCTACCTATTTGAAAGATCTAACGGAAAAATCCAGAACGGTTGCTGCCCAAATCGGCGAAATTACCGTCGACATGCATGGCACCGCCTGTAAAATTCCGCTGGCTTCGGCCTACATCGACAAAGCCATTGAGAAAGGACAATTGGGAAAAAAACGCAAAACAGCCAGATGCTGATGAAAATGGTCTTTCTGAGCCTCCTGACATTGGTTTCACTTTCCGGTTTTGCTCAAGAAGATACTACCCAAGTTAAAAAGAGGCAATACCCTGCTGTTTCGGTCAATTTTGCCTCCGGGAAAATCCTCCCGACCACCGATTTTGTGCGGGGTGACAACCTAAGCGGAGCGCCAATTACCCGCTACCAGGCTTACTCCCTCAAAGCTCTCTGGCAAAATCCGGGTTACCGCGATTGGCAGAAAGTATACCGCTGTCCATACTACGGGATGGGCGTTACGATGGGCAATTTTTTCAATGAAGCAGAGATCGGTCACCCGGTCTCTGTCTATGGAATATTGGGAATTCCCATCAAAAGATGGAAAAAAGCAGAACTATACTCAGAGTTCCAGTTTGGACTTGCGGTTGGCTGGAACCACTACGACTCCATCACCAACCCAAAAAACCTGGTAATTGGCGGTGGGATGACTGTCCACCTGAACCTGGGCGTAAATGCACTCTTTCACCTTACCAGGAAACTGGATGCAGGAGTTGGCGTAAGTTTCATCCATTTCTCCAATGGGGGATTCGAAAGACCTAACCGGGGTTTCAACATCTATGCCCCCTCACTTGAAATCAAATACCACCTGAACGGCCATCCAGAAGTTAAAGGGGTGGCTCAACACAGCAGACTGGCCCGTTCGAACGACCTCTACCTGATGCTGGGCTATGGTGACCACCAGCTGGTGACTTACGAAATGAGCCAGTATTACTATGCCGTAGCCGGATTGAGCGCCTTTTGGTCACCGCAGCTAAGCAATGCCTTCCGGTTGGGATTCGGCACCGATCTGAACTACTGGATGGGACTCACCGCCCTTGCCGATGGATCGATCGGACCGAGGGATTTTAGGAACCTGACCATTGGCTTGGCCATTCAGCCCGAATTTATTGTAGGCAAACTGACCCTCGTGGGGGGTATCGGCATATATGCCAAACACCTGCAGTATGGAAATTTTAAACAGACCTACCAGCGGTTGGGTGTCAGGTATGAATTCATAGAAAACATCTCCTTTGGCGTCAATGTCAGAGCGGTGAACTACATGCTGGCCGAATTTCTGGAATTCAACCTGGGGTACAGGTTCCGCTGGATGAGATAAAATTTCTTACCTTCATCCTCGTTTTCAACTACTACCAACATATTGCAGCATGACCAGAAAAATCTTCTTTTTCAGCGCCCTGCTTTTCGCCTGTTTTGGCGGCGGAGCGCAAAACACAGTGACCTCCAAAGCCATTGTCCAACAGGAAATTATCTTTCCTTACCAGGATGAACACACCCACGGCAGCTCCATCGTTCAACTGCCAAACGGCGACCTGCTGGCCGCCTGGTTCCAGGGAAGCGGTGAGCGCACTGCCGATGATGTGCACATCATGGGTGCCCGGCAGAAAAAAGGGACAACGGCATGGACCACCCCTTTCCCGATGGCCGATACAAAAGGCATTCCCGATTGTAATCCGGTTCTCTTCCTCAACAAAGAGGGGAAACTCTTCCTCTTCTGGATTGCCGTTCAAGCCAACCAGTGGCAATATTCCCTGCTTCGCTTCCGTACTTCTGCAAATTTTCAGGCAGAAGGGGCACCTCTCTGGGATTGGCAGGATGATATCCTGCTAAAACCGGACGACAGCTTCGCTACGGAGGTGATCAAAAAGCTGAAGGAGGCCGGCGACACTCCTGCAGGATGGGCAGCCTATGCGCCCAAATACGACGACATGATCATCGAAGCCAGCAAGGACAAGATGAAACGCAGCTTCGGCTGGATGACACGCATTCATCCCATCACCCTGACCAATGGAAGAATCCTGCTACCGCTCTACTCCGATGGCCTCAACATGTCGCTGGTGGCAATATCGGACGACAATGGCACCACATGGAGACCCAGCCTTCCGATCGTCGGCCGCGGACCCATCCAGCCTGCCCTGGCTGTCAGGAAGAGCGGAGAGGTGGTAGCCATCATGCGCGACAGCGGGGATGCACCCGGCAGAGTTTGGATGAGCAGCTCCGGCGACCAGGGAGAATCCTGGTCCCTGGCAAAAAAGACAGAGATCCCCAATGAGGCAAGTGTCGAGCTCCATGTGCTGAACGACGGGACCTGGGTTTACTTCGGCAACGATATTTCGGATGGCCGTTACCAGCTGTCACTCTACCTCTCCAACGATGAAGGAAACAGCTGGTACAAAAAAGAGGTGATCGAATTTTCCCCCGACAGAAAGGCAAGTTTCTCCTACCCCTGCCTCATTCAGAGTTCCGACGGACTAATCCACATCTCCTACTCCCACTCCATGGGTAGCAAGAATGAATCTATAAAGCACGTTGTGATTGATGTGAATAAGTTAAAATAGTAAGTATGAAACGAGCATGGACCAAGACAACCAAAGGCGATGTAAATCAATTTCGAGTTCCATACGTACGAACAGACATTCAATTATTTACCTATAATACTTACGTGTGAAACTGAAATAATTGGACTGCCTTGTAGTTAAACCTTTCAATGACAAGTTCTATCAGGAGTGGTGGAACCAAATGTTTCAATAAAGAAATATTGAATGGGTCTGGCAGAAGGAAAATACTCTCACCAGACCCATATTTTCCACAATTCTACTTAATGTGAAACCCTGAAGATTAAATCTCCGAATCTAACTCCAAGCTGAAAAATAAAGTAAATAGACAGGATCACCGCTATTAGTAGAAGGATCCGTTTGTTTTTTACAACAAATCTTGATATTTCCATAATTTTACTAATGAGTTACTTGGTAAATAAAATCACCAGTAGCTTTCCCTAATTCAAAAATAGCAAGGGCAGCACCTGCGATAGCCCCAATTGCGATAAAATGAGGCAATAGTACCCAGCTTCCGCCGGTCGTTAACAAACACTCTTCATGTGTTAATGGAACAAACACAGACTCTGAAACCAGAGAGATTGAAGTTTTCATAATCGATATGTATTTGTTTTTCAGCAAAATGTGGTAAAGACATTGGATGACTGATCTTCCTCAGCCGCCTCTTTATATCCTACATAAACACCTGCAGCAAAAATGCATCCTGCAATTATCCAGGCAGCAGTCTTAGCAGAAATAGCGACACCAAGAATCACCACGGGAAAAAAACCGCCCGTGATATTCCTTAATTCCAATTCACATAGATCATTCATAACTTTATTTATATTAAGATCTCAAATAAACACCTTGCTTTATTTAACGTGTTACAAGTATTGCACGCGCAGTACTACTGTAACAAAGTTACGGGTGTTCACTCTCATAATAAAGTAGGGAACGAAATATTTTCTAAATATTTATGCTGTTTTTGTAATCAATCTATTCAACATTAGAAAGCCCAAAGGGTATTTCTAATATCAACCGATAACAAGTAATAGGTTCATTTGTAGTTACTTTACTAATTTTACCTCACTTGTCCTTACTCGCCCACTTTTTTGTGTCCGTGACGATCTCCCCGATCCCTGTGCCGGAAATCCTTCTTGGCAGGAGCCCTGCGCTCTCCGCCTCTTCCACCTCCGCTGGAGGATCTGGGAGCCATTTTTCTTCTGGCTGATGGGTTGTAGAGTGGTCCCTCTCCCATGCCAGCAGGAAGTGGGATCTTGAGGATATCCCGCTCAATCAGCTCTTCAATCTTTCTGAAGTCGTGCATGTCGTTGTCGGAGATGAGCGTAATGGCAACTCCCGACTGGGAAGCACGGGCCGTACGACCAATCCTGTGCACATAATCTTCCGGATCACGGGGTACATCATAGTTCATCACCAGATCGATCGAATCGATGTCAATACCCCTCGAAACGATATCGGTAGCCACCAGGATCTGGGTCTCCCGATTCTTGAAGCGCAGCATTACCTCCTCACGCTCCTTTTGCTCCAGATCCGAAAGCATGCCATCTGCCGAAAAGCCCATCCTGCGGAGTTCCCTGACCAATCCGTTTACATTGGCCTTTCGCGAGGTAAAGATCAAAATACTCTTGTATTCCGTCTTCCCTTTCAGCAACTCCTTGATCAAAGGCACCTTTTGCCCTTCGTAAACCAGGTAGGCAGCCTGCACAATATTTTCAGCAGGCTTGGAGATGGCAATGTTGATCTGTTCAGGATTCTTCAGGATCATCCCGGCCATCTGCCGGATCTTGGGTGGCATCGTGGCAGAAAACAACAAGGTTTGACGAACCACCGGAAGCTCTCCAACAATCCGCATGATGTCATCGAAGAAACCCATGTCCAGCATCCGGTCTGCCTCATCGAGAATCAAGGTCTGAATGGTGCTGAAATCTGAATATTTCATGTTGATGTGCGAAAGAAGCCTGCCGGGGGTGGCAACGATAATATCGGCACCCTGCACCAGGGCCGATTTCTGCTGGTCAAAGGCGGCTCCCACTCCCCCACCATAAACAGCCAGTGAAGAGGCTCCGGTAAAATAGGAGAACCCCTCTATCTGCTGGTCAATCTGCAAAACAAGCTCCCTGGTAGGGGCAATGATAAGGGTGTGCATGCCGGTGTGTCCCTCCCTGGAGATGTTGTTAAGAATGGGAAGAAGGTAGGCTGCCGTTTTGCCGGTTCCTGTCTGCGCACAGGCAATCAGGTCCTTCCCCTCCATGATCACAGGAATGGCAAACTCCTGGACAGGGGTACATTTTTCGAAACCCATGGAGGACAAACCATCCAGGACATCGTGGGTAAAATCAAAATCTGTGAAATTCACTTTCTTAAAACTATAAGATGTATGTTGCTATTCTACATATAAAACCAATCCTTTCAGGTATTCACCTTCGGGATGATAGATATTGATCGGATGGTCAACCGGCTGGGACAACTGGTGCAAAATACGCACCTCCCTTCCGGCAATCGCGGCAGCCGAAAAGACTGCTTCGCGGAAGTTGTTCCTGGTCACAACCTGTGAACAGGAAAATGTAAAGAGAATGCCTCCCGGCCTGATCTGCTGGAAAGCTTTGGTATTGAGTCGCTTGTATCCCTGCAAAGCCTGGGGCAACGCGTTGCGGTGTTTGGCGAAGGCAGGCGGGTCCAGCACGATCAGGTCGTACTTGTCCTGAATATCCTGCAGGTACTCGAAGCCATCTGCCACAAAAGCTTCATGACGGGAATCTCCCGGAAAATTTAGCTCCACATTCTCCCTGGTCAGTTCAATGGCCTTCGCAGATGAATCCACCGAATGAACCAACTTTGCCCCCCCTTGCATGGCATAAAATGAGAATCCTCCCGTGTAGCAAAACATATTGAGCACCGATTTATCCCTGGCATAAGTAGACAGCAGCCTGCGGTTTTCACGCTGGTCGATAAAGAATCCGGTCTTCTGCCCCTCCAGCCAGTCAACCTTGAACCGGTTGCCATATTCCTGCACTTCTCCGTTCACAGACGTGCCAAAAAGATAGCCATCCCGGGCCTCAATGTTGGCCTTGAAAGGCAACGTCTTGGCGCTCTTATCGTAAACGGCTGCCAACTTCTCCCCCAAAACAGCCTTGAGAGCGACTGTGATTGCTTCGCGAACCAGCCACATCCCAACGGTATGTGCCTGCAGCACGACAGTCCCGTTGTAGTAATCTGCAATGAGTCCGGGCAAACCATCACCTTCCCCATGAACGAGCCGGTAAACATTGGTATCAGGAGCATCGGTGAGTCCCATCCGTTCACGGAGGTGGTAGGCTTGTCTGATGCGCATCTCCCAGAATTCGGTTCCAGGAGGTGTCTCCCCGAACGAGAACAACCTCACTGCGATGGATCCAATGGCACAATGACCATAGCCAATCACATCGCCATTGCTCTTCCTGACAACTACCAGGTCACCCTCCTCCAGGGGTCCCTCAATCCGATCGATGGCACCTGAGAAGACCCAGGGATGAAACCGTTCCATCGACTCCTCCTTGCCCTTCTTTAATAGGATACTGGCTTTTGGTTGCATGAAGTTATTTTTCAGTAAGTCCTTGGTAGATCATATAGGCAATCCAGGCATCGGTTGCTGCATATACCTGCTGCTGCTCAGTCAAAACGGTAGCCTCCCAGTTGGTGAGCCGCTGGGATTTGGAGATACGTACCCCACAAACTATGGCAGCCAGCTTCTTGAGACTGAAGTTTTCGATACCATAATCCTTGACCATCTCCTGCAACTCTACAAATCCACCTGGTCTGAAGGGTGCTATCTTTTGCAGAATCTTGATGTCATCGCGGATGGCCACTCCGATTTTCAGGATCGAAGAAGAGCCCAAAATTTTGACCAGACCCGGTGAAAGACCGATCATGCTGGTCCTGATCAGAAAGGCTTCGCTGGCGGTGGAGAGTTGCAACAGGGCAACCTGGTGGTTTTGTCCCTTCTTGAAGGTCGGACGGGTCTCTGTATCAAATCCCAGTATGGGTTGTTGCTTCAGATAATTTACCGCCTCCGTAAGCTCTTCCACCTTTTCGACCAGGTGAATTTTTCCCTCAAAAACCGATAGGGGAAGCTCCGACAACTCTTCGTCTGTAATTGTTTTTTTAAATTCTTTGATATATTCGCTCATTATCAATGTTCTGCTATTCCTATTTCCCCAGGATCCTATCAATCTCTAACCTTTTGAACACCAGGGATTTTTTTGTCTACTCCAAGTGCGCATTGCCATGAACCAGCATGTGAACGGCACGCAGACCGTTTACCAGCCGCTGGCCCCAATACTGCTCAAAATTGTTTCTGCACTCCCAAAGTGCGGCACGCATCACTTCGACAGTTCCAATCCGGTAGGAGAGGATAAAATCCTTCAAATCCTGGTAGATATCCGAAACATTTTCAGAGATATTTGCCTCAACGCTTGCATCACCAAGGGCCATTCCTGGTTCAAAAATTTCAGGATAGCTGTCAAACTCACCAAGTTTCGTACTTAATTTCCGCAGGATGAAATTGTAATCGTTCTCCGTGACAAATTTCTCGGGAGTCTCCTCCGACTCTTCCAGATCGTTCAACCCGGGCAACAGGGAGGCTTTCAGATAGAGCAGGGGCAGCATCTTCTGGAGCTTTCCCAAAAAATCCTTTCTCTCGTATTCGTTCACCGATTCTGCAAAAGTGCAAAACTCATTGGCCACAGTGGCAAACTCAATCACATTTCTGGAATAGACAACATCCTGGAAAAGGGACTCATTCATCGAATTTTGTTCCATGTTCGCTGCAAAAACTTCTCAGCTGCAAAGGTAATCAAACTTCGGTGAGTCAGCCTCCTTCCGTGAAAAAATGCGCAGAATTTGTATGGTATCCTGCCGGATGGACCATTTGGTTGTTGAGCAACAAGGATGGCTAGCTACTCCATCTTCAGTTTTAGTTGATTCAAATTGTTCAATTCTACTTTCCCCTCATCCAGCATCCACCTGACTACCCTCATGACACTTTTTTCGTTCCCTTCCACGTTGCCGTACAATTCATGGAGCTCAACAGCCTGTGACTGCAACAATTGATAAATCTTTCCGCTGATCTCTTCAAACGCAGCATTCGATATCCCAGACCGATGCTCTCCCTTGCAAACATCACAATGTCCGCAAGGTTTCGATCCGGGCTCTCCAAAATAGGCAAGCAACCTGACGCTGCGGCACTGCTCCTCTGACCTGGCATATTCAATGACAGCATCCACCCTTTGCTGGTAATTGACTTTTCGGTCGTGGTAATTGGCCGTGGAGATCCGGATTCGGGCTGGATCCACCCTCTCTATAAGAAACTGTATAACAGGTGCTTCTCTTTTTGGTATGTAGTGGATGATCTTCTGTTGGGAGAGAAATTTCAGATTTTGGTAGAGTTCGTCCGGAGTCACCGCAAGCCTCCTCGCAATCAGCGCCTCGTCGATCCGTACAAAATCATTGAAAAGGCCGGTATAAGAGCGTAAAAGCATTCCTATCAGCTGCTCCAGATTTTTGCTTCCGGTATCGATGCGGTACAACTCATCCCGGTGCGCCAAAAAATAGAGCCTTGAGGCACTCTCAGGATCCTCTGTATAAACCAGGAATCCCTCCCGCTCCATCAGCTTCAGACTGTGGAAAACTGTCGTAGCCGGGAAATTGAACTTCCTGGCAAAGTCCTCTGGTTGAAAAGTATAAAAACCATTTTTCCCGGTACCAACGGCGATCTGGAGATAGTCGCAAAGTGCCTGGTATACACTTCTGATGCGCTCCTGCTCCGGAAAGGCATCGGTTACCATCTTGTGCAGCCTGCGTTTGTCGGTTCCATTGCAAATCATCAGCGCAACAGACCGCTCACCGTCGCGGCCAGCCCTCCCGGCTTCCTGGAAATAGGCCTCCAGCGAATCGGGTAGATCGAGGTGAACCACAAAACGAACATCCGGTTTGTCGATGCCCATGCCAAAAGCATTGGTCGCTACAACCACCCGCGTAGTCCCTTTCATCCATTGGTTTTGCCGTTCTTTTCGCAGGGCATTGTCCAACCCTGCATGGTAAAAGTCGGCAGCAACTCCCAACTGTCGCAGCGAGTCGGAGATCTCCCGGCACTTTTTCCTGCTCCTCACGTAGATGATCCCTGAACCCTTTGATTTGGAAACCGTCTCTAAAAGATAGCCCAGTTTGTCCTCCTTTTGCCGGACCAGGTAGGTCAAATTCTCCCGCATAAAACTCTTTCTGAGCAGGTTCTTTTGTGGAAACAACAACTTTTCCTGGATGTCGTCAATCACTTGACTGGTGGCAGTTGCAGTAAGGGCCAGCAATGGCACCCCCGGAAAGAATTTACGGATGCTGGCAATCTGGAGGTAGGAGGGACGGAAATCATATCCCCACTGGGAGATGCAATGTGCCTCGTCCACAGCGATCAAATTCAGCTTAAACCGCACAAGGTATTCCAAAAAGTCGGGAGACAACAACCTCTCCGGGGATACATAGAGAAATTTGTAATCCCCAAAAACGGCATTGTTACAGGCAATCTCTATCTCCCTGCCACTCATCCCCGAGTAGATAGCCAAGGCCTTGATTCCCTTGCTCCTGAGATTGTCGACCTGGTCGTTCATCAAGGCTATCAGCGGCGTAACCACCAGGCACATCCCCTCCTCCGAGAGCGCAAAGACCTGAAAAGTGATGGATTTACCTCCGCCGGTAGGCATCAACCCAATGGTATCCTTCCCGGATGCCACCGAATGGATAATATCCTCCTGCAGCGGTCTGAAATGATCAAACCCCCAATATTTTAAAAGTATTTCGTGATAGCGCTCCATTCCTATCCAAATATAACTGAAAAGCGGTTCATCAACCGACTTCCACGGCATTTTTCTAAAAATCCATAACATCGATGGCGCAAAACCCAGCAATGAATCAACCTGGATCTTCGTGGTGAATTTGAAATGCTTACCACAAGGGAAAGGGAGGAAACAATTGTCCAAAAAGAAATAATTTGTAGTTTTGCAGGGTAAAAGTCTCACCAAAAAATTCACCCATGTCATTTCTTTCAGATAAAGTGGTACTCGAAGGATTAACCTTCGATGATGTGCTTTTAATACCCGATTATTCGGAAGTGCTGCCCCGGGATGTCAATATCTCCTCCCGCTTTTCGCGAAACATCAAGCTCAACACACCCATCGTCTCTGCTGCCATGGATACAGTCACCGAATCCAAACTGGCCATTGCCATTGCCCGGGAAGGAGGCATCGGTGTCATTCACAAAAACATGTCCATCGAACAGCAAGCCAAGCAGGTAAGTATTGTCAAAAGAGCCGAGAATGGAATGATTTTCGATCCAATCACCATCTCAAAGGACAAATTGGTAGGAGATGTTGTCAAACTCATGGAGACCTTTAAGATAGGGGGCATTCCAGTCATTGATGCGGAACGCCACCTGGTAGGCATTGTCACCAACAGGGACCTGAGATTCGAACGGAGCATGAACCGTCCCATCTCAGAGGTGATGACCTCCCAAAACCTTATCACCACTGATATCTCCACTGACCTTGAAAAAGCGGCCAAGATCCTTCAGAAATACAAAATAGAGAAGCTTCCGGTAGTCGACAAGGATAACAGGTTAATCGGACTGGTGACCTACAAGGATATCACCCAGGTAAAAGACAAACCCAACTCCTGCAAGGATGAAAAGGGGCGGCTAAGGGTGGCTGCCGCCGTTGGGGTCACATCTGACACCATGGAAAGAATAGACGAGCTGGTCAGGGCCAACGTGGATGCCATTGTCATCGATACTGCCCATGGACACTCCAAGGGTGTGCTGGACATGTTGAAACGGGCAAAGCAAAAATATCCCGAAAAGGATTTCATTGTTGGAAATATTGCCACCGCAGCGGCCGCTACTGAGCTGGTCTTTGCCGGGGCCGACGCTGTGAAGGTAGGGATTGGTCCTGGCTCAATCTGCACGACCAGGATCGTTGCAGGAGTGGGTATTCCCCAGTTATCGGCCATCTACAACGTAGCAAAGGCACTGAAAAACAGCGGAGTTCCCGTGATTGCAGACGGAGGATTGCGCTATTCAGGCGATATTGTCAAGGCACTCGCAGCCGGCGCTCAGAGTGTGATGGCAGGTTCACTCTTTGCCGGGGTGGAAGAATCACCCGGAGAAACCATCATCTTCCAGGGCAGAAAATACAAATCCTACCGGGGAATGGGCTCCATTGAAGCCATGCAGCATGGATCGAAAGACCGCTATTTTCAGGATGTGGAAGACGACATCAAGAAACTGGTGCCGGAAGGCATCGTGGCAAGGGTAGCCTACAAAGGTTCCCTCAACGAGGTACTCTTCCAGCTGATCGGGGGATTAAGGGCTGGAATGGGTTATTGCGGGGCCGCCACCATTGAGAAGCTGCACGATACCAAATTTTGCAGGATCACCAATGCAGGGGTAGCAGAAAGTCATCCGCACGATGTTACCATCACCCGGGAATCCCCGAACTACAGCAGGGAATAACCTTTCATGGGCGAAGCTGTTAAAGAATCCTAAAAGAAGGAGCGCTGATACAACCTATTGAATCCGATTGTCATCAATCATCCGGTAGCTAATTCATATGTGCAAACGAAACTCTATTTTTCATCCGACAAACCACCGCTGGGTCATTCTGGTCGGATTGGCGATGTTTCTGGTTGGTTGCAAATACCTGCCACGCAATAGTGACGATACTTATGTCGCCAAAGTCGACGAAAAAAGCTATCTGCTCAAGGATCTCAAGTCGCAATTGCCTACCGGGATGACCAAACAGGACAGTCTGACAAGGGTCAACGATATCCTGACCAGATGGATTAAAAAGGAGCTGATGCTGAAGATGGCAGAGGAGAACCTGGATGAAGACCAACGTGATCTCTCCAAAGAACTGGAGGAGTACAGAAATTCTCTGCTGATCCATCGCTACCAGCAACAACTGCTCAACCAAAAAATGGATACTGTCCTGACGGAATCCGATATCCACCAATACTATGAAAACAACACCGAGAAATTCAGGCTGGATTACAGTATTGTCAAGGCCATTTATGTAGAAATCCCCAGGGAGGTGGCAAAATCCGAACTGATCAAACGATGGATGATCGAAAATAGTACCCGCTCTTTGGGCGAACTGGAGAGTTACAGCTTTCAGTATGCCTCCAAATACGACCAATTCAACAACAGCTGGGTCGGTTTTAATGCCATTTTGGCGCGAATACCTGGTACCAAAGAGGACCCAGAAGAAATGCTCAGAAAGTCCAAATTTCACCAGTTCAGCGACTTAAACAATTTCTATTTCCTGTTGATACACGATTATATCGTAGTTGGAGAAAAAGCACCCTACGATTTCGTAAAGGATAGGATAGAAAGTTTAATTTTGAACAGTCGAAAAATGGAATTTCTGCAGGAACTCGAAAAAAATATTTACGAGAAGGGAAAGAGAGACCATCGATTTTCTTTCAAGGAATTCAAATAAGTAACGTTACATATGTTAAGACATTCAATCAAAGGTTTTCTACTGGCCGCTCTCTTTTTGGGAGTTGTCACTGTATCCAGTGCCCAGGACAAAGTAGTGGATCAGATCGTGGCAATCGTGGGCAGTAATCCCATCCTGAAGTCCGATATCGAAGCCCAGGCTATTCAACGCCAGGCAGAAGGTCAGACGACGGAAGGGGACCTGAAATGCGAGATTCTGGAGTCATTGCTGGAACAAAAACTGTTGCTGGCGGAGGCTGAACTCGATACCAATATCGTGGTAACCGACAACCAGATCAACTCCAACATGGACCGCCGGATGAGCTATTTCATCGAAAACATAGGTTCTGAAAAAGAGGTGGAGACCTATTTCAAAAAATCGATCAACCAGCTCAAGTCAGAAATGGGTGAAATGATCAAGGAACAGCTCAAAACAGAGCAGATGCAAACAACCATCACCAAAAACGTCACCTCCACCCCCTCCGAAGTGCGCAACTATTTCAGACAACAACCCAAGGAACAAATTCCGATGATAGGGTCACAAATGGAATATGCACAGATCACCATACTTCCGGTCATTACGGAGCAGGAGGATCTGGAGGTCAAGAGCAAACTGCGTGATTTCAAACGCAGGGTTGAAGCCGGCGAGAATTTTGCCACCCTTGCAGTCATGTACTCAGAAGATCCGGGGTCGGCCAGAGATGGCGGCGCGATGGATTATGTTGGGCGCGGTATGCTCGATCCTGCTTTTGCCACCGAAGCCTTTAACCTCAAAGTTGGTACCGTTTCAAAAGTGGTCAAGAGTGAATATGGATACCACATCATTCAGCTCATTGATAGAAAAGGAGAAAAAATCAAGTGCCGCCACATTCTGATCAGACCCAAAATCGATCCTCTGGAACTTGACAAATCCAAAAACCGCATCGACAGCCTGGCCTCGTTCATTGCCAAAAAGAGCATCAGCTGGGAGCAGGCAGCCTATCTCTACTCTTCCGACAAAAGCACCCGCAACAATGGAGGTCTGGTTACCTCCCAACAAACCGGCTCTTCAAAATTCCTGATGGAAGAGTTGGATCCAGCGGTAAGTAAGGTCATTACCGACCTGAAGGTTGGAGAAGTATCTGCACCTTTCCTTGCCATGGACGACAAACAGAGACAGGTATACAAGATGGTCAAACTATTGTCGAGAAGCAATGCCCATCCTGCCAACCTTCAGGAAGATTACCAATACCTGAGCGAAGTATTCATTGAAAAGAAGAAGGAAAAAATATACCGGGAGTGGATTGCCAAACAACAGGCAAAAACCTACATCCACATCGATGATCTGTACAGCAACTGCAACTTCAGGCTGAAATCGTGGAAGAAGTGATTCTGATTTATGAGAACCCGGAAATTAAGAAACAACTTGTTGGTCTCATTGTTGCTGATCCTCACTTTTCATGTAGTGTCGGGTTTCCTGCCCCAACCAGAAACAAAGAAAAAGAGGATCGAGATTCTTAATTCAGACCTCTATACCTACGATGCAAAAATCATCGCCAATGCCGACCGGTTGATCGGCAACGTGGAATTGATGCACAACAATGTGCTCCTCTATTGCGACAGTGCCTACTCCTACAAGGACAGTAACATGGTGGATGCTTTTGGCCATGTGCACATAATACAGGGAGATACCCTCAACTTGTACGGCGACAGAATCAAATACGAAGGCGACAGCAAAATCGCCAGGGTAAAGGGAAATGTCAAATTGGTGAACAAGTCGATTGTCCTGACGACCGATGAACTGATTTTTGACCTCAGGGCCAACATCGGCAACTACCATACCTGGGGTAAAATAGTGGATACAGCCAACGTGTTGGTCAGCAAAATCGGCCGGTACTACTCCAACGAGGATCTTTTCTTCTTCAAAGACTCGGTGAAGGTTACCAACAAGGATTTTGTACTGACTGCCGATACCCTGAAATACAACAGCCAGACCGAAAGGGTCTTTATTGTCGGACCAACCCATATTGTTGGCACCTCCAAAAAAGGGACCCTCTATTCCGAGAGTGGCTGGTACGATACCCGCACCAACATTGCTGAACTCTACAAAGCCTCAAAAATCATTGGCAAAGAACAATCCCTGCAGGGAGATACCATCTTCTATTCCAGAAATTCCGGGATTGGCAGGGCCAAAAGCCGCGTAATCCTCTCCGATACCACCAACCACATCGCCATCACTGGAAGAAAAGGGAGCTACAACGAAAAGACGAAGATTGCCTTTGTCACCGATTCAGCAGTTTTTATGCAGTTTTCGCGCAAAGACACCCTTTTCCTGCATGCCGACACCCTGAAATCCATCCCGGACCTGACGGCTAAAGAGTTGATTCAAAAAACCGGCAAGCAAACACCTGGCCCTGCCAAGGTTGTTACAGCACTGGCTACAGTTGCAGATTCCCTGAAGGCAAAGGGGGATGAAATAAAAAAAGTGCTGGCCATTGTCAAAGACTCGCTCGCCAGTACAAAAGATACCACCTTGTTGGAAGTTTTGACCCAAACCGGCCAAGCCTTGTCCAACCTTGACTCCCTGGCTTTGCTGAAAGACACTGCCAACCTGAAAGGAAAGATTGTTTCCGACATCCTGGTAAGCAATTTATCCGGCAAAGATTCCCTCCAAAATTCTGCAGATACCTTGAAGAGTGGGGCGAACAACAAGGAAAAAGATGACAAGATTTTTATGGCCTACCACCGCGTTCGCTTTTACAAAAAAGACCTGCAGGGGATTTGCGATTCACTGGCTTACCTAATGAAAGATTCGGTCATGAGACTCTTCAGCGATCCGGTGCTCTGGTCAGAGGTCCACCAGCTATCGGCCGAAAAGATCGAATACCGCCCCCACAATCCCGGACCTGATATAGCACGGCTAGAGAACAATGGATTCATCATCTCCAGGGAGGACTCGATCAAATACAACCAAATTTCGGGAAAAACATTGCTGGGTTTTATCTACAACAACAAATTAAAGCGAATCGAGGTAAATGGAAACGCCGTCACCCTTTACTACCTGAAAAACAAGGAGCGCTTTTCGGGAATGAACAAACTTGAAAGCAGCAAGATCAATGTTTACCTGGTGGAAAGCAAAATCGACAGCATTGCCTTCTTCCCCAAACCGGAAGGAAAAACAATCCCGCTGAAGGATCTTACGCCGGAGGAGGCCACCCTGAAAGGATTCACCTGGAGAGAGAGCGAAAAACCAAAAAACAGGTTTGACATCTATTCTTTGGATGAAAAGCGCAAAAAAATAGCAGGCCCTGAAAAGAAACCTGCATCCAAAAAATAAGTTGAGCCCTATTTTTCAGTATTCATCTTCATTGAAGAAGAAGTCATCCTTACTTGGATAATCGGGCCAAATATCCTCAATTGATTCATAAATCTCACCCTCATCTTCCATCTCCTGCAAATTCTCAATGACCTCCAGTGGAGCACCTGAACGAATAGCGAAATCAATCAGTTCATCTTTCGTTGCAGGCCAGGGTGCATCTTCCAATTTTGAAGCCAATTCAAGTGTCCAGTACATAATATGCTAATTTAGATTATTGCTCTAAGGTTTTGCGATGATACTATTTTTTTATGAGAATAAAAATAATTAACGCTATTTTTTACGGCAACCACTGAACTTCGTCAACATCCTCATCTTTAGCCACTTTCCTGGAAAGTACAAAAAGATAATCTGACAGCCGGTTGAGGTATCGAATCAACTCAGCAGGAATTGCTACCTCTTTCGACAACTGGCAAACCCTTCGTTCTGCTCTTCTGCAGACGGTCCTGGCCAAATGACAATAAGAAACGGTATTGCTCCCGCCAGGCAGTACAAAGTGCTCCATGGGTGGCAATTGATCGAGGAGCCTGTCCATCTCCGTTTCAAGTTTCGTGATATCTTCAGACCGCAAGGGCAATCTGGCAGAGAGATCTGTTTTTGAAAGATCTGTGGCCAACCTTGCTCCAATAACAAAAAGATTGGACTGAATGGAGTTGAGAAGATCTTTCGTTGGTTCATCAACAGGTTGGGAACGGATGAGACCGATCCAGCTGTTCAGCTCATCCACAGTGCCATAAGATTCAAGTCGCAGGTCATACTTTTCAACCCTGGTACCTCCAATCAATCCGGATGTACCATCATCTCCTGTTTTGGTATATACTCTCATTCAATCGCTTAATAATAAAATGCTAATCTCTTCTATCGACTTTCAGAAATGCTCCCTTAGTCCCCAAGTCCATTAGTCCCTTAGTCCCCAAGTCCCTCAGTCTCCAAGTCCCCCACTTATACGTCAATAGATCGGATTTGGATTCAGGTAGTCTTGTTCGATCATTCCATCCTTTAACTTGATGATCCTGTAGGCATGACGGGCGATATCCTCTTCGTGGGTTACGAGGATAATGGTGTTTCCTTTGGCGTGGATCTGCGCAAATAATTTCATGATCTCCTCCGAAGTTTTGGAGTCAAGATTCCCGGTAGGTTCATCTGCCAATAAAATGGATGGAGTATTTACCAAAGCCCTGGCAACTGCCACCCGCTGCCGCTGACCGCCTGAAAGCTCGTTGGGCCGGTGTTCCATCCGATTTTCAAGTCCAACATTGACCAGTGATTTGGTGGCGATCTCCTCTCTTTTGGCTTTCCCAACTCCGGCATAAACCAGGGGCAACATCACATTCTCAAGGGCAGAATACCTAGGAAGCAGATTGAAGGTCTGAAAAACAAATCCGATCTCTGTGTTACGAATCTCGGCAAGACGGTCATCATCCATCAGGTGCACATCCTTCCCGTTCAACTGATAATTTCCGGAAGTCGGGGTGTCAAGACAACCAATGATGTTCATCATGGTAGATTTACCCGATCCGGATGCTCCCATGATCGCGACATATTCCCCCTTTTTGATATCCAGCGACACCTTTCTTAGCGCCCTTACAACCTGACTACCAACCTGGTAATTCTTCACAATCTCCTTCAATTGGATTACATTTTCCATCAGAAATATTTTTGCCTTACAAACTTAAGGGAAATTTTGATAAAACCCCGAAGGATTTAACAAAGCATGGGGTTTATCTCCAAAATTGCGCTATTTTTATTTGCCCATCCATCCGTGGGCTAGCCTTTTTTTGATGAGAAAAGTTACACTAATCCTGCTGCTTCTTTGCGGTTTTTCCTGCAATCCCAAGGATCCGGTTTCTCCGGATTCCAAAAGCTGTAAAATTGATTCCAACCTGAAGTTTTTTACCCAAAATGAGATGACGCAGGCGTTCCGGAACGATATCATCGAAAAGCTGGCGAGTTCAAATCAGACCAATCCCGAAGGCGCCCTGGATCGAAACAAAGCGGCCTATTTTCATGTCAGGTTTCAGCTGGGGATCTCACCGTTGGCCGATTATGCGGTAGATGCACAAAACTCCACGGCCCTTGAAATGGCTGTCAGGGCGATTGAATACAGTTTCAAATACCAGAAACCGGATGGTGATTTTCAACTGGTTATCCCTGTCGAACTGATCAATACTGCCGCTGCAACTGAAGGAGACAAAATAAGTGGGACCGCCTTCTTTTACTCTTCCTTGGGTAGTGGACTACTCGCGCTCAACGACAATGCGGGTTTTCAGGCCCAACTTGCCGCAAGAAAAAGAATCGAAATTTTGATCCCGCAATACCAGCTCTCCCTGAACTTTCTTAAATCCAGGGCAGATATTCTGAAAGCCATCGATGGCAACGCGCCCAACCGACTGTTTTTTGATGCCCTTGCCTTTTACTCCATGGGCAGGTACCTGAACGATGATGCCGCCATGAATATTGGGCTCGACTTTGCAGCCCTTGCACTTGCCCGCAAACATCCGGAAGGATACTTTCTGGAGGGAAACGGTTGGGACAGTAGCTACCAGGGTGTTGCACTGGCCATTGGATTCCGTCTGCTCTCCATCCTGAAACCGGCTGAGCCACTGCGCCAAACACTCTACAATGGATTGGCCTGTGCCGCCCACTGGGAGACCACCCGAATTAAACCAACCGGAGAAATCAACTCAGAGGGGAATTCCAGGGTTTTCGCAGGGGGTGAGACTTTTCTCGGCGTAGAAAAGCAGATCGCCTACAGCAGTGTGCTGATTGGACTTTGGAACATGTACCATTACACAGGGAAGGAAGAATACAACAATTTGGCCAACAAAGTATTGGCATTTTATGTTCCTTGAAAATTTGATTTAAAACCTGACTACAAACTCCTCCTTTTGTAACCCTTTTTTGCAGATAAAAATCCCTACATCGAACAAATCCAGTGCAATACGAACCCGATCCATCTCCTTGTAATTGTTCCAAACGGACTCCAACTCCCTCGAAGTATGGATGCCGCATACCACAACTACCCCCGCAAATGCCGGATTTCCCAAGACCTGGGCGAGAATATGGTCACAAGTGGCTGCATCTTCTGGAAGTTGAACCACCAAAAAATCAGCATCGGTCACACTCCCCCACTCCCTCACCTCAACATTTGGCGCACCGAACTCCTCCACAACGCGCAGGGAGAAGGAGCGATAGGAATGGTTGGGTACAATGGCAGCAAGTGGGATCCTGCTGTCGGCAATGGCCAGTGCCAGCAAGGTCACACCAAAAGTGTTGCCGAAGAAGGAGATACGACTGGGTGAAAATTCATTCACAAGTCTGAAAAGGAGGCGGTTGAAGGGGGGGGACAACAAATGATCTGATCGCTTCAAGCGCACAGGAGTGCCCTTAGGGGTGGTAACCGGCACTTGCCAGGATTTCTCGTTCAGGATGCTGAGCATTCCCCTAACATGCTGCTCTGCTGCCGCCAGTTTGGGGTAAGCCGAGAAAAAGCCGTCATTCTCCATCACCTCTGTTACAAAGCGAAACAAAAAGGGAGAGTGAATCCCGTGGCCCCGCCGGTGACGGGCTTTGAAGAGATAAGAGATTTTGGAGCGAATCCGGTAATTCATTTAACAAGTGCCTAAAGTGAACTAAAGTGCCTAGAGTGCCTAAAGTACTTCGCGTCGTCGAAAATAGCTATTTTTACAACAATGCCATTCAAATCCAGAATGCACTAAATACTTTCTTCTTAACTTTAGGCACTCTAAATACTTTAGGCACTTTAGTTCACTTTAGGCACTTTCTATGTTGGAACAGGAGATCAAATTTCTGCCGGGGGTTGGTCCCAAAAGAGCAGCCATCCTTACGCTGGAGCTGAAGATCACTACGGTGGCCGAGCTGATCTATTACTTTCCCTACAAATACATCGACCGCACCAAGTTCTACAAGATCAGGGAGATCAATGAAACCCTCCCCTTTATCCAGATCAAGGGGGTGATAACTTCCCTCGAAACATTGGGTGAAGGATCCGCCCAGCGGATGGTTGCCAGCTTTTACGACGGTGAAAACCAGATGGAGTTGGTTTGGTTCCGGGGAATCAAATTCGTGAAAAGTACCCTCAAAAAGAATTTCCCCTATGTCATCTTTGGAAAGCCAACAGAGTTCAATGGAAAATGGAAGTTGGTTCACCCCGAACTGGAAGAAGTGGTAACGGAGGAGCAGAAAAAGGAGGGGTACATTCAACCCTTTTACAATACCAGCGAGAAGATGAAAAGCAATTTTCTCGTCTCCAAAACCATTCAGAAGTTTCAATATGCCGCGCTCCAATTGTGCAAGGGAAAAATTACGGAAACCCTGCCAGGTTGGCTGATCGATCAACTCAAACTGATTCCACTCGAAACAGCGCTGGTAAACATCCATTTTCCCCTCGACCCTTCCACGCTCAGAAGAGCCGAATACCGGTTGAAATTTGAAGAGCTGTTTTACATCCAGTTGAAACTCCTACACCTCAAGCATGAAAGACAAAACAAATTCAAAGGACACATTTTCAAGGAGGTAGGCGCCCATTTCAACACATTCTTTCACGAGCATCTTCCCTTTGAACTTACCGGAGCCCAAAAGCGGGTGGTCAGGGAGATCCGGAAGGATACCCTGGCAGGCAAACAGATGAACCGGCTTCTGCAGGGCGATGTTGGAAGCGGTAAAACCATGGTGGCGCTGATGATCTCACTGATCGCCATGGACAATGGTTTTCAGGCTTGCATGATGGCCCCTACGGAGATTCTGGCAGTTCAACACTACCAGTCGGTAGTCAAATTGATCGGCAACCTTCCGATCCAGGTAAAATTGCTAACCGGATCCACCAAAAAATCAGAACGGCTGGTGATCCACCAAATGCTGCTCGACGGATCACTGAACCTCCTGATCGGCACCCATGCATTGCTGGAAGATATTGTCGAGTTCAAAAATCTTGGCATGGTGGTCATCGATGAACAGCACCGGTTTGGGGTTATGCAAAGGGCCAAATTGTGGAGAAAGAATTTTCTCCCACCCCATGTGCTGGTGATGACGGCTACCCCAATCCCCCGTACATTGGCCATGACCGTATACGGCGACCTCGATGTATCGGTCATTGACGAGCTGCCTCCCGGTAGAAAAGCCATACGGACCTTTCACTATTACGACAACCACAGGGCTGAACTCTACCAGTTTATCCGAAAGGAGATTGCCCTTGGGCGCCAGGTCTACATCGTCTTTCCTTTGATCAAAGAGTCTGAGAAACTGGATTACAAAAACCTTGAGGAGGGTTTTGAACAACTCAGGATTGCCTTTCCTCAGCCCCAGTACCTGATCAGCATGGTACACGGCAAGATGAAACCTGCTGCCAAAGAGCTGGAAATGCAGCGTTTTAAAAACAAGGAGACCCAGATACTCGTCGCAACTACCGTGATTGAAGTGGGGGTTGATGTTCCAAACGCCTCCGTGATGGTGATCGAGAGTTCCGAAAGATTTGGCCTCTCCCAGCTACACCAACTCAGGGGAAGGGTCGGTCGGGGGGCAGATCAATCCTACTGCATCCTGATGAGCAGCGTAAAATTGAGCCACGAGAGCAGACAACGCATCGAGACCATGGTTGCCACCAACGATGGCTTTGAAATTGCAGAGGCCGACATGCGGCTCCGGGGACCAGGGGACCTGGAAGGAACCCAGCAGAGTGGCCTTGCCTTCGATCTCAGGATCTCCAATCTTGCCAAAGATGGTCAAATCCTGCAATATGCCAGGGACAAGGCCGAAGAGATCCTTGAGGGAGATCCGCTGCTGCAGCAGCCAGCAAACAACATCCTCGTCAAACAGCTGATAGCCCTGCGAAAAAACCACCTCAACTGGGGTGCAATCAGCTAGCGAGTTCACTATTTTTATTGCTTTTAAATTAATGCCCGCTCCAATGATATCAATCTTTCTGGAGTGGTTTATTGAAAAAGTAACTAATTTTGGTTGCGCTTGAGCCACCAAAAAATTCAAACTGAGGTGAACGCCGATCTGATTAGCCACATAGGGACCATAAAATCTATTAACAATCATCAGTTTATTGTTAAAATTACCTCACAAACCGCTTGTGCTTCCTGCCATGCCAAGGGGAGTTGTACCTCTTCTGAACAGGAAATTAAGGAGATTGAGATTGACAGCACGGAGGGGGGTTTCAAAATTGGCGAAGTAGTTCAGGTAATCACTACCACATCACAGGGGTATACTGCCGTTGTTATGGCCTACCTTCTGCCACTGATACTGCTTGTTGTAACCCTGTTGATACTCCTCTCCTTCCATGCCGGAGAGGCCATTGCCGCCACCGGAGCTTTGGTGATTCTACTGCCCTATTATTGGTTACTCTACCATTTCAGGGATAAGATAAAATCCACCTTCCATTTCTCGCTTCACAAAATGCCAAACATGCCTGTAAATGAATAATATCTTGTTTATCACCATCATAGTAATCAGTGCCATTGGTTCAATATCAGCAGTAGTACTCTACTTCGTATCGAAAAAATTTATGGTGTTTGAAGACCCCAGAATTGACGAGGTCGAAGCTTTGCTCCCATCTTCCAATTGCGGGAATTGCGGTTTCGCTGGTTGCAGAGCTTTTGCAGATGCTTGTATTTCAGCCGATAGCTTGAATCAGCTCAATTGTCCCGTAGGAGGCAATGAAACCATGAAGGCCATTGCACATTACCTTCAGCTGGATACCCTATTGGTATCCCCAAAAACAGCGGTTTTGCGTTGCAACGGCAACTGTGAAGTACGCCCCAAAACCAGCAAATACGAAGGAGTCCTCACCTGTGGTGCCGCACATGGGGTCTATGGCGGAGAAACCGGATGCCATTATGGCTGCCTGGGTTTTGGAGATTGTGCAGTGGTTTGCCAGTTTGATGCCCTTCACATGAATCCGGTCACAGGACTACCCGAAGTCGACGATCTGAAATGCAATGGATGCGGTGCCTGCATTGCTGCATGTCCACGACTGTTGCTGGAACTTAGGAAACAGATGCCCAAACACCGGAAGGTTTATGTAGCCTGTAGGAACAAGGACAAGGGTAAGACGGCGGCCAAAGCCTGTAAGGTAGCCTGCACTGGCTGTCAGGAATGCCAGAAGGTGTGCAATTTTGGTGCAATTACCATCGAAAGAAACCTCGCTTACATCGATGCCGAGAAATGCACGCTTTGCCGGAAATGTGTGACGGTCTGTCACACCAACGCCATTTTGGAGATCAACTTCCCGACCAGGAAAATCAAGAGTGAACAAATTTCGGAAGCCTAGCCAAAGCCTTTTACCATTCAATTGACAAGAAAATATTAGATCGCATATATGTTAAAAACATTCAAATTTGGAGGAGTTCATCCGAAAGAGGAGAAGCTGACAGCTGGATTGGCCATTCAAAGGCTTCCCCTCCCAAAGAAGGTAATCCTCCCTGTGGCACAACACATTGGAGTCCCGGCAATGCTGGCGGTCAAAAAAGGGGACCTGGTAAAAACCGGAATGCTTATCGCCAAATCCGGGGGATTCGTCTCTGCAAATATCCATGCTCCTGTATCGGGCAGGGTCTCCAAAATTGCGGAACGAATCGATGCATCGGGCTACAAAT
The DNA here is from genome assembly GCA_945873105.1 of Tangfeifania diversioriginum. Classification (GTDB taxonomy): domain Bacteria; phylum Bacteroidota; class Bacteroidia; order Bacteroidales; family Prolixibacteraceae; genus CAINVV01. The sequence goes on from CAMCBW010000020.1 coordinate 36,901, forward strand.
CCCTCTCCATAGTCATCGAAACCGAGGGGGACATTTGGGAGGAGTCCATTACACTGGATCAGCCATTCCAGGCTATCGAAGCGCTGACAACCGCCGAACTGCTTCTCAAAATTCGTACAGCCGGAGTGGTGGGACTGGGAGGAGCTGCCTTCCCGACCCATGTAAAACTGGAACCTCCTGCCGGCATGAAAGCCGACACCCTGCTCATCAACGGGGTTGAATGCGAACCCTACCTCACCTCCGACCATAGCCTGATGCTTGAAAAGGGATCAGAGATCCTCAAAGGTACCTCTTTGCTCATGAAGGTGCTGAAGGTACAGCGTGCCATCGTGGGGATCGAAATCAACAAGCCGGATGCCATCTTGCTGCTGAGGGATCTTGCCAAGAACTTCCAGGGCATTGAAGTGGAACCCCTTCAGCTAAAATATCCGCAAGGAAGTGAAAAACAGCTGATACAGGCACTCACCGGGAGGATGGTGGGACCGGGTGCACTTCCTGCATCGGTTGGAGTAGTGGTGAACAACGTGGCTACCGCTTTTGCCGTATACGAAGCCGTTGCCTTCAACAAACCACTCATCGAGCGGGTGGTAACTGTCACCGGCAAAGGGGTGAGCAAGCCGGGCAACTTCCTGGTAAGAATTGGAACCCCCATCAAGGAGCTGATCGAAGCTGCCGGTGGCCTGCCGGAGGATACCGGAAAGGTGATCCTCGGCGGTCCCATGATGGGCAAAGCCATCTCCAACCTAAAAATCCCTGTTACCAAAGGAATGTCAGGAATCGTACTGATTCAGGAGAAAGAGGCCTCCCGCCAGCAGGTAATGCCCTGCATCAGGTGCGCAAAATGCGTGGACGGTTGTCCGATGAATCTCGAACCCTACCTGCTGATGATGATCTCGGAGAAGGGAATGTGGGAGCAAGCTGAATCCAATCACGTTACGGACTGCATCGAATGTGGCTCCTGTTCCTACACCTGCCCCTCCTCCAGGCCCCTGCTCGACTACATCAGAACCGGCAAATCCAAAGTGGGCAAACTGATCCGGTCACGCCAGAATTCAGTGCTAACAGACAAACAAATACCTATTTAATCCACTTTTTTAGAATGAGCAATCTATTCACAGTCTCACCCTCCCCGCATACCAAAGGGGATGATTCCATTCCAAAAATCATGTGGAGTGTGGTCATTGCCCTGGTTCCGGTGATCCTCATGGCAAGCCTCTTCTTCGGCCTGCACAGCCTCAAGATTATGGTAGTGGCCGTTGTCTCCTGCCTCCTGTTTGAATACACCATCCAAAAATACATCCTGAAGGTTCCTACCACCATCCGGGATGGTTCCGCCATCATCACCGGTTTATTGCTGGCTTTTAACCTGCCTGCCGGATTGCCAGTGTGGTTGGTGGTCCTGGGTTCACTGGTGGCCATCGGTATCGCCAAATTGTCCTTTGGGGGACTTGGCCAAAACCCTTTCAATCCGGCCCTGGTGGGAAGGGTATTTCTGCTGATCTCTTTCCCCGTTCAAATGACCACCTGGACAGCCAATATTACCGTTACCGATACCTTCACAGGAGCCACCCCGCTGATGCTGCTGAAAGAGGGGGTAAAAAGCGGCAAATCGCTGGCAGAGATCACCACCAACAGCCAGATGCCGGGATACTTCGACATGTTCTGGGGAAACATGAGCGGTTCACTGGGAGAGATTTCCGCCATGGCTATTCTCCTCGGGGGCATCTACCTTCTCTGGAAAAAAATCATCACCTGGCACATTCCGGTTGCGGTGCTTGGTTCCATCTTCCTCTTCGAAGGAGTGCTCTGGATGGCTGCACCGGATCGTTTCATGGATCCTGTTTTTCACCTGATTACAGGAGGTGTGATGCTGGGTGCCATCTTCATGGCCACAGACCTGACCACCTCCCCAATGACCCCCTTGGGCAAGGTCATATTCGGGGTCGGAATTGGGGTAATAACCATCTGTATCCGCAATTTCGGAGCTTACCCTGAGGGCATCTCCTTCGCCATTCTGATCATGAACGGATTTACACCGCTGATCAATGCCAAAGTTAAACCCAAAAGATTCGGAGGAAAGTAACCATGGCACAACCACAGTCCAATTTTAAAAATATGTTCCTGGCACTTTTTGCCGTGACTTTTGTAGCCTCCGCCATCCTGGGCGGCATCAACGAAGCGACCAAATCAGCCATCGTCAAAGCCGACCTCGAACAGCAAAACATTGCCATCGCAACCATTCTTCCCGCGTTCAGCTATCTCGGAACCAGCTTCAAGGTATTGCCCGCTGGGGAAACCGATTCGCTGCAATTCTTTCCGGCATTTTCCAAAGACAGCATACTGGTCGGAACCGCCATCAAAAGCTATTCAAGAAAGGGCTTTTCTGGGTTAATTTTGGTCATGGTAGGACTTACCCCGGAGGGCAATATCTCTGGTTTTAAAATTCTCGAACACAAGGAGACGCCCGGATTGGGTTCCAAAATGGCGCAATGGTTCTCCGACAAAAACAAACCCAAACAGTACGTAATTGGCAAGAATCCCGAAATTACCAACTTCACGGTAGTGAAAGACGGGGGATCTATCGATGCAATCACTGCTGCGACCATCTCCTCCAGGGCATTTCTTGAATGTGTCAAGAGAGCCCACACTGCCTGGAAGAGCAACAGATCAAACCAACTCATACCTGCCACTACCGTGAAAGCTGAACCATCTAAAGAAGGAGGTGCCCAATGAAACGCATGCAGACATTCCTGAACGGGTTGATGAAAGAGAACCCGATTTTCGTGATCATGCTGGGGATGTGCCCCACGCTTGGCGTCTCCTCCAATGCCATCAATGGCATTGGCATGGGTCTGGCAACCACCTTCGTGCTGGTGATGTCCAACCTGATTGTTTCGCTGGTGGCAGGCTACATCCCCGACAAAGTCAGGATTCCAAGTTACGTGGTGATCATTGCCACTTTCGTAACGGTGGTGCAACTTACCATGCAAGCCTGGCTTCCTTCCCTCTACGCATCGCTCGGACTCTTCATCCCGCTCATTGTGGTTAACTGCATTGTATTGGGAAGGGCCGAGGCCTTCGCCTGCAAAAACGGAGCAGTCCTCTCCATCCTGGACGGCCTTGGAATGGGTTTTGGATTTACTTTTGCGCTGACCCTGCTGGGTGCCATCCGAGAATTCCTGGGAACCGGAAAGGTGTTTGACCTGACCATCTACCCGGAACAATACGGCAGCCTTATCTTTGTGCTAGCACCCGGTGCCTTCATTGTCCTGGGCTACCTGATCGCCGTCATCAACAAAATCAACAAAACCTAAAGACCATGCAGTACCTGATCATCGTCATATCCGCCATTCTTGTCAACAACATTGTACTGGCACAATTCCTTGGAATCTGCCCCTTCCTGGGTGTCTCCAAAAACAGCACCACTGCCATCGGGATGGCCGCCGCCGTTGCCTTTGTGATGACCCTCTCCACCATTGTGACCTACCTGGTCCAGCACTTCATCCTCGATCCCCTGCAGGTGAGCTACCTTCAAACCATCTCTTTCATCCTGATCATTGCTGCCCTGGTGCAATTGGTGGAGATCATTTTAAAGAAGGTTAGTCCGGCACTCTACCAGGCACTCGGCGTCTACCTGCCGCTGATTACCACCAACTGCACCATCCTGGGGGTCGCCATCCTTACCATCACCAAGCAGTTCAATCTGCTGGAGGGAGTCGTTTTTGCCATCTCAACCGCCGGCGGTTTCGGACTGGCTTTGCTGATCTTTGCCAACATCCGCGAACAAATGGAGTTTTCCAACATCCCGGAAGGGTTGAAAGGTACCCCAATAGCACTCATCACTGCTGGAATCCTTGCCATGGCCTTCATGGGATTCTCCGGGATCGTGTGAGATCGGATTGGTCATTGTTCACGATTTTACAGCTTAGATTGAAACAAAATCTTCGATTCATGGGAAAAATTCTTGTCATACTTTTTATGGCCTTGCCTGCTATGCTAACAGGAAAGGAGACAAAGAAAGTTGTCCGCCAAAATTTTTACCCTCCCTACAAGGAGACCTATTATATCCTTAAATCGGATACCGCTATAAAACATGGCAGTTACAAGGCAGAGGCTGCAGAAAGGATTTTGGCAGAAGGATATTACAACATGGGCTACATGGATAGTCTCTGGACGCATTACAACATCCAGGGAAGGATACAGGCCAGAGGATGTTATGTAAAAAGCAAAAGGGACGGAATCTGGGAGTTTTTTGACAGCAAAGGGGAGCTGGAACAGAAAATTGATTTTACCAACAACCTGGTGCTGCAATACAAGACCACTTTTGCCAACCACATCTTTAAAGTATTTACCGGCAAAGACACCCTTTTATCCAAACTTGAAAGACCTCCCCTTTACATTGGCGGTTCAAGTTGGTTTAGTGGTTATGTCGAACAGGAACTCCGCCTCCCGCTTCACAAACCACAGGAAAAAGTGAACGGAGTGGTCTATGTGGGATTTGTGATCGACAGCCTCGGCATTACTTCCAACCACCGGGTACTGAAAGGATTGGGAAGAGCCTGCAACAACGAAGCATTGAGGGTCCTGAAAGCCATTCCTGACGATTGGATGCCCGGAGTTTATGAGGGGAAATTTGTTTCTGCCGAATATGTGGTGATCATCATATTTGATGAAAATACCCGGACAATGGAATTTTAATATTTTCAGTATAAAATAGCTAGAAGACAAGCATCTACAAAAAACATACAACAAAACCATCTACCATGAACGATGACACCTTGATTACAACAAGTACCACCCTGGAAGGATACCGCATCATCAAACAACTCGGTCTCGTAAGAGGCATCACCGTCCGCTCCAGGAACATCTTCGGCTCCTTTGCAGGAGGCCTGATGACCATCTTTGGCGGAAGGAATGTCATTTACACCGAATTGTGCGAGAAGGCAAGGGAGGAGGCCCTGCAATTGATGATCGAACATGCGCGGGTGATTGGTGCCAATGCCATCATCAGCATGCGCTACGATGCCAACGATGTAATGACCGGCTTGACGGAGGTCTTGGCCTACGGCACGGCGGTTGTAGTGGAGAAAATTGGTGAATAAATAGTTATGAACACAAAGAATACTATTGTTAAAAATAAATATTTTTGCCCCCGTTACTTTTAATCGAAAACCCTACCCATGCGTATCCTACTTTCCTCCGCTGCCATTTTTTGTTTGATTCTTGTATCTTGCTCCTCCGGTAAAAAAGCCTTCGACAGGGGCGATTATTACAATGCCACCCTCAAGGCAGTAAACCGGTTGAGAAGTGACCCCAACTCCTCCAAAGCAATTCAGGCGGTAAAGGATAGCTATCCCATGGCATTGATTTTTTTCCAGGGGAAAATTGACAACGCTTTGAGCGTCAACCTTCCCTTCAAATACACAGAAGTGGTCGGCCATTATGAGAAGATGAACCGCATGGCAGATGAGGTCAGCAGGTGTCCGGCTGCGCTGAAACTCTTTCCGCAACTCAATTATTATACATTTGAACTGGAACAAACCCGCCAGCTGGCAGCGGAAGAACAATATACTGCCGGATTGGCAAATGAAAAATTGGATACACGCCTCTCCTGGAAGGATGCTTGGTACAATTACAAACAGGCCGACCGGTTTGCCCCGGGCTACAAGGATGTCAGGAGTCGCCTGGACCAGGCTAAATACAATGGCACCCTAAAAGTAATCGTTGAACAGATCAAGGTACCGCAAAAATACCAGCTTACCTCTGATTTCTTTTTGAATCAAATCATCGAAAATCTGTTGCACAACCGGCCCAATGAATTTGTTGCCTACTACTCCCCTGAATCTGCCAAAAAAGAGGGGATCAATCAGCCGGATCAGCTGCTGCGAATGAACTTTGACGATTTTGTGGTGGGTCAGTTTTATGACAAGGAGTCGGTCAAGGAGCTTTCACGCGACAGTGTACAGATTTCGGTCACCCTTAAAACCGGGGAAAAGGTAAAAGCTTATAATACCGTGAAGGCCAAACTGACGGTCAACCGCCGTGAGCTAATCTCAAAAGGAGTCCTGGATGTCACCATCCTGGATCTTCCCGCCAACAAAGTCGTTTCGCAGCGCAAATTCCCCGGGCAATTTGTCTGGTTCGCAGAGTGGGGTTCATTCAATGGAGACGAACGGGCCCTCGATGAAAAGCAATTGGCCATTTGTCGCCGCAAACCATTGCCCCCACCCGGGCCACAGGAGCTGTTTGTAGAATTCACCAAACCTATTTTCAACCAGGTAACCCCCTATCTCAAATCCTTCTACCAACAATACTAAACTTTTGCAAAGATTTCCCAGAAGAGCATTCAAAGAAATTTGACTACAAAATGCAGAAGGCAGAATAGGGAAAATTCCCCCACTCCGCCTTCTGCAAACTGACTCATCCCCGCATCTCTTCATCCCCTCGTACCCTCATCTCTCCATTATCCCTAAGTCTCCTAGTCCCTCAGTCATTCCTCCGTCTCTCCGTCCTTTTTTCCCTCCGTCATTCATCCGTCATTTCAGTCCCTCCGTCATTCTTCCCTCCCTCCCTCCCTTCATCTTCCTGTCGGCACTTCACCGTTCTCCCTTTTTTCTTACCTTTGCCCAAAAGCAGCAGGATATGTTAAAATCGATGACCGGTTACGGCAAGGCCGAATGTGAACTTGCTCAAAAGAAGGTGACAATTGAGATTAAGTCACTGAATAGTAAGCAGATGGATCTAAACACCCGTATTTCACTCCTCTTCAGGGAGAAAGATCTTGAGATTCGGAGAGAACTGTCAGACCGGCTCATTCGCGGCAAGGTTGACTTTATCCTCTATACCGAATCACTGGGTGAAGATGCTGCCACAAAAATCAACGCAGGAATTGTCAAAAGCTATTACAGGCAACTGGAACAGATCGCAGCCGATCTTACCATCCAACTGAACGACAACATCCTGCAATCCATTCTTTCCCTGCCCGAGGTCGTTAAAAATGAACGGGAAGAGTTGAACGACAAAGAGTGGAAGCTGATCCTGGTGAAAATTTCTGAAGCCATCAACGCCCTGGATCAGTTCCGCATCCAGGAGGGAAAGGTCTTGAAGCAGGATATCATTGCAAATGTTCAGGCAATTACCTCCCTCCTCTCGGAAGTAGACCAATATGAGGAGGAACGGGTAACCCGGATCAAGGAAAAAATTTACGAAGGACTGAAGGATATAGCCATCGAGCAGGTGAATGAAAACAGGCTGGAACAGGAGATGATCTTTTACCTGGAGAAAATGGATGTCAACGAAGAGAAAGTGAGGTTGCTGAACCACTGTAACTATTTCCTCGAAACCATTGAACTGAATGAACCGGTAGGCAAAAAACTCGGTTTCATCGCCCAGGAGATTGGCAGGGAGGTAAATACCCTTGGATCTAAAGCCAACCACATTGAAATGCAGCGACTGGTGATCCAGATGAAAGACTCACTCGAAAAAATCAAGGAACAGCTTCTCAACGTATTATAAATGAAGGCAACAGGAATTAAAGAAGGCAAAGTCATCATCTTCTCGGCTCCATCAGGTGCGGGCAAAACCACCATCGTGAGGCACTTGCTCTCCAGGTTTCCTGATTTTGCCTTCTCTGTCTCGGCGACCAGCCGGAAATCCAGGGGAAGTGAAGTGAACGGTACAGACTATTTTTTCCTCTCTACCGAAGAATTCAAAGCAAAAATTGACAACGAGGAATTCCTGGAATGGCAGGAGGTCTATCCAGACAACTTCTACGGGTCGCTGAAAAGCGAAGTGAACAAGATTTTGGAAAGCGGAAAGAATATACTCTTCGATGTGGATGTAGTGGGTGGTAGCAACATCAAAAAATATTATGGGGAGCGTGCCCTCGCCCTGTTCATTCAGCCACCTTCACTCACCGAATTGGAAAAGAGGCTGATCGCCCGCTGCACCGACGACAAGGAGGTCATCCGAAAGCGGGTAGAGAAGGCAGAACGCGAATTGACCTATGCCCCGCTGTTCGACTTCATCATCGTCAACGATACCCTGGAGCATGCCTTGCAGGAGGCGGAGAATCGGGTGAAGGAGTTTTTGAAGTAAGCTTCCATTGGTTGTTTCAAATTTCTTGATCGTTCACTTTTCACTATTTTCAAATTCATGAAAATCGCCATCTATTCCGGATCATTCAACCCCATCCACAACGGCCATATCGCCATCGCAGAAGCCGCATTGGAGGAAGGTTTCGATGAGGTTTGGATGATCGTCTCCCCGCAGAATCCACACAAAAAAGAGGAGGAGCTATGGCCATTTGAAATGCGGTTTAAAATGGTTGAACTCGCGGTAAAAGATCGGTCACGGATCAAAGTCAGTGATTGTGAAAACGACCTGCCACGTCCCTCCTACACCATCAACACCCTCGAATTCCTGCAAAATAAATGGCCACGGCACCAGTTCAGGTTGTTGATTGGCGGAGACAACCTGCAGAAATTCCGAAACTGGAAAGATTTTCAGCGGATCATTGACCAATTTGGACTGCTGGTCTATCCGCGCGCGCACCAATCGGAGAATCCATTTGGCGATGTGCCCAACATCATTCATTTCACTGCACCTCTCCTCGACATCAGTTCATCCGACATCAGGAAAAGACTCCTCGAAAACAGATCTATCACAGGTTTGCTTCCGGATAATGTAGCAAAATTCCTTTTGCAAAAATTTAAAACTGACCCCCAAAAACCAGTTTTTTAATGTAAAATTGTCTTCGGTTACGATCCCCATTGAAAAAAGAATTGGCCATTATTCTGCATGAACAACAAACCCGATCTCTACGCTGATCTGATTCTTCCCCTTCCCCTGCAAGGGTCATTTACCTACCTTGTTCCGGAAGAGTTGAAAGAAAAATTGGTACCCGGAATGAGGGTGGTGGTGCAATTTGGGGCAAAAAAGTTCTACTCTGCCCTGGTGAGGAAGGTACACCGGAACAAACCGGATAACCTCACCCCCAAATTGATCGAATCACTGTTGGATGAAAAACCCATCCTTTCAGGAAGCTGTTTCCCATTGTGGGACTGGATTGCTGCCTATTACCATTGTACTTTGGGTGAAGTTCTCAAGGCCGCATTGCCATCCGGTCTCAAAATGGAGAGCGAAACAAGAGTCTCCATGGCCGAAGAACCACAAAAACCAATCAGGCAGGAGTGGTCTCCGAAAGAGATACTGCTGCTGGAGATCATCCGTGAAAAAAAAGGGATCACCGTCAGTGAACTGAACAATACCGTATTAAAAAAAGGGACGCTGCCTGTTTTAAAAGAACTTCTGAAAAAAGGGGTGGTTCGCATCGACGAAGAGATCAGGGAAAGCTACAAGGCACGGACCGAAACCATTGTAACCCTCGGAGCCGCCATCTTTTCAGAGGAGAAATTGCTGAGGACCCTCGACCTGCTGATAAAAATCCCCAAACAGCGGGAGATGATGCTCCTCTTCCTGCAAGAGAACGAGCACAATACTGATCTCAAGGCCAAGGCCTATCCCAAAAAAGCCCTGCTGATGAAGAGCGGTGCCAGCATAACCGTTTTCAATGGTTTGGTAAAGAAAGAGATCCTCACTACCTACGAACAATCCATCGACCGGCTGGAAGCGGGCGAGGCTGCTACCCGTAAAAGTTATCCGCTCTATCCGGCGCAGCAATCGGCGCTCGAACAGATCCAAGCCTCCTTTTCAAAGAACCAGGTTACACTGCTGCACGGAGTGACTTCGAGTGGTAAAACAGAGATTTACATTCAATTGATCGAGCAGTGCTTGAAGGAGGGTAAACAGGTGCTCTACCTCCTTCCCGAAATAGGATTGACGACCCAAATGATTGGCAGGTTTCTGGAAGTCTTTGGAGAAAAAGCCGGCATTTATCATTCTAAGTTTAGTGATGCTGAGCGTGTTGAAATATGGAACAAAGTTCTGCAGTTTCAACCAGGATCCATGTACCAGAGTCACCAACTGGTAATTGGTACCCGCTCCTCCATCTTTTTGCCCTTTTCCGACCTTGGATTAATTGTGGTGGACGAAGAGCACGAGAACAGTTTCAAACAATTCGACCCTGCCCCGAGGTACCATGCCAGGGATACTGCCATTGTCCTCGGTACAATGCTTAAAATACCTGTACTTCTGGGAACTGCAACACCAGCCATCGAAACCTATTTCAATGCAAAATCAGGAAGATACGGATTGGTAGAACTGAAAGAGCGTTACAAACAGGTAGATCTTCCAAAAATTGTTACGGTCGACCTAAAACGTGCCTACCAGAAAAAATCAATGCGCTCCTGCCTGACTCCAGAGCTTTACAACGAGATTACCCTGGCACTGGAAAAAAAAGAACAAATCATTCTCTTCCAGAACAGGCGGGGTTTTTCACCCTTCATCGAATGCAAGAACTGCGGATGGATTCCCAAATGCAACCATTGTGATGTCAGCCTTACCTACCATAAAAACAGCCGCAGGCTAATTTGCCACTATTGCGGCTACTCCATTTATTACCCTTCGCAATGTGCCTCCTGCCAGTCGGGGGATCTCACCAACAAAGGGTTTGGCACCGAAAAAGTGGAAGAAGAACTCTCCTTGATCTTTCAGGATGCGGTGATCGAACGACTCGATCTCGATACTACCCGCACAAAAAAAGCATTCCAGTCTATCCTGCAAAGATTCGACAGGGGTGATACCGACATCTTGGTAGGGACGCAGATGATTACAAAAGGACTTGATTTTGAACATGTTCAGGTAGTTGGCATCCTGAATGCAGACAATTTGCTTAACTTCCCCGATTTTCGCTCCCACGAACGAAGCTACCAACTGATGGCACAGGTCAGCGGGCGTGCAGGAAGAAGGTCCAAACAGGGCACTGTAATCATCCAGACTTCTCAACCCGACCACTTTATCATCCAAAAAGTGGCAGAAAACGACTATGAGGGCATGTACGAACAGCAAATTGCCGAGCGTAAATATTTTAAATACCCCCCCTTTTACAGAATGATTCGGATTACCTTGAAACACAGGGATCTTTATGAGTTAGACCGGATCGCACAGGAGTGTGCCACAGCTTTGCGCAGCAGGTTTGGAAACCGGTTGCTTGGTCCCGAATACCCTGCAGTTGGTCGCATCAAACTAATGTACATGAAGGAGATGTGGCTGAAGTTGGAACGCGAAATATCCATTACATCGGCCAAACGTCAGATGCAGGAAATGCTGGAGAGTGTCAGAACCATGGATAAGAACAAATCTCTGCTAATCGTGGTGGATGTCGATCCGATGTAGTTGATATCTTTTCTTCCATTAGTGCATCAAATTTCGGGTCCCTCTGTTCTCGTTGAGACTAAAATACTAACTTTGAGGCCGACTAAAAATTATTATTCATGGGAAAAGTTATCGCGATCGCAAACCAGAAAGGCGGAGTAGGAAAGACTACTACTGCCATAAATCTGGCAGCGAGCCTTGCAGTTCTGGAATACAAGGTACTCCTCATTGATGCCGATCCCCAGGCCAATGCAACCTCGGGAGTTGGTTTCGATGTTCGAAATGTCAAGACCAGTATCTACGAATGTGTGGTAGATGACATTGACCCAAGGAGCATTATCTTAAATACCAACACTCCGGGGTTTGATCTGATTCCCTCGCACATTGACCTGGTAGGTGCTGAGATCGAAATGCTCAACATGCCCAATCGTGAAAAGGTGCTTAAACTGGTCATAGAAAAAATCAGGGACAATTACGATTTTATCTTCATCGACTGCTCTCCCTCCCTTGGATTGATCACTGTCAATGCCCTTACCGCTTCTGATTCTGTCATCATCCCCGTTCAATGCGAATATTTTGCCCTGGAAGGATTGGGAAAACTGCTCAATACCATCAAAATCATCCAAAGCAGGCTAAATCCTGAGCTCCAGATAGAAGGCTTTTTACTGACCATGTACGATTCGAGGCTCAACCTCTCCAACCAGGTACTGGATGAGGTGAGGAAACATTTCCAGGAGATGGTCTTCGAATCACTGATTACAAGAAATATCCGGCTATCAGAGGCTCCCAGTTACGGAGTTCCTGCAGTTTCCTACGATATTGGTTCCAAAGGAGCACAGAATTACCTGAATCTGGCCAGGGAATTGCTACAAAAGAACAAAATGACAAAAATGGACCACAAAGAGATTGTTTGACAACGACAGAATTTTAACAGTATGATGCAAAAACGTAATGCCCTGGGCAGAGGTTTGGGTGCCCTGATCGATGATTCTAACATGATCCGTGAACAGAATCCGGTATCCAATGAAATTCTGATTTCCGAAATTGAAGCCAATCCATTTCAACCACGCGTTCACTTCGACGAGGAGGCATTGAACGAATTGGCCGCTTCCATCAAGGAGGTTGGGATTATCCAGCCCATCACCCTCCGCAAGATCGGAGAGAGAAAATACCAGATCATCGCGGGCGAGCGGAGATTCAGGGCTTCCAAAATTGCCGGACTTACCAAGGTTCCTGCCTTTGTCAGGGAGGCTGGCGATGAGGCCATGCTCGAACTTGCCCTGGTGGAAAACATTCAAAGGGAAGATCTGGATGCCATCGAGGTGGCGCTCAGTTACCAGCGACTGATGGAAGAGTGCAAACTTACCCAGGAGAGCCTGAGTGACAGGGTTGGTAAAAAAAGATCCACCATCTCCAATTATCTTCGCCTGCTCAGACTGCCGGCTGTCATCCAAAAAGCCATCAGGGAACAGGAGATCACCATGGGACATGCCCGAGCCCTGATCAACATCAACGATTCAGAAACACAGGTAATGGTCTACCGTCAGGTGGTCAAATACGATTTCTCTGTCCGCAAAACAGAAGATATTGTTCGCAAACTAAGTGCATCGGAGGAAGAACTCAAGAATACATCCGGTAAAGATCCATCCATGAATGACCAGTTCAGTGATTTGAAAAAACATCTGGGAAAATATTTCAACAGTAATATCGGACTAAAGATCAATGATCAATACAAAGGGAAAATCGAAATCCCTTTCAAGGATTCAAAAGATTTGGAACGGATTATCGGTATTTTCGACAGACTAGATTCATAATCAGGAAATTAAGCTGTTTTGAAAATTATTTTGAAAGGACTTTTTATTGGAACCATTCTATCACTCCTCTGCTTCAATCTGGTAGCACAGGAGTTTACTGTCCCAAAAGACAGTCTGAATATTTCTATTTCACAGGAAAAAAAAGTACTTTCGCCAAAGAAGGCTTCCATTTATGCTGCCCTGTTCCCCGGACTGGGACAGGTATACAATGGGAAGTACTGGAAATTGCCCATCGTTTACGGTGGATATGTAGGTTTGATTTATGTGCTTGGATGGAACAATAACAACTACAACGACTATTTTGATGCTTACCAAACAATTTCCAAGTATCAAACAGTCAGTCAGATGAGCGAAGCAGATAAGGATTATCTGAACGATATGTTTAAAATTCCATACTGGGATATGAATGCGAATCCATCCCATTTTGACAGTTTCAAGTCGCAGTTAAAAAGTGGGAAGGATTATTACAGAAGGAACAGGGATCTTAGCGTAATTGCGATTGCAGCCATGCACGTTTTAAGCATCATTGACGCGAGCGTGGATGCAAATTTGGCTGATTTTGACATCAACGAGAACCTGAGTATGAGGGTTGAACCGATGCCCTTCTATGTTGGGAAAGGAAATCAGGTAATTGGCATCAATGTTGCCTTTAACTTTTAATTTTTTGTGTGTACCATGGCTATAAAATTCAACATTTTACTACTAACCATTCTCACACTGAACCTGGGTGGAATGGCGCAGGTGCAGGAAAAACCGATTACTGCCGAAGAAGAGCAAAAAATTTGGGGCGCGGATACGGTCGCCAACAAAATGGCGGACAAATTGATCAATGAAAATTTGAACATGCTGGTATCCGACAAACTTGATTCCCTGGTAAATACCTGGTACATCAAAAATGCATTTTCCTACGATAACACTGAATTTAACTCGCTGCCTGACGAGATCAAAAGCTACCTGCCTGATTCAGTATACATCAGCCGCCTTCAGGCCATCGACTCCTTCCTCCCCCTTCCCTACAACGAAACAGTCCGCAATTTTATTGGGCTCTATACCATTCGGAAACGGGAACTTACCTCCTACATGCTGGGACTCTCCAACTATTACTTCCCCATTTTTGAAGAGGCACTGGAAAGATACCAGCTTCCCCTGGAGTTGAAATACCTCCCCATCATCGAATCAGCCCTCAATCCCAAGATTGTCTCCAGGGCCGGAGCCTCCGGTTTGTGGCAGTTTATGATCGGAACCGGCAAACTCTATGGTCTGGAAATCAATTCCTACATCGATGAACGCAACGATCCCATCAAATCCTCCGATGCTGCCGCAAGGTACCTTCGGGATCTTTACGAAATTTATGGCGATTGGCATGTCGTCATTGCAGCCTACAATTGCGGTCCGGGAAATATCAACAAAGCAGTGAGACGCAGCGGCGGGAAACAGAGTTACTGGGATATTTACTATTCGCTTCCCAGAGAGACAAGGGGATACATTCCGGTCTTTATCGCTGCTACCTATGTGATGAATTACGAGAAAGAGCATCTCCTGAATCCTACCGAGCCAAAATTTAAAACGGTAACAGATACGATTGAAGTACACAACTACCTCAACTTCGAGCAACTTTCGGCTGTATTGAACATCTCTGTAGAAGAACTCAGACGGCTCAATCCCCAGTACCGGCGCGACATCATCCCTGCAAGACCGGATAAACCCTATCTGCTCAAACTGCCCAACGAAGCCATTTCCGCATACATTGACAACCAGACCCAGATATTTGCCTACAACCGCGACAAATATTTTCCGAACAACCAACTGGTGCCGCTCAAGGGAAAATCCACGAAAAGTTCAAACGGTGCTATTACCCCTGTAGACGGGATGAGGGAGATTACCCATGTCGTGAAATCGGGAGACAATCTTGGTGCAATCGCCAACAAATACAGGGTCTCTTTAAACGATCTCCGTGCATGGAATGACTTCAGAAAGAAGACACTTCAAATTGGCCAACGGATCACTGTTTACGTACCCGGAAAGCCATTGAAAAGCAAAGAGGCCCTGATCGCAAAACCGGCAGCCACACAACCGACCCTGGCAAATCAGTCAGTTGAATCCAATACAACTACTGCAGCCGTTCCAGCCACTGTTGAAACGAATACAACCAATACGGTCAGTCAGTCAGCCAGCCAAACTAAAGAGAACAATTCAACCAGCAACGGCGAATATATCCTCTATACGGTTCAGCGGGGAGATAGCCTCTTTACCATTGCCAAAAAATTTCCCGGCATTACAGATGCTGAATTGAAGGCATTCAACAACATCAGAAATGTGAAAGGCTTGTATGTAGGCCAGCAACTCAAGATTCCAAAGAGAGCCTAGAATTATTTGCGATACTGGCTGTACTTTCTTCCTTGATACAACTATTTGATGCTCACACTGTCGACAATGTAGGGTGAATCTCCATTCCAGGGCAAGCGGCCATTCTTTTCCGTGTAATGCACCACTACGCTCTCGCCCTGTAGTTTCTCAATTTTTCTTGCAACATCCTCATCCGTTACAGAAAAGAAAAACTTTTCGGATGCAATAGCAACATTGGCATTGGTCTGGACACTGCTAAGAATCATCTCCCCTTCATAGGTCTTGAAAAATGTCCCCTTGCTTGAAAATTTTTGCAGCAATCCGGCACGATAACCTTCACTATAATCGAAAATATATTTCCAGTAAAAAAATGATGCGAGCAGTATCAGTAGTACAATCAGCGCACGGCTTAAAAATCTCTTCATAGGGAAGTTTTTTAAAGTTACAATCCATCCAAATTTAGTAAAAAATGATTCAACCGGGTTCGACCCCGCCTCATTTTTACACAACAAATGAAGTCACATTGATTTTCCTCTGCGAAACCTTCGATTCGCTATTGCCATTTCGATGGAAAAAGCGAATTTTACAACCTATAAAATAACGATAGACAGATGAGCGACGACAAGCAGATTATATTTTCGATGTACAAGGTGAGTAAAACATACCCACCTCAAAAACAAGTAATTAAAGACATTTCCCTCTCCTTCTTCCTGGGTGCAAAGATTGGCATCATCGGATTAAACGGATCTGGAAAATCAACATTGCTAAAGATCATTGCCGGAATTGAGAAAGATTTCCATGGAGAACTCGCCTTTTCTCCCGGTTATACCGTGGGGCACCTCTCACAAGATCCAATTCTTGATCCGTCGAAAACGGTAATGGGAATTGTGCAGGAAGGGGCACAGGAGATCGTGGATCTACTGGCAGAATTCGAGAACATCAATTTGCAGTTCGGATTGCCCGAAGTATACGAGGATGCCGACAAAATGGACAAACTGATGGACCGTCAGGCCATGTTGCAGGAGAAAATAGATGCAACCGATGCCTGGAACCTGGATAACAAACTCGAAAGGGCCATGGATGCCTTGCGTTGCCCAGATGGGGACACTCCGGTATCAGTGCTATCAGGAGGCGAACGACGCAGGGTTGCCTTGTGCCGCCTGCTGTTGAAACAGCCCGACATCTTGCTCCTCGATGAGCCCACCAACCACCTCGACGCAGAGTCCATCGACTGGCTCGAGCAGCACCTGCAGCAATATCCCGGAACGGTCATTTGTATTACCCACGACCGTTACTTTCTGGACAATGTCGCAGGTTGGATCCTTGAACTGGACCGCGGAGAAGGTATCCCATGGAAAGGCAATTATACCAGCTGGCTGGAGCAAAAACAGAAACGACTGGAAATGGAGGAGAAGGGAGTCTCCAAACGCCGCAAAACCTTGGAACGTGAGCTGGAATGGGTGAGAATGAGCCCGAAGGCCAGACAGGCCAAATCAAAAGCGCGCCTGGGTGCCTATGAAAAACTATTGAACGAAGATGTCAAACAGAAGGAGGATAAATTGGAACTGTTTATTCCCAACGGTCCACGTTTGGGTGACAAAGTTATCCTTGCGGAAAACGTTGCCAAAGGTTATGGCGAAAGACTCTTGTTCGAAAACTTGAATTTCACTTTGCCACCCAACGGAATCGTTGGGGTCATCGGGCCCAACGGTGCAGGAAAAACGACCCTTTTTAAGATGATCATGGGAATGGAAACATCTGATTCGGGGACTTTCACGGTAGGCGAAACCGTTAAAATTGGTTATGCAGATCAATCACATTCCGAGATTGATCCGGATAAAACAGTCTACCAGGTTCTATCCGGCGGAACCGATGAAGTGATGGTGGGTGGAAGAATGATCAATGCCCGGGCATTTGTTTCAAAATTCAACTTCAGTGGTTCAGACCAGGAGAAAAAATGCGGCGTTCTTTCGGGTGGTGAACGCAACAGGCTGCACCTGGCCATTACGCTCAAATCCGGAGCCAACGTATTGCTGCTGGATGAACCCACCAACGACATCGATGTAAACACACTTCGGGCACTGGAAGAGGGATTGGAGAGCTTTGCCGGCTGCTGCGTGGTGATCTCACACGACCGGTGGTTTTTGGACCGGATAGCCACCCACATATTGGCCTTCGAAGGCGATTCTCAAATCTATTTCTTTGAAGGAAGTTACTCCGAGTACGAAGAGAACAAGAAAAAAAGATTGGGAGATTCGACTCCGCACAGGATCAGGTACAAAAAATTGGTCTGATTTCAAATGCAATCTTTCTAAAAAAATATTCAATTAACTGGTAGAATTATTATTCATAGTTCACAAATAATTAATAATATTTTTACATTTAGTAATAATAAATTCACTACATTTGTGTTGTTAATAGTTATTAGTAGTAGTTAGTTGATTTGGATTCGTAAGAGGTTGCCACCCCGGCAGCCTCTTTTCGTTTTTATACATGTTAAATATCAGCCAGTTAACGTTAGCCCATCAAATTCTTACCACTGCTTTCCGTCCATTCAACTTCAAATTGCAAGATTGCGATTAATAGTATCCTTTACTATTATTAAATCTGTCTACAATTCACAAAAAAAAGACGTTTTCAATCTAAACATTGAAAACGTCTCCGCTCCTAAACTTAAAGAGTCTGTCGATTTAAAATATTGGACAAGTGGCTGCAAAATCCTGCAAGCTTATGGCTACAGACCCGCAACCAATTCCCGTATAATCAGGCTCATCTTGGGCTCCGCCTGCATGGCAACTGCTTGTACCTCCTCATGTGAAATCTCCACAATCTCTCCGGGAACACCACTGTCTGTGATAATAGAGATTCCAAAGACCTTCATATCCATGTGTCTGGCTACGATTACTTCCGGTACGGTAGACATTCCAATGGCATCACCCCCCAAAACCCTAAACATTTTATATTCCGCAGGTGTTTCAAAGGTAGGTCCTGCTACACCAACATAGACCCCTTCTTTCAAATCAATGCCATTCTGAAGGGCAATCTTCAGGGCCAGGTTGCGCAAATGCAGATTATAGGGCTGACTCATATCTGGAAATCTGGGACCCAACTCTTTGATGTTCTGACCCATCAGGGGATTGTCTCCAAACATGTTGATGTGATCATTGATCATCATGACATCTCCCACCCTAAATTTAGGATTCAAACCTCCGCTGGCATTGGAAACAAAAAGCGTCTTGATGCCGATGGCCTTCATCACCCTGACTGGAAATGTCACCTCTTTCATGCTGTAACCCTCGTAAAAATGGAAACGGCCTTGCATGGCAATCACCCTTTTGCCGCCAAGCACGCCAAAAATCAGCTGGCCCTTGTGCCCTTCAACCGTGGATACCGGGAAATGAGGTATTTCTGCATAGGGAATTGTATGTTCGATCTCGATCTCTTTGACCAAACCGCCCAAACCCGTACCCAGTACAATGGCAATCTCAGTCTTAAATTTTGTTCTTTCTAGAATGTAATTCGAAGTTGCTTTTATTTTCTCCAACATATTTTAATATTTTTTTGTCAAAATCATTGTCTGTCTGATTGATAAACTTGATTTCAATTGGGATATAATAGAGATTTTCCGCGATAATTTCAGGCAGGTTGTCAATTTCCTTGATGCGGAAGGTATCTTTTTCGGTGGTGATAATCATTTTTTTGACTGTGGTGAGTGCCGTCAACTGGGAGGCAACCTGCTCCATATCCTTCAAAGAAAATGCATGATGATCCGGATATTCCGCCGATACCACCGTTCTGGTCGTCTGAAGAAGTTTTGCTTTCAGTGACTCAGGATTGGCTATACCAGTTAGCAGGAGCACACCAGTCTCGCTGTCAATAGCTCCCTTGGTCTCTTTTACCTTGTCCGGAAAGAGTGGCATCAACTCCCCATATTTTATCCGCGAAAAAAACAGATCCTGGTATGGCCAGATGTGTAAATCTTTGGTGATGATCCGTTCATCAATGGGTTTGATCTCTCTGGGGCATTTGGTTACTATAATGATATTGGCCCTGTCACGATTGGAGGCAGGCTCGCGCAAACGTCCCAGTGGTAGCAATTCATCCTCGGTAATCATGCGGGAAAAATCAATCAGCAAAATATTGATGGAGGGTGTCACATACCGGTGCTGAAAGGCATCATCCAGGATAATTACATCCGGTCGTTTTTCACTGATCGCCAAAATCCGCTCAATTCCCCTCACCCTATTCTCATCCACGGCCACCATCACGGAAGGGAACTTCATCTTGATCTGAAGCGGCTCATCCCCAACTTGTTTGCTGGTAGAGGTAGTCTCTACCGGGAGAAATCCTCTACTCTTTCGCTTGTATCCACGGCTTAGGACTGCAATGTTGAATTTCGTGCTCAGCAGCTGGATCAGATGCTCGGTATGCGGCGTTTTTCCGGTTCCTCCGACGGTGATATTGCCAACCGAAATCACAGGCACCTCAAACTCTCTTCCCCGAAGGATGTTAAGATTGAAAAGCAGATTCCGGAAATTAACCACCATTCCGTAAACCAAAGAGAACAGGTAGAGTATAAATTTCTTCAAAATAGTTAGTTAATTTCTACATTAAATGGCATTCTTGTATAGATTCCCCTGGAATTGGCCTCCCTCGACAGCTCTTTCCAATATCCGTATGAAGTTCCCATGACCGACTCTACGATCTTGTTTTGCATACTTACCGAAAAATTCTTGAAAAGCTCAGCGAAAGGATCCTTTTGCTTTGGCAACTCCTTGATGCGGTACTCCTTGATTCCTGCCTTCTCAGCAGCCAGCTTAAGGGCTTCCTTGATCCCCCCAAAACCATCAACCAATTGATTGCCTTTGGCGTTCACACCGCTCCAAACCCTGCCCTGTCCAATTGAATCTACACCTGTTGTTGTTAAATTGCGACCCTCAGCGACATGTGACAAGAAAATGTTGTAGGTATTCTCCACGTAATTCTGCATCAGGCTCGCTTCAAATGGAGTCATCTTGCGGGTAATGGATGGCATGTCAGAATGTTCATTGGTCATTACATTGTCAAAAGTAATCCCAATTTTATTGTTGAGCAGTTCCCCTGCATTAGGGATGGTCCCAAAAACCCCAATAGAACCGGTAATAGTGGTCGGGTTAGCCATAATATAGGTTGCCGGAGCGGCAATGTAATAGCCTCCTGACGCGGCATAATCACCCATTGAGACAATGACAGGTTTCACCTCCTGTGCAAGTTTAACTTCACGCCAGATAACTTCGGATCCAAAGGCAGATCCACCTGGAGAATTCACCCTCAAAACAATGGCTTTCACTGTTGTATCTATGCGCGCTTCCCGAATACCCTGGGAAACCTCCTTTGAGTTGATGTCATGCGGGCTGCTGGATGAACCGGTATCAATTTCGCCCTCAGCATAAACCACCGCAATTCGCTCCCTGACCAGTGTTTTGGCTTTAGGTTCTGCCGGAATCTTATCGTATTCAGCAACTGTAACAATGGGTATTTCTGCATTAACCTTTAAACCGGCAAGAGACCTAAGGTCTGTCAGCACCTGATCCCTGTATTTTAGCCTGTCAAAGAAATGGGCCTTCTGCGCAGCCTCCGCTGTTTGGAAAGTCATTACTGAATTGGCATATTCGTTCAGGGCGTCAACCGCAATCTTCCTAGATTCAGAGATCCCTTTCAGCAAATGGTTCCAAATGGTAGCGAGGTAAAGGGTGGTCTGTTCCTTGTTGGCAGGACTCATTTTGTCGTACATGTAAGGTTCTACAGCCGATTTGAACTTGTTGTCCTTACCCCTGACCACCTGCATCTCTATTCCAAACTTGTCGAGTGCCTTTTTGAAGAAAACATGTTCTGCATTCAGTCCCCTGAAATCAAACATCCCAACCGGGTTCAACATCAAACTATCGGCGACGGAGGCCAGGTAATAGGCCTTTTGAGAAATCGCGTCGGAATAGGCATAAACAAATTTACCACTCGATTTGAAGTCGATCAAGGCATTCCGGATCTCTTCAGCAGTGGCATAACCTGCAGAAATTTCTGACAATTCAAGGTAGATCCCTTTGATATTATTGTCCCCTTTGGCTTTCTGAATCACATTCAGTATCTGGTTTAATCCAATGGTAGTGGCGCCTTCCATCCCAGGAATCTCCAAATCTTCAAATGGGTTGTTGGATTTCCGTTCCACAATACGGTTGTCCAGTTTTAAGATGAGCAAAGAATTCTCCTTAACTGTAACTGATTGTTCACCAAGGGTGGCCAGAGAGGAGACAAGTCCGGCCATTAAAAATATGAACAAAAAAGTTGCAACAAGAATGGCAGCCAATGAGGCAAAAAATGCTTTCCAGAAAAATTTCATAGGTTAAATTTTATTTTTAATTGCTGAAGCTTGGAAAATAATTAAAAAAACCGGGATCAAGGTATCTCACTCCTGATTTAGAATGAATTCACTTTGAATTTTTATCTACATTTACTTAAGTAGTATAATAAGAACTATAATTGTTACAAAGATACGCACTATGCCGATAGTTTATCTCATTTTGGGAGGAAATCAGGGTAATCGGAATGAAATAATCTCTGAGGCAATTGATTTGGTTACCAGTCAGATCGGTATTCAAATGGATAGTTCCTCCAGGTATGAAAGTGAATCGTGGGGCTTTAAGTCAGAACCATTTATAAATCAAATAATTGTACTAAATACAGATTTAAACCCGGAGGAAATACTCGAAAAAATACATTCCATTGAAGATCAACTCGGGAGAACAAGAAAAACAAAGCAATACGAAGCAAGAACCATTGATATTGACCTGCTTTACATGGATTCACTTGTGATCAACAGCGCCAACCTGGTAGTTCCACATCCTAGAATTGCCTCTCGCAGGTTTGTATTGCTCCCGCTGGCCGAAATTGCCCCTGAATTGTTGGATCCGGTCACCGGGAAGACAGTGGCCGAAATGCTGGAGCAGTGCAGCGACATCTCTTACGTCAGACGACTTGTTCAACCGATACCTGATACTAAAAATGGGAATGCGGAACAATCTCCTTGGAATCGATCTTCGCACCAAAAGCCAGGTCCCCTGCATCTCCCAAACCAGGGACGATGTAGGATTTCGGGGTCATCTCCGGATCAATCGCCCCCACCCAAAGGGTAATCTTGTCGTTGGGCAGCCGGTCCATGATGTAGTCGACTCCCTGCTTGCTGGCAATTAGTGAAACCAGGTGTATGTGACTGGGGTCTCCCTTTTCCAGCAAGGCATGGTAACCTACCTCCATGGAAGAACCGGTGGCCAACATCGGATCAGAAAGTATCACCACCTTATTGTCCAGCAATGGAGAAGCAATGTATTGAAAATCAATATGAAACTCACCACTTGGATCGTACTTCCGGTAGGCAGAGATGAAGCAGTTTTCCGCCTGGTCAAAGCAACTCAACAATCCCTGGTGCAATGGCAGTCCAGCCCGCAGAATGGTGGCCAGCACAGGTTGCTGCTCCAATACCCTCATTTTTGCTACCCCCAGCGAGGTGGTCACCTCCTTGTATTTGAAGGGGAGTTCCTTGCTAATCTCATAGGCAAAAATCTCTCCGACACGCTCCAGATTTCTTCTGAACCGCATGGGATCTTTTTGTATGACTTCGTCACGAATTTCGGAAAGGTATTGGTTGAAAAGGGAGTTGCTGTCGCCGAGTATGTGTATCATCAGAGATTTTTGGTAAAAATAAAAAAAAACTTTCATTTGTTTATAATTGTTTTTCAACGGCCAAATGGAACTCCCAATAATCATAGGCTTGTGAGTGAAAAATTTACTGTGGTCGTTTCAGATGACTACAACAATCCTTCGTCTGCAAAACTAAAATAACCGGATTGTGTTACAATCAAATGGTCGATTACAGGAATTTCCATCAATGCAGCAGCCTCTTTCAGCTGACGGGTGATCTTCCGGTCTGCATCACTGGGTTCCAGGTTTCCGGAAGGATGATTGTGGCAGAATATCAGGGAGGTGGCATGCTTTTCAAGCGCAGATTTCAACACCAATCGTACATCGATGACGGTTCCGGTCATCCCACCCTGACTAAGTTTCTGTTTGTCAATTACTTTATTCTGCCGATTGAGGAACAGTACCCAAAACTCCTCGTGAGAAAGGTCGCCGATCTCCGGTCGAAGGTAGTTGGCGGCATCTTTGCTGCCACGTATCTGCCCATTATCCAGCGCCTCCGACTGATTCCGCCTCCTTCCAAGCTCCAGGGCGGCAATCAGCGTGACTGCCTTGGCCTGGCCGATCCCCCTGAACCTTTTCAGTTCATCACAATTCAATTTACCCAGTTCATGCAAGTTGTTGTGGATGGAATCCATGATGCGCCGCGACAACGCAACTGCCGACTCCTTGCTGTTTCCACTCGAGATGAGTATCGCGATGAGTTCACCATCGGTGAGGGCGGATATGCCCCTGCTCATCATCTTCTCTCTGGGACGATCCTCCACGGCCCAGGTCTTGATGCCAACTTTGCTGTAATTTCCCATAACCCCGAAGTCTGCCGGATGGTTCAATGGCAAAACTTCTGTCCTCAAGTTACGACAAAATCAGGAGAAAAGAGAAAATTAAAGACAAAAAAGGGCACCCAATTTGGGCACCCTTTCAAAAATATATTGTTTGAACAGATTAAAGCGCGTTGACGTGAAGCGTCAGACTTGACTTAAGGTTAGAGGCTTTATTCTTGTGGATGACATTGGTTTTTGCCAACTTATCCAACATCCCTACCACTTTTGGAAGAAGCTCAGCAGCCTTTTCCTTCTCGGTAGTTGAACGCAGTTCGCGAACAGCATTACGGGTTGTTTTTGAATAATACTTGTTGTGAAGACGGTGAACTTCACTCTGCTTTGCTCTCTTGATGGACGACTTATGGTTTGCCATTGTGTAAAAATAATTTCTATCAAATAAT
Organism: Tangfeifania diversioriginum; assembly: GCA_945873105.1. Classification (GTDB taxonomy): domain Bacteria; phylum Bacteroidota; class Bacteroidia; order Bacteroidales; family Prolixibacteraceae; genus CAINVV01. Next base: position 61,291 of record CAMCBW010000020.1, read on the forward strand.
AAATGTAGTCTGTAGGGGATTCGAACCCCTATGGCAAGAATGAAAATCTTGAATCCTAACCCTTAGATGAACAGACCATCTTGAACCTCCCTGATTGGGGTCGTAAAATTAATCTTTTTTTTGTTACGATACAATTTTACCAGAAAATTGAGAACAAAAATTTGATGGTAGTCCGTAGGGGATTCGAACCCCTATGGCAAGAATGAAAATCTTGAATCCTAACCCTTAGATGAACGGACCATCGCTAACTCTTTTTTTATGTAAAAAGAGTGAAAAAATTTACTCAAACCGACAGCTTGGCCAACGACCAACAGTTCAGATTTTCGCGATGCAAAGAAAAGAGTTTTTTTTCTAAATGACAATAGCCTTTTTAAAAAAAATACCTCTTTGCTGAAACGAAAAAAATTGTTTGAAAGAGGCTATTCCACATCCATCAAATCTGTAACCGATCTCCTTTACAAACCTGTCAGCTCTGCTGGGCATAACCAGGTTGAGCAAGGCTGCACTGCCGAGGGCGATGAAATGGATTCACCTCTGCTATTCCTGTGCTGCTACCAGGATCTCCATGATCTTCTTTCCGGCAGCCGCTACGGAGGTTCCAGGACCGAAGATGGCCACCACACCCGCATCGTAGAGGAACTGGTAGTCCTGGGATGGAATCACTCCACCGGCAATGACCATGATATCTTCGCGGCCGAGCTTCTTCATCTCCTCAATAACAGCAGGAATGAGCGTCTTGTGTCCGGCGGCCAGCGAAGAGATCCCCATGATGTGCACATCGTTCTCTACCGCCTGTTTGGCAGCCTCTTCCGGGGTTTGGAACAATGGTCCCATGTCGACATCGAATCCGAGGTCGGCATAACCTGTAGCCACCACTTTTGCGCCACGATCGTGTCCGTCCTGACCCATCTTGGCAATCATGATCCTGGGTTGCCTTCCCTCTTTCTCCGCAAATTTCTGAACGAGCTCCTTCGCACTGGTGAAGTCACCGTCATTTTTAGCTTCTGATGAATACACGCCTGATATGGTTCTGATGGTTGCTTTGTATCGTCCTACAATTTTCTCACAAGCGAAGGAGATCTCTCCAAGTGTGGCACGTTTTTGCGCGGCATCGACGGCCAGTTCAAGCAGATTGCCCTTTCCTGTCTGCACGCAGGCAGTGATAGCCTCCAGCGATGCAATGACCTCCTTTTCGTTGCGGTTGGCCCGCAGCTGGTTCAGCCGGTCGATTTGCGAAAGACGAACCGCACTGTTGTCGATCTCAAGGATATCGATGGGATCTTCCTTCTCCAACCTGTACTTGTTCACCCCAATGATTGCCTGCGAACCAGAGTCGATGCGGCCCTGTGTCCTTGCTGCTGCCTCTTCGATGCGCATCTTCGGAACACCTGTCTCGATGGCCTTTGACATTCCACCCAACTCCTCTACCTCTTCAATCAATGCCCAGGCTTTTTTGAATATTTCGTTGGTCAGTGACTCCACATAGTAGGAGCCGGCCCAGGGATCCAGCGAACGGCAAATCTCCGTCTCCTGTTGCAAATAGATTTGGGTATTTCTGGCAATCCTGGCCGAGAAGTCTGTCGGAAGTGCTATGGCCTCATCCAACGCGTTGGTATGCAATGATTGCGTATGTCCCAACGCTGCAGCAAGTGCTTCGATACAGGTTCGACCCACGTTGTTGAATGGATCCTGCTCAGTAAGCGACCAGCCCGATGTCTGTGAGTGGGTGCGCAGTGCCATCGATTTGGCACTCTTTGGATTAAACTGTTTGACCATCTTGGCCCAGATCATCCTGGCAGCACGCATCTTGGCAATCTCCATGAAGTGGTTCATGCCAACAGCCCAGAAAAAGGAGAGCCGTGGGGCAAATGCATCAATGTCGAGTCCAGCTTTGATCCCGGTGCGGATGTAATCCAACCCGTCGGCCAGGGTATAGGCCATCTCGATATCCGCGGTAGCACCTGCCTCCTGCATGTGGTATCCTGAGATGGAGATGGAGTTGAATTTTGGCATCTTCTGGGAGGTAAACTCGAAGATGTCGGCTATGATCTTCATCGAAAATTCGGGTGGATAGATATAGGTATTCCGCACCATGAACTCTTTGAGAATATCGTTCTGTATGGTCCCTGAGAGCTCTTCCAGCTTTGCTCCCTGCTCGAGGGCAGTCACAATGTAAAATGCCATGATGGGAAGCACTGCTCCGTTCATGGTCATCGAAACTGACATCTTGTTGAGAGGGATCTGGTCGAAAAGAATCTTCATGTCCAGGATAGAATCAATAGCTACCCCTGCCTTTCCAACATCTCCGGTTACCCGTGGATGGTCTGAATCATACCCCCGGTGGGTAGCCAGGTCGAAAGCTACCGACAAACCCTTCTGCCCGGCAGCCAAATTTCGGCGGTAAAAGGCATTGGACTCTTCGGCAGTGGAGAATCCGGCATATTGACGAATGGTCCAGGGTTGCATGACATACATGGTAGAATAAGGACCCCTGAGGAAGGGCGCCTTCCCGGCTGCGTAATTCAGGTGCTCCATTCCTTCCAGGTCGGCTTTGGTATAAACCCCCTTGACAGGAATCAGCTCCGGCGTCATCCAGGTCGTTTCGGAGCCCGAAGGTTGTTTTGTATCTTTGGGTTCACCTGCTTCCAGGCAACCAGTGATCTCTATCTCTTTAAAATTCGGTGTCATAATTAAATTTTCGATTTTGGATTTTCGATTTTGGATTACCGGTCCCTGAGCGAAGTCGAAGGGCACAATTTCAAATTTTCAAATGATTCCCAATATTTTATTGTAATGCGTCAATGCCTCCAGTAAGTTGGTCTTGACACTGATGAAATTCTCAATTCCGACGGATTTAAGCTCTTCTGTACAGGCGGGAGCTCCGGCAATGACCAGGATGCTCCTTCCATTCAATTTACGGAAGAGCTCAGGAGCCAATTCCCCATATTCTTCGTCTGAACTGCAAAGAACCACCAAACTGGCTTTGGCTTCCAGCACATTTTGCAATCCCTCCTCCACTGATTCAAAGCCGTTGTGGTCGATAACCTCGTAACCGGCTGCCGCAAAGAAATTGCAGGCAAATTGTGAACGGGCCTTGCGCATGGCCAGGTTCCCGACCGGTAGCATGCAGACTTTCGGCCTGCCTTTCGTGGAGGCATACAGATCGGTAGCATACCGGATTGCTTCCAGTTGCTGGGCACCCCTGAAACGCTTCAGGGTCTCGGCTTCCGCATCCGCTGCGGTAAGATCTTCCGGCAAGAAGAGGGAGGGATCCAATCCCGGCTCCAGCTGCTCATTGATGTTCGGAAACTGGTTGACTCCCAACACATTCTCTCTCCTCGAACCAATGGCTTTGCTCCGCATCGCGGCCATCTCCCTTACCAATTCCTGGACAAATCCCAGCCTGAATGCGGCAATGAAACCGCCCTTTTCCTGGACCTCCAGGAAGAGCTTCCATGCCTGTTCTGCGATGGAAGCTGTCAGCGTTTCAATATAATAGGATCCAGCAGCAGGATCGGCAATCTTATCCAGATGCACCTCTTCCTTCAGCAAGGCCTGTTGGTTCCGGGCTATACGCTCCGCAAAGGCAGTGGGCTGTTCGTAGGCCATATCGAACGGAAGAACCGCCACAGAATCTGCCCCTCCCAAAATAGCCGACATCGCCTCCGTTTGTGTCCGGAGCAGGTTGACATAGGGATCGTAAATCGTTTTGTTCCAGGAGGAGGTTTCGCAATGGGCATACATCTTTGCAGCGCAGGGACAAAAATCACCCCTGGTGGCAGATTCCACACAACTGCATACCGGATGGTAGGCCTTCACAATATTTGCCCAAAGCATTCTCGCTGCCCTCAGTTTCGCCAGCTCCATGAAATAGTTTCCACCTACGCCAAAGTTGAACCGAATTTTTTTTGCGGCCAATGCAGCATCCACCCCAAGATCCGTGAGACGGGTCAGGTATTCACTGCCAATTGCCAGCGAAAATGCCAGCTCCTGCACTATGGATGCTCCGGCATTGTTGAAATGAACGCCGTTGACGGCTACCAGGTGAAGGTTTGGAAATTTCTCCCCCCACTCTACCATGGTCTTCAGTTTGGCAAAAACCTCCGGTTCGCTGTGACAGAATTTGCCGCGCAGGGTAAACCTTCCGATGGGATCGTGGTTGACCGAGACCCGAAGGTCGGACGGATTGACTTTCAGCTCAATAAAATAAGCCAAAAGAATCTCAAAAAACTCCTTGCTCTTGCAGGAGAGTCTGAAATTAAGCTCGACGGCTTTGAGATCAATCCCTTTTAACAAAGTTTTTAACTCCTCCACCGAAACCTGGTGACATCCCTTGAAAACAAATCCAAGCGAATTAACGCCCTTGTTCAGCACCTCCAAAGCCTTGAGGTTGGCCTCCCCAGCGGACTCAACCACGAGATCCTGCCTTACCAGCCATTCATTGCCCCGCTCGCTCTTCCCGCGGACAAAGGGGAACTCACCCGGCCTACTCTCCGGAAAATCAAGCCCTTCAATGCTTTCAGCACGGTAATAGGGTTTCACTTGAATCCCTTCATTGGTCTTCCAGATCAGACTCTTTTCATAATCCTTACCTTTCAGATCGAGGTTGATTTGCTCCTCCCAGGTTGCGGTACTAACCGAAGGAAATTCGGAGAGCAATTTTATATCTTTCTCATTCATAGCACTATAACTATTTACAAAAATCAATGTGCAAAGGTAATTTTTTCAAAATAAATAACCCGAATAATTGCATCATTTTAATGTTAAATTCCCACATTTGTGACTCCATTACATTGCCGGAATATGCCCTCTATTGAACATACCAACACCCAGAAATCGATACTGACAGTTGCCATATTATCCTCATTTCTAGGCCCTTTCCTGATATCCTCCATCAACATCGCCCTCCCCTCCATCGAACATGAATTTGAATTGAACGCGGTGGCCCTGAGCTGGATTGTGACCTCCTACCTGCTCTCTTCCGCGATATTCCTGTTACCGGTTGGCCGGTTGGCCGATCTGGTAGGCGAGGTAAAACTCTTCAAATCGGGGATGGTCATCTTTACCCTTGCCACATTTTTGTGTGCTGTCTCTCCAAATGGGATTTGGCTGATTGTGATGCGTCTTTTCCAGGGACTGGGGGCAGCCATGACCATGACCACCAACGCACCCTTACTGATATCGGCATTTCCGCCCTCCGAAAGGGGCAAAATGCTGGGATTTAATGTGGCTGCAGTCTATCTTGGATTGGCCATGGGTCCATTTGTTGGGGGGATATTTACCCAGTTTTGGGGATGGCGCTCGATTTTCTTTTTTTCGGCCTTCCTGGGTATTTTCGGCATCCTACTCACTTTTCTCAAGTTAAAGAACATCCAGCGACCCAAGGCGGGCGGGAAATTCGATTACCTGGGCGCTTTGCTTTATGGATCATCCCTTATATTAATTGTATATTTCTCCTCCCGGCTCCATTCTGCTGTCAACTTTGCTTTCCTTGGGACAGGCATTTTGCTGCTGCTCCTTTTCCTTTTCCTGTGCGGAAGATCAGATCATCCCCTGTTTGATACGGCACTCTTTACCAAAAACAAGCTGTTTGCCTATTCCAATCTTGCCGCATTGATCAACTATTCGACCACTGCTTCGATTATCTTCCTGATGAGTCTCTTCCTGCAAAAGGTTAAGGGACTTACCCCACAGTCGGCGGGAGCCATCCTGGTAGCACAACCACTGGTAATGGCGCTGCTCTCTCCTTATGCCGGCAAGCTTTCAGACAGGATTGAGCCCCGCATTCTCGCCTCTACCGGAATGTTCCTGAATGCGGTCGGACTCCTCTTCCTGGTCTTTGTGAACCAGGAGACCCCACAGTATATTATTGTAATGATCCTCTTGTTCATGGGGCTGGGTTTTGCCCTTTTCTCCTCCCCCAACATGAATACCATCATGAGTTCCGTTGAAAAAAGACAGCTGGGTACAGCATCCGGAACCGCTTCCACCATGCGGATTGTTGGTCAGATGATCAGCATGACCATTGTGATGCTCTTTTTCTCCACCAGGTTCCATGGCGTTCAAATAGCGGAAGTAACCAATGAGTTGTTTGTAGGAACCATTCAGATCCTCTACATCATCTTCGCACTGTTGTCGCTCACGGGTGTCTACTTTTCTTTTTCACGAGGAGATATGCACAAATAATTACCAAATGTTTATCAGTAAATCAAAGATACAATTGAAAGCAAATCAAAACACTTACGAGGATCGGCTGTATTGATCACTGAAAGGAACAAAAAAACCGGCTGTTAACCGGGCTGCTGCTTGGGGGAGGATGAATTATTTGTTGGAATAATGGCCCCACAAAGAATGGATTTCCACGAATTTTTGATCTTCGGAAACCCTGTATATAAGGCGATGTTCTTTATTTATGCGGCGCGACCAGTATCCGGCTAATTCGTATTTTAACTGCTCTGGCTGACCGCTTCCTGTGTATGGAGTCTGGCTGATTTCTTTAAGCAAAGTATGTATTTTGCTTTGTGCTGACTTGTTTCCTGAATTTTTCCAGTATCTAAGGTCATTTAAAGCTTCAGTTTTGAAAACTATTTCCATAGATTGTCTAAATCTATTTTTACACCGGGTTGTTTTTCGCTTCGCCTGATTTTTTTAACAAATTCAGGATTATAGGGAGAGGCACCTTTTTTTTCGACCTTGGCCCCGGCAAGTATTACACTGTTCAATATACTTTTAATTAAAGGGTTTTCAGGATCGTATTTTAATGTGATTGTTTCTTCCATTGTCTTGTTTTTTTTACAAAGTTATTGGATTATTTTGAATTAAAAAGGCAAAGAGTTCTGTTCTTCAGCGCTCAAAATCTGCGCTCCTTCCTCCTGGGAACCGTCTTGCTGCGAACCTTTGCAGATGTAAAAGCATTCAGTCGTTTTGCCTTCTGTCTTTTTCAGTATCCGCCGGTCCTCCTCCGGATTAATCCGTTGTTTATCAGCAAATCAAAGATACAATTGAAAGCAAATCATCAATATCCATTTTCAAATTATCTGCTTGATTATTTTCGAAATAATCCTTATTTCTTTATTTAGACAATTGTAAAAGAGCATTTCGGTGGCTCTCAAATTTTTGCCATCTCAAACCCATGGGCCCCGGCATATTTTTCAAGCAACGAACAGGCCAGGAGGGTGGCCTCGTCGAGGAGGGCCGTTCCTGCAAAATCGATGATTACCATTAAAAAAATACGCGTGGCGGAGGTGACCGAGGTGCGTTCAGAATCGCTGGTGGGTGTGCCAAAGGCGCCCATTGCATCCCGAAAAACTGGCATCCCTTCGATGTTCAATTCGCCGCGGCCGATGCCGGTGTAGGGTTCGCCGGAGAGGCCAATCCCAAAGAATATTTCCCCAACAATTTTTTCGCTGTCGTAGCCGCCAATCGAAAAACCCGACGAAATGGAGACGAGGTTGAGGGCATCCACCACATTACAAACCTGGTACAACTCGTGGCGGTTCACGACACGGCGCAGCAACGCCTCTGCCGACAACCGGTAACGGGCAGGATCCTTTCCACAAGCCTTGTAGGCACTCCTTGACGCAGCGATGGCAGGCATCCCGCTGATCTGTTCAATGGGTACCGAAGCTGCAATTTTGGCGATTTTATCCTCAATCTCGGTCCACAATTGGGTATTTACTGCTTCATACACGACATTGCACCTGATGCACGACAATTGCAGTCCTGGAACTCTGGCCGCCAACTCTTCCGATATAGTTATCTTTTGCATGAGCAGTTTTTCTACTTTGAATAGGGAATTTTTAAACTCTTTTAGTTTGACAACCATATGCTAACAGGCAATAAAACTCTGTGAAGTCATGCATGAAGAAGCAAATTAAGGTAGTTTGGACGAAATTATTGACTTTCCCGAAAATTACAAAAAATGTTGGCAAAGTGACTGGGCTATGCTGACCACCATTTTCCCTACAATAAGAGATTAGGATGTTGTGAAGAGAAGAGAAGTGACCGGGTAACTGTGATACAAATCAAGGCGTCATCAGTCTATTCCAAGTCCCCCGGTCACTCATCCTCAGCTATTTTTTTACTCCTACATATTGAACATATTTAATAATTTTGGGTTATATTGTCAAAGAAGAAACCAAACCCAAAAAATGGACCGTAAAAAGAAAACATATTTTCTAATGGCTCCGGAATTGATGGGGTCATTCTGCTCTTTCCTGCTTTTTGTTTCACTCCTCTTTTCCGGCCATCGGGCGGTGGCGCAAACTTACCAGGAGGCCAGGGATTTGGCCTACAATGGACAACGGAAGGAAGCCAGGGAGCTCTGCAAAAAAATTCTCGCAAAAGAGTTTGACGCCGATGTCGCCGTACTTCTGGCACGTACCTATGCCTGGGATGGACAATACGACTCCTCCAGGGTGGTGGTGGCAGAAGTGCTTAAAATCTATCCCACCCATTGGGATGCTCTGGATGCCATTTCTGATGTGCAATATTGGGACGAGAAATATCCGGAGGCCATCTCGTATTGTGACATCGTCCTTGCGAAGGATGCCGGTGACGAACATTTTATGCTCAAGAAGGCAAAGATTTTGAATGCCATGGAGCAATACGACCAGGCGGTAGAACAGCTGGAGAGATTGCTGGAAAAGAATCCTGCCAATGTTGAAGCACGAAACAAACTCGCCACCATCCGGATATCCCAGCTAAAGAACAGGGTAAAGCTTGCCTATACCTTCGACTATTTTGAAAAAGAGGCAAACCGCGATCCCTGGCACCTGGTCGCCCTCTCCTACAACAGGAAAACCTCCCTGGGTACGGTGATTGGCAGGGTCAACATGGCGGAAAGATTTGGAACAAGAGGGTTCCAGTATGAGGCAGATGCCTATCCCAGTATCAGTGAGAACAACTATGCCTACCTGAATTTGGGATTTTCGGCCCTCTCCATTTTTCCAAAGTTCAGGACAGGTGCGGAATTGTACCACAGCTTCCCCAAGGCATTTGAGGGCTCTCTGGGTTTGCGCGCACTTTACTTTTCCAGCTCCAGCACCTACATCTTCACCGGATCGGTGGGAAAATATGTTGGAAATTACTGGCTTTCACTCAGGTCCTATGTAACGCCCTCTTCGACAGGAACCTCTGTCTCTGGCTCCATCCAAACACGCCGGTACTTCTCCGATCCGGAAAACTACATCGGACTAAGGCTGGGTTATGGCGTTTCACCCGACGACCGGAGCTATGGGGACGGAACCTCCGCTTACCTGACACTCAAGTCGCAATCGGCCAGGGTCGAATACAACCATCTCTTCAACAAGGTATGGACCACAAACATTGGAATCAGCCTCTCCAACGAGGAGTTCCCCACCCTGGGCTATCTGCTCAACTACTCCTTTGACATTGGAATTGAAAGATCCTTTTAAATAGCCGGTATGGAATATACACCTCCTCTGCAGTATCTGATCCGCCAATCCTTCAAGCGTTTCATTTCGCTTACCATGCTCATGACAGGCCTCGTCATCCTGGTAAGGGTCTATGAACTGCTTTTTGTGGCAGGCAAGGTAGGATATCCAGCGGGGAGTGCGCTTGAAATGTTGTATGGGCTGCAGTTTGACATCCTCCTTTCGCTGAGATTCTCCCTGCTTTTGCTCCTCCCATTTATGGTGATCGACCATTACAGCCAAAAATCAGCCCGAATCTTTTTTACCCTCTTTGCGGTGCTGCTGGTGGTGTCGGAAGTAGTACTGCTGCAATACTTCTCAACTACCAAGATCCCCCTGGGTTCGGACATCCTGGGTTATTCGATGGCGGAGATCAAACAGACCGTCGGTGCTTCAGGCGAATTGAGCGCGGCAACCTTGGTCCCCCTGCTGGTGCTGCTGCTCCTGGCCTTCTATGCATTTTACAAATATTCAAACTTCAAGGTTACTTTCGGAATAAGATTCCTGGTAATCCTATTCCTGTTGCTCGCATTGTTGCCCTCCTCCAGGTTCAATCCGGATCCGGCCACCTACAAGAGTGAATTTGTCATGAACATTGCAGCCAACAAACTCAATCTATTCACCGGCAGTATTTTAAACTATTACACCCAGAACAAAAATCCGGGTAAGTTTGCCTTGAACAGTGATCAACCTGCGCAAAACGACCTTTCGCCGGATGAAACAGAGCTTTCCAACCTCGACCGCCGGCTGATAGATCCAAAGGAAAATGAAGGCGAAAAATCAATAGCCTCTTCCCGGACCCTGAATGCATCCGAACCTGCAGCCAATGTTGGGCCAGGCAATCCCTTCACCTACCTCAGCGAAGAGTTTCCCTTCCTCCACCACGAAAATACCCCGGATGTACTGGAACCCTTCTTCAAAAAAGGAGAGACCGCACCATCCATTGTATTTATCATCGTTGAGAGCCTTGGCAGGGCCTATTCCGGCAACGATGCCTACCTTGGGAGTTACACGCCATTCCTGGATTCACTCATGAGCAAGAGCCTCTACTGGGAAAATTGCCTGAGCACCTCTGGCCGGACCTTTGGGGTGATCCCTTCCCTGTTGGCCTCCCTCCCATTTGGACAAAAGGGATTTGCCGATCTCAAAAACAACATGCCCAACCATTTGAGTTTGGTGAGCCTGCTCAAGAACAGGGCCGGTTACAATTCATCCTTCTATTACGGAGGAGATCCATCTTTTGATGCCATGGATTACTTTATGAAGCGACAAGGCGCTTCCAAAATTGTTGGCATCAACGATTTCGGCAAGGATTACCAGCAACTCCCCTCCAACAGCAACGGTTTTTCATGGGGATATGGCGACCGGGAGATCTTCCGGAAGTACCTCTCTGACCTGAAATTACAGGAACGGGAGAAACGGGTAGATGTGCTGCTCACGCTTTCGATGCACAATCCTTTCAAGGTTCCGAACCAGGCTCACTACAATGAACTTTTTGAAAAACGGATGGCACAGATCAACCTGACAGAGGAGGAGAAAAAAAACAACCGGCTTTATACGGCACAATTTGCCACCATGCTCTATTTTGATGATGCCCTAAGCTACTTCTTCCGCGAATTTAGCCGGCTAAAAAGCTTTGAAAACACCATATTCGTGATTACCGGTGACCATAGAATGCCTGAAATACCCATCAGCACACAAATTGACAGGTTTCATGTGCCACTCGTCATCTACTCACCACTCCTGACAAGCGGAGTAAAATTCTCCTCCCTGGTGTCGCATTATGACGTAACACCCACGCTGCTCTCCTTTTTAAAGAACCGGCTGAACCTGTCACTGCCAACAGTCACCTCCTGGATCGGACATGGGCTCGACACCTACCGCTCATACCGGAATTTGCAGGATTACCCCCTGATGCGCAACACGAGTGAAATGATGGACTGGATCAGCGAAGACAATTTACTTTCGGGATCTACCCTTTACAGGATCTATCCAAACCTGAATATCGAGCCCGAAATGAATGCTGAACGCGCGGAGCAAATGCGACAAAAGTTTGCCAACTACAAAGCCAAAAACAATTTTGCCACCAAGGGAAATCGCCTGATCCCCGACTCCCTGAACCGCTACAATTTACCCTGAATCCAAATCCCAACTATCCAAATAAAAAAAGAGATGACCTGCACTCCAGATCATCTCTTTCCCCTCGTCCCTCAGTCCCTTAGTCTCCAAGTCCCTTAGTCCCTCAGTCTCCAAGTCCATCAGTCCCTTAGTCCATCAGTCTATCAGTCCCTTAGTCCATCAGTCCCTCAGTCCATCACTCCTACTTCGTCGGTCTTTCCAACAATTTAAAGAATTGATCCAGCTGTGGGAGGATCACAATCCGGGTACGACGGTTGGCCGCCTTTCCTTCCGGAGAGTCATTCGGACCAATGGGCTGGTATTCGCTGCGACCGGCGGCGGTCATCATGGATGGACTCAATTCGTATTTGTTCTGCAATACCCTTACAACGGCCGTAGCCCTTTTTACACTAAGGTCCCAGTTGTCAACCAGTTCGCCCCGCTGAAACGGTACGTTGTCGGTATGTCCTTCCACCATGAATTCAATGTCTTTCTGGTTTTTCAGCACCATCGCAACTTTACCCAGGATCTCCATGGCGCGTTCGGTGATGTTGTAACTTCCGCTTTTGAAGAGCATCTTATCTGAAATATCGATGTATACGACCCCTTTGTCAACTTTGATGTTGATATCCTTGTCATCAAGATTGCCGATGGCGCCCTTCAGGTTCATCACCAGTGCCATGTTAAGCGAGTCACGCTGGGCCAGGGAAGACTGGAGGCTGAAGATCATGTTGTCCTTGAGCCCCATGTTTTCCATCGATTTTTTGATGCTCTCGGCTTGCGAACTGGAGATCACAGAAAGATTCTCCAACTGCTTCAAGGCCTGTGTGTTGTTTTCCTTCAGGAAGGTATTCTGATCTTTCGTTATTGCAACTTGTGACTGGAGCTCGACAATCCGGGCATCCGCTGTTCTCTTTTGCTCTTCACACGCCCTAAGCTCCTGCTGTGTTTTGGCGTGCGCCGATTTTTCACCGGCCAACTGGCTCAGCGAACTCTTGTACTTCTTTGAACTAACACAGGAAGAGAGAACTGCTACTGAAATTAGCACGACCATCAATTTTGATTTCATATCCTAATCATTTTAGTTTTACCCTTTGACCATCCTGGTTCCCTGGGAAAGGGTTTTCGGATACAAAAGTAATCTTTCCTCCCATGCAATGCACAAAGATGCCAATCTATTAACAAAATATAACTTTTATAGTACTTATACTTAGGCGATAGCAAAAGTACAAAGGTTACAATTTATTAACGCTGGAGGAAGAACATTTGGCAGTGTAATCCGTTACAATCCATATACGAACACACATGACATGTCGGTAACTTCAAAAATATTGTACATTCCAGAACCCTCCACAAAACGGGTAGTGATTGTGGGAGGCGGGTTTGGCGGATTGAAACTGGCCCTGAAACTGCTCAAATTCGATTTTCAGATTGTTTTGATCGATCGCAACAACTACCACCTGTTCCAACCGCTCCTGTACCAGGTAGCCATGTCTGGACTGGAACCCAGCGCCATCTCCTTCCCCCTGAGAAAAGTACTTCAGAATACCAAAATTCATTTCAGAATGGCTGAACTGGAGGCCATCCATCCCGAAAAAAAGGAAATAGCAACGGATATTGGATACTTAAACTATGATTATCTGATCCTTGCAACGGGAGCCAAAACCAATTTCTTCGGAAATGAGGCCATTGAGAAGAACTCCATGCAGATGAAAACAGCTCCTGATGCACTCTTCATCCGAAACAGGATCCTGAAAAACTTCGAGAAATCCCTCAACAAGGAGAAGCGTGAGGAGATCAGTGCCTACCTGAATGTCGCCATCATTGGCGGTGGACCGACCGGTGTAGAATTGGCTGGTGCAGTGGCAGAGATGAAAAAATATGTTTTGCCCAAGGATTATCCGGAGCTCGACATGAACAACATGAAGATCATGCTTTTTGAAGCATCACCGAGATTGCTGGCAGGAATGTCGGAGGATGCCTCAGCTACCGCAAAAAAATACCTGGAACAACTGGGGGTAGAGGTAAGGACCAATACGGCTGTTTTGAACTATGACGACAGGTTGCTCACCCTTCCCAACAACGAGTCCATTCAGGTAAAAAATGTCATCTGGGCTGCAGGGGTCACCTCCAGCAAAATAGCGGGCTTCCCCGATGGGGTCTATGGACGAAACAACCGGCTGCTGGTCAATCGTTTCAACCAGGTGGAGGGTCACGACAACATCTTTGCCCTTGGAGACAACTCCCTCATGGTGGAAGATGCATTCCCCAACGGCCATCCGCAAGTTGCCCAGGTAGCCATGCAGCAGGCCAACCTTTTGGCGTACAATTTCAGGCGAATGGAGCGAAAAAGTCCGTTGAAACCCTTTACCTACCGCGACAAGGGCTCACTGGCAACGGTCGGCCGCCACCTTGCGGTAGCAGATTTACCTTTCGGAAAGTTCAAGGGTTACTTTGCCTGGATCTTGTGGTCGATCGTTCACCTGCTCTCAATTATTGGGGTAAAGAACAAAATATTTGTGTTGCTCGACTGGACCTGGAAATACATCACCTATGACCAGGCATTGAGATTGCTGATCAAACACAAAGCCAGGTATTAAATGTGGAAATGTGAAAATGTGGAAATGTGGAAATGTGGAAATGTAGAAATGTGAAAATGTAGAAATGTGAAAATGTGAAAATGTGAAAATGTGAAAATGTGGAAATGTGGAAATGGGGAAATGTGAAAATGGGGAAATGGGTGTCAGATGGTTTTGGCACGCCAGTTCCCTTTCAACAGGTACCATAGAGAGAGCATTCCTATCAGGAAGAAATAGATGTATTCAGCCACCCAAACCAACTCAATGGAGAGCTTCAGGTAAACAGCAACCAACCAGGTAAATCCCAGGTAGGCAGCCAGGGTGATGGCTTCGATGGCCAGGGAGACCTTTGTATTGGCCGTTCCAAGCAACCCGTTGAACAGTACGCTCATCGCTGCAAAAATAACCAGCGCTCCGAGGATAATGTAGTAAGAGGGCACGGTTGCCTCCACCAATTCCGGGTTGTTGGTGTAGATCGAAATCACCGCCTTCGGGAAGAGGGCAGCAAACAGGACAATGGCAGTAATCGCCGCCAGACTCATTTTAAGCACCTTGAATATCAGCGGCATAACATTTTCTGCTTTTCCCTCACCCATGGAACTGCTCACCAGGGAGCTGGTAACTGTGCACAAGGCCCAGCCAGGAATCATCAGGAAGATGTAAACCGACCGGATGATGTTGGAAATAGCCAGGGCACGCTCTCCCATCTTCTCAACCAGCATGAAGAAAACAAACCAGCTGCCAAAAGAGAGGACGAACTGGGCCATGACAAAAACCGAGATCCCCAGCGTCTTCCTGACTATCTCAAGGTCAGGCTTTACAAGCTTGAACAGGTGGTACCGTTTCAATTTGTGGTTTCCCCGGGTGATCCAGACAAAAAACAACAAGGCAAATCCTTCGGAGATGGAAGAGGCAATGGCAGCCCCCTTGATCCCCATCTGGGGAAAGCCCCAATGACCGAATATCAGCAGGTAATCCAGCAGGATATTCAAAACAGCCATGATGGCAGCACTGATGCTCAGGTATTTTGTAAAGGAGATGCCGGTATAAAAAGAGCGGAAAAGAAGTGCCGCAGTGGCAAAAAACAATCCCAAAACCCTGTATTTCAAATAAACAGAACTCGCCTCAAATATAGGATCCGATTGTAGGACGAGTCTCATGAAGGGAGAACCGTAGAAAAAGACGACCAAAGTGATCAACAGGGAGTAGAGTCCCATGAAATAGAAACTGTTGTCGAATATCCTGCCAATGGCGTCATAACTCTTTTCCCCATGCCGACGGGCTATGAGGATTTGCACGCCGGTGGTAAAGCCAAACCCGACCATGTAAAGGATCAGATAGAATACCCCCGCAATCGCGGAGGCACCCAATTCAACTTCGCCAACTCTTCCCAGGAAAGCAGTATCGGTAACACCAACAATATTCTGCGCCAGCAGGCTGAGCATGACAGGGCCTGCAATCTGCAAAATTTCACGACGGGAAGGAGTTGACATTTCAGGTTTTTTATACCAGTTACGGTTTGGCTTTCAAAGAATCACACCACTTAACGATCAGATTGAGCTGATCTTCACTGATGGCAGCTTCCGGATGCGTTTCCAGGTACCGCTTCGGTGGCATCTTTTTTTCTGCAACCTCCTCCTTGATGGAGGCAGCCAACATGGTTTTTTCCATTGAAGTATATTGATCCCATGTTGAAAAATTGACGGCAGCCTTCGGTTTATCCTTTCCTTCATTCGAATGACAAGAGAGACAGGCAGGTTTCAATACCTTGAAAACCTCTTCAGGAATGGAAGCATTCCCCTCCCTTGCCGATGCACCCTGACCAAATGCTGTGAATGCCGTGAATACCGTGGCTATGGAAGCCATTACAATCCTCCCTACCCCTAACATCTTGTTTGTTTTCATCTTGAATTTATTTGTTTGATAACTATTTAGCGACTTCTATCCTTTTTCCACATCTCCTTGTCCCCTCTTCTCTCCGTCATTTCGGTCTCTCCGTCTCCTCCGTCATTTCACTCTCCATCATTTCGGTCTCTCCGTCTTCTACGTCATTTCACTCTCCGTCATTTCGGTCTCTCCGTCTTCTCCGTCATTTCACTCTCCGTCCCTTCGTCTCTTAGTCCAACAGTCCCTTAGTCCCCCAGTCTCTAAGTCCCCCAGTCCTACCCCCCCTGCCACTCCCGCTCAAACTCCGCAAGAAATTGCTCCATAAAAAGGTGTCTCTGCCCGGCAAGTGCCTTCCCGGTAGGGGTATTCATCCGATCCTTCAGCAGCAACAATTTCTCGTAGAAATGGTTGATGGTGGGTGCGTCACTCCGCTTGTATTCCTCTTTTGTCATCTTCAAATTGGGCAGAACAGCAGGATCATAGAGCAACCGGTTTTTAAAACCACCGTAATGGAATGCCCGGGCAATTCCGATGGCCCCCATCGCATCGAGGCGATCGGCATCCTGTACCACCTGCAGTTCAGCGGAAGTAAAATCCGAAACCTGGTTTCCGCCCTTGAAAGAGATGTTACGTATGATCGCCGCAACATGTTCCGTAACGGAGGGTTCGACCTTCAGCGAATTCAAAAATCGGGTAGCCCTCTCCGGACCAATCTCCTCATCCCCATCGTGAAACTTGGAGTCGGCAATGTCATGCAGTAAAGCAGCCAGCTCCACCACAAAAAGATCGGCAGATTCGGTTGCCGCGATCTGGCAGGCATTTCTCCTGACCCGTTCAATGTGCCACCAGTCGTGCCCTTTTTCACCCTGTTCCAGCTCCTTCCTGACGAAATTGGCACAGGTTTCCACAATGGCTTGCTGTGCTGCTGACAAATGGTTATTCATCAAAATTTTATTTGGTTAACCTGTTGGTCTGATGGAACATCCACATTGAATTTATCTCTTTTTTGTGAACTTATGTTCATGCATGTTTTTATGTTGAAAGTTTGTCCAAAAATTCATTGACCGGTATAGATCAAAGATGGCAATTACAACGTCGATACCCTTGTCAATGAGCAACCTGTTTTGCGGAAACTACCCGCATATTCCATTGACAAAAAAAATTGGCTGTCCATCTGTTGACAGCCAATTTTAGAAATATTTAGTTAACTGATTTCCCTGAAAGTCAGGAAATCAATCAGGACTCCTTGTTCATGACACCCATCTTGTCCAGCATCCAGAATATCAGGGAGAGAACCACCCCGATGATGGCCGCAAATGCCATTCCCTTTAATTGCACGGATCCGATGTTGATGGCAGCGCCACTCACACCAACCACAAAGGTGATGGCACCCAATACCATGTTCCTGTTTTTGCTGAAATCGACCTTTTGCTCCACAAACATTCTGAAACCCTGCACCGCGATAACCCCGTACAGCAGAATGGTGATCCCCCCCATGACCGGTGTCGGGATGGTGGAGATGGCGGCAGATACCTTACCTATGGTTGAGAATGCGATGGCAAGCAGAGCGGCACCACGGATCACCCAGACGGAATAGACCCGGGTAATTGCCATGACTCCGATGTTCTCACCATAGGTCGTGTTCGGGGGGGATCCGGTAAGTCCAGACAACATGTTGCTAATCCCATCTCCAAGCAAAGAGCGGTGAAGTCCGGGTTTGGCCATGAGATCCTCGCCGGTGATCTTTCCGGTGACAATCAGATGGCTAATGTGCTCGGCCAATACCACTATGCAGGCGGGCGCGATGATGATGATGGCACTAAGGTTGAATACCGGGGTATGGAATTTTGGCAGGGAGATCCAGGCTGCATTGTGGATGGCAGCAGTATCCACCATACCCATGAAAAATGCGAGCAGATAACCGGCAATAACCGCAAAGAGGATTGGGATCACCTGCATAAACCCACGGAAGAGGACACTTCCGGCAATGCCGACAAACAAGGTAAACATGGAGACAATCAGCACATTGGGATCAACATTGAATGCCGGAACAACCTGACCCACTGCGGTAGGCCAAGGAGCAAGTCCTGCCTGTTGTGCCGCTACAGGTGCGAGTTCAAGTCCGATGATGGCCACAACGGCTCCCATCACCGCCGGTGGCATCACCACATCAATCCATTTGATGCCCCATTGCTTGACCACATAGGAGATTACGATGAAGAAGAAACCAAAGAATATAAAACCACCCTGGGCATTGCCAAAATCACCAAAAGTACTCACGATCAATAGTGTAGGTGCAATAAAGGCAAAGCTGGAACCCAGGTAGGCAGGGATACCTCCCTTGGTTACCCACGAGTAGATCAAAGTTCCGATTCCATTCATTAAAAGGGCAATGGCGGGATCAATCCCGAGCAGAATGGGCACCAGGATTGTTGCTCCAAACATGGCGGTCAGGTGTTGAAGACTTAGTGGCAAACTCTCCAGTAATGGGAGCTTCTCATGAATTCCGATGATGCGTCTTGTCATTTGTTCGTCTGGTTTGAAATGTTTATAATGTGTGAAATGTTCTCACCGTTTCCAAAGATAAGATAATCCGTAATTCGTAATTCGTAATTTACAATAATTTTCTACTCCTCCATGGTACTCAAATCACCATCGGGAAGACCCATAGCCCTTGACTTCAGTAACCGCCTCATGATCTTGCCACTTCTTGTTTTGGGCAACAGTTCTGCAAACTGGATTGCTTCGGGTCGGGCAATTTTACCAAGATGCTCTTCCATGTGCAGCATCAGCTCCAGCTCCAACTCTTTGCTTGGCTTGTAATTGTTCCGGAGTACCGCGGTGATGTGGATCGCATTTCCCTTCAGGTGATGGGGCAGCGCAATGGCTGCCGACTCCACGATGGCGGGATGGCGGGCCATCACCCCCTCAATCTCTGCAGAACCCAGTCGGTATCCGCTCACCTTGATCACATCATCGTTCCTTCCTATGATCCAGTAGTAGCCATCCTCATCTTTCTTGGCGGAATCTCCGGTATGGTACCACCCCTGTTTGCTGTATTTTTCCCAATAGGTGGATATGAACCGCTGCGGATCGTTGAAGACCGACTTGGCCATTCCCGGCCAGGGAGTCTTGATGACGAGGGTTCCCTCTTCACCGGCAGCCACTTCGTTGCCGGCATCGTCGACGATGGCCAGCTCGTTTCCGAAGAAGGGTTTGGTGGCAGAACCCGGTTTCAGTGGCGTAATGGGCAGTGGGGCAATCACGAAGCCACCGGTCTCCGTTTGCCACCAGGTATCCATGATCGGACAGTTTCCCCGTCCCACCACCTTGTGAAACCAGTTCCAGGCTTCAGCATTGATCGGCTCGCCGACCGATCCGAGTAATCGCAATGAACTGATGTCGTTGCGGTTGGGCCACGAATCCCCGAAACGCATCAACCCACGGATGGCTGTTGGTGAGGTATAAAGGATGTTGATGCCATATTTTTCCACAATTTTCCACCACCGGTCGGGATAGGGATGGTTGGGAGCCCCTTCGTACAACATGATGGTAGAACCGTTGATCAGCGGTCCATAAACAATGTAGCTGTGACCGGTGATCCAGCCCGGATCGGCGGCACACCAATACCGGTCCTCCGGCTTGATGTCGAAGACCATACGGTGGGTGGTAGCGGTATAGACACTGTACCCGCCATGGGTATGCACCAGTGCCTTTGGCCTTCCGGTAGATCCGGATGTGTAGAGCAAAAAGAGCATGTCAGACGAATCCATCACCTCCGTCTCGCATTTGTTGGAAGCGATAGGCAGCGATTTAAGATCGTGGTACCAGTAATCCCTGTCATTTTCCATGTAGACCTCAATGCCTGTCCGTTTGACGGTGATACAGATTTCCATTGTTGGGGAGAGTTCCATCGCCTTGTTAACCACACTCTTCATCTCGACAACTTTGCCCCTCCGGTAACCACCGTCGGCGGTGATGACCACCCTGCTGTTGGCATCGTTGATGCGGTCGGCCAATGCCTCATGGCTGAAACCTCCATAGACGACACTGTGGGCAGCCCCGATCTTGGCACACGCCAGCATCGCGAAGAGTTGCTCCGGAATCTGGGGCATGTAGATGGTCACAACATCCCCCTTTTTTACCCCCATGCTCTTCAGAATATTGGCAAATTGCGAAACCTCACGGTTCAGGGCATGGTAGGAAAAGGTCCTGGTATCACCGGGTTCACCCTCCCAGATTACTGCCAGCTTGTTCCTGGTAGCCGAGAGCAAATGGCGGTCAATGGCATTCAGGATGATGTTGGTTCTGCCTCCCTGAAACCAGTTGAAGAAAGGAGGATTGCTCTTGTCAAGCACTTTGTCCCATTCCCGGTACCAGGAGAGTTGTGCTGCCTGCTCTGCCCAGAAAACTTCAGGTTGTTCGAGAGAAAAGGCGTACTGCTGATCGTACTCTTTGACATTGGCCTGGTCTACAACCTCCTGCGAAGGGGTGAATAGCGTTTTTTCGTCGTTTGCTGCCATCTGATAGTTGTGTTAGTTGATTGTATTTGTTGCGTTACCTTGCGTGCCTTGCGATACCTTTAAAATTGAAACAATTAAGAAGCTGATTAAAATTATTACACAGAGTATTTATGACTCCTCGATGAAATTGATTTTAGCTTTGAAATTGTCGCTTTGTGCATACTTTACGAGAGAAAAATTAAGGTACACAGAGAGAAAATCGCTTGCGATTTTCCAACTCTGTGAAACTCCGGGGTTTCACTAAAGAAAATTCAAAATAGCAGAAATTTCTATTTGCTCTCTGGTTTCGAAAAATAGTTAGATATTCTCTGTGTCATAAATTTAACCATACGAAGTGTTGTAGCTAAAAATTGCTAACCCTTTTACGTTTGAAAGTGAAATAGGTTAATAATTTAATATTTGTAAGGCATTCCGTTGATTTTGGTAATGAACCCAATAATTTCTTACTTTGTAGGGAGCGTAAAACCTGCATTTTGCCATGGGGCTTCAAACAAGTACAAAGCTGGTGCGGCCATACCCTTCAACTGATTAAAAAAACTACCCATGATCGAATCCTTCATTTACAGGGGGCAACCCGACAAGAAATCAATCATCTCCCGGCAGGGTGATTTTACCTACAGACAATTTTTTCAGCAAATAGGCTATTATGCAGGTTTGTTTGACACCCGGGGATATACCAAGGTTGCCATCTATGCTGAAAACCGGGTGGAGTGGATGTTTGCCTTCTATGCTGCATTGCAAAACAACTGCATCGCCGTTCCCATCGACTTTATGGCCTCTCCCGACGATGTAGCCTACATGATTGACGACTGCCGGCCGGAACTGATCTTCATCAGCGAAGCGATGAATGAGTCGTACGACAAGGTCAAATCCAAATGCAGACACCAACCTGAAGTAGTGGTTTTTGAAAACCATCCGCTGGGTCAGGAACACCCCGAATCCCAGTGGATTGGGCCAGAAGATCTTGAAACAACGGCTGTCATCATCTATACTTCCGGAACAACCGGAAGTCCCAAAGGGGTAATGCTCTCCTATACCAACCTGATTGCCAACATCAAGGCAGTGGTGGATGCGAAAATTTTCCACGTGGAGAGCCAGGTACTTGTTTTGCTTCCTTTGCACCATATCTTCCCGCTGCTGGGCTCCATGATCGTTACACTCTACTCGGGAGGAACGACCGTGGTATCTCCCACGATGCAATCCTCCGATCTGATGAAAACTCTTGCCGACAATTCCGTCACGGTATTCATCGGGGTCCCGAGGCTTTACGAGTTAATTTACAGGGGACTGATGGCCAAAATCAACAAGAG
This sequence comes from Tangfeifania diversioriginum, assembly GCA_945873105.1. Taxonomy (GTDB): domain Bacteria; phylum Bacteroidota; class Bacteroidia; order Bacteroidales; family Prolixibacteraceae; genus CAINVV01. Next base: position 83,142 of record CAMCBW010000020.1, read on the forward strand.
CTTCCTGGCCCGCACCTTTTTGAAACTGGTGTATGCCACCAAAAGCAGGAAACTGGGGAAAACACTCTTCAAGAAGGTTCACAAAGGGTTGGGTGGTCACCTGAAGTTCATGATTGCAGGGGGGGCTGCCCTCAACAAGGAGGTAGGTACCTTCTTCTATGCCATCGGCTTCGACATCCTGGAGGGGTTTGGCATGACGGAAGCAGCGCCAATGATCACCTTCCCGCGTCCCGGTAGGGTAAAAATCGGATCCACCGGGGAGGCATTGCCCGGCATGACCGTCGAGATCAGGGAGGGAGAGATTGTGGCCAAAGGGCCGAATGTGATGAAGGGTTACTACAACCGGCCGGAAGAGACCGCCGAAGTATTGAAGGATGGCTGGCTCTATACCGGCGACCTGGGTCGTTTCGACGAGGAGGGATTCCTCTACATTACCGGCCGGAAAAAGGAGATCATCGTACTTCCCAATGGAAAGAACATCAACCCGGTAGAAATCGAACAGAAACTGGAATTCTACTCCAAAGCCATCAAGGAGGCTGGAATATTCATCCACAAGGAGATGCTGCATGCAGCCATTGTTCCCGACCTGAAATTCCTGACCGACAATGGGATCACTGACATAAACCTCTATTTCAGGGAGGCGGTAATCTCTCCATTCAACGCAGAACTCAGCTCCTACAAGCGGATCATGCAGTTTACCATCCTGAAAAGTGACCTGCCGAGAACCCGGCTCTCCAAACTGCAGCGCTTCAAGCTGGAGGAGCTGATTCACGACACTGAAAACAAGAAGAGCCAACAAGAACATCCGGATACTGCCGAATACCAGGCAGTCAAGAGTTTCATCGAGAGCCAGGTCGACATGGATGTCTCTCCCGACGACCACCTGGTTTTCGACATCGCCATGGATTCCCTTGCCAAGATGAGCCTGATCGATTTCATCGAACAGACCTTCGGCATCAAATTTGAAGAGGAACAGCTGCTCAAATTTCCCTCCATCGCCAAGATCGCCGAACACATTCGGGCCAACAAACTGTTCCACAAGGAGGAGACAGCCTCCTGGTCGGGTAACCTGAAAGAAGATCAAACCGTTGAGTTGCCAAGGTCCTCTTTCCTGCTGAAATTTATTGTCTCTGCTGTACGCGGTTTCTTCAGCCTGTTTTTCAAATTCGAGGTGAAAGGGATCGAAAACATTCCGGAGGGTCCCTGCTTTTTCGCCCCCAACCACCAGACCAAGCTGGATGCCTTCCTGGTCCTCTCCTGTCTCGACAAGAAGACCCTGAAGGATACCTACTCTTATGCCAAGAAGGAGCATGTCAAGAGCCGTGTCCGGCAATTTTTGGCCAAACGGACCAACATCATCGTGATGGACCTTGCCAAAGAGCTGAAAGAGTCGATCCACAAAATGGCGGAGGTGGTGAAGCTGGGCAAGAAGATCCTCATCTTCCCGGAGGGGACCCGCACCCTGACCGGCAACTTTGGGGAGTTCAAGAAGACCTATGCCATCCTGAGCAGCGAACTGAACGTGCAGATCGTCCCGGTCGCTATTTCCGGCGCCTATGAAGCCATGTCGTCAGGTAAGAAAAAGATCAAATCAGGCTCGAAGATTGTGGTCGAATTTTTGCCTCCTGTTCAACCTACCGGGATGACGCCGGACGAGCTGAACAGCGAGGTGAGGAAACAACTGCAGGCGACCGTCGATTTGAATTCAAAATCCATTTAATCCAAAACTCCCTGTCATGATGCGCAGATACTATCTTTTGTCATTCCTCCTCTTGGGAATGCTCCTCTTCAACGGTTGCAGCTCCAATGTTGCCGATGATCCCACCAGCGAGGTGAAGGACAAGTACCTCGTTGGATACACTTTTGTAAAGTCTGTGACGACGGCAGAGGTCAAAACCTGGTTTGCCCCCTATCAATCCATCTACCCCGATGTAGCGGAGATACTTCCAGCGGTAAAATATGGATTGAAGGTCTATTCCGTCACTTACAACACCACCCTGGGAACCAAAAAACTGGTAGCCTCAGGATTGGTCTGTATTCCCGAAGGGGGCGGAACCTGGCCCATGCTCAGTTTCCAGAACGGAACCAATACCGTGAATGCCAATGCCCCTTCCCTGAGTGCTTCGAGCTACATGGTTCAGCTGATCTCCGGATTCACCGCTACCGGCTTCGTAGTGGTACTGCCCGATTACCTGGGATTCGGCTCCTCTACCGAGGTTTTCCATCCCTACCTCCACCAGGAATCGACTGTCTCCTCCATCCTCGATCTCTTCAGGGCGGTAAAGGAGATGAGCGGCAAATCAGACTTGAACATGAAACTCTCCTCCGATCTCTACCTGATGGGCTATTCCCAGGGAGGGCTCTCCACCATGCAGCTGCACAAAGCCATCGAAACCAACTACAGCAGTGAGTTTAAGCTGAAAGCGGTAGGTGCCGGCGCAGGCCCCTACAACCTTTCGATGATCACGGAACAGATCGCAACAACCACCACCTATCCCCAACCCTACTACATCGCCTACATCATGAAGGGGTTCAAATCGGTGGGGGCCTTCCAGAATCCCTATACCGATTTCTTCAATGAGCCCTATGCTTCGAAAATCGATGGCCTCTTCAACGGTACCAACAGCGGGGGTGCAATCAATGGGCAACTCACCAACAACATGACCCAGCTCTTCACCCCCGAATTCAGGAGTACCCTGACCACCGGCGCCAAATACAAAGAGATGCGGGATGCCCTCGCCGCCAGCAGTGTAACCGCATGGAAAATCAAGACGCCCTTGGTGCTTACCCACGGTTTGGTGGATACAGATGTTACGCCGCTCATGTCGCAGCAACTCTACAACGACCTGGTCAAACTGGATCCCTCGCTGCCGGTCACCTATATCCCCATGGCCGGATATGACCATGGCGGCGCCAGTGCACCGTCGCTGGTCAATTTCGTCAAAAGATTTTTGGTCATCAGGGGGAATTAGTACCCTGAAGTTGAAGGCGAAAAGGGAATACGGTTTGAAGGGTTTGAAATGTTTGAAGGGTTTGAAATGTTTCCGCTTGACTTCTCTGTGTATCTCTGTGCTTCTCTGTGCAACTCTGTGTAATTTTTAACATGAATAAAAATGATCAATATCCGAAGAGTTGAAGCATACGATATCCCGGCCATGACGGCTGCCCGGTTGGCCTATCTCACCGAGATGCAGGGAGAGCGCCCCCAAGCCTACCTGCAGGAGTTGCAGCAAAACCTTCAATTCTATTTCCTGCAGGCGATGCAGGAGGGTAGCTTCTTCGCCCTGCTCGCGGAAAAGGAGGGCAAGGTGGTGAGTTATGGCGGAATGGTGCTGAAGAAGATTCCGGGCGACCTGAACCAATCCTCCTACCTCGAGGGGGATATCCTGAACATGTACACTTTGCCCGAATACCGGAGGCAGGGGATCTCCTCCATGATCCTCCAACAGTTGCTGACCGAAGCCAAAATAATGGGTATCACCAAGGTTGCTCTCCATTGCTCCAAGGATGGCGAACCCCTCTACCGGAAGTTTGGATTTGAGGATCCGGTTTATCCTTACCTGGAGCTGGTGATTGGTAAGGATAAAGTATAAAGGATAAAGGATAAAGTAAAAAGTAAAAAGGATAAAGTAAGGGACGCAGTGAGTTTCATCCCAAATAATTCAAGCACGACTTTGGTAAAGCTTATTACCTGCATGCGAAAAGGGATCATGCTACAGCCATTTTGGGAAGTACCAATTGCAGTCGCACTGCCAATGGCTTTTTGAAGGTCAAAACAACAATGAACAATACTCGGAAGCCAGTCTGGCCAAGGTGCTAAAGATGAGCTGTATTAAAGCCCGGATCACAAAACCTGTCACCTTGCACTGGCTTCGGCACAGTTACGCCACACATCTATTGGAGAGCAGAACGGATTTGCGTAACATACAGGAGCTTTTGGGACATACAACCAGCAAAACAACTGAAATATACACGCATGTTTCGACAAGAAGCCTGCAAAACATAAAAAGTCCTTTTGATGATTTGTTTTGATTATTATGTATATTTTTGATAGATATATAATTACCAAATGGTAAGGATACTCCCATCATTTTCATAGGAATACATCACCTTTGGTAATGTTACAAACGAGTTATAGCCAATTTTATAAAAATGAAAATAGACCCGTTAATGTTCTAAAAAAACAACTAATGAAAGATAACGAAAAAACCAATAAGGAACTCCTTCGCCAAAATGCAGAAGAGCAACTGAAATTGCATGCAAACAAGGCAGTAGATATCTTCACAACCGAAGCTGAGATGCTTAAACTGATTCATGAACTACAGGTTCATCAGATAGAGCTTGAAATGCAGAAAGAAGAACTCACACAGTCAAAGCTTGTATTGCAAGAAAGTGAGACGAAATACCGACAGCTTGCCGAAAGTTCTACTACGCTTGTTTATCGCATGCTTCTAAAGCCCGAATTGAAATTTGATTATGTAAGCCCTTCATCAACCTCCATTACGGGATATACACCCGAAGATCATTACAACGATCCGCAACTGGGGTTCAAACTGGTTCATCCCGACGACAGGATGTTACTTGAAAATACGACCAGATACAGCAAAGGAGAACCCCTTGAGTTGAGATGGATTCGAAAAGACGGTCAGGTAATCTGGACTGAACAACGGAATGTTTTACTCTTTGATGAAAACAACGAGCCATATGCGATCGAAGGAAATGCCAGGGATATTACCGATCGCAAAAATATAGAACTGGGGCTTCGTAAAGAAGCTGAACGGAATACGTTTCTGCTCGGTTTATTTGCAGATGCTCCGGTTCTTACCGATAAAGAACTTTACGACCAGGCACTGGATATAGCCGTAAAAATCACCGACAGCAAAATTGGCTTCTTTCACCAGGTAAGCGATAACCAGCAGGAAGCCATGCTCACTACCTGGAATGATGAAGCAAAGAAAAATTGTACCACTATTCATGATAACCATTATCCCATTGAAGCAGCAGGAAACTGGGCTGATTGTATAAGACAAAAGAAAGCGGTCGTTTACAACACTTATCCCGTATCCCCAAATAGAAAAGGGTTGCCCGAAGGTCATGCCCCTGTAGCGAGGTTCATGAGTATTCCTGTAGTACATGAAGAAAAAGTCCGGTTTATTTTTGGCGTAGGCAACAAATCATCGGATTACACTCATCTGGATGTAATCCAGATACAAGCCGTAGCCAACGAATTGCATAAAATACTGGAAAAACGCAAAGTTGAAACAGAACTTCAGAAAAGCAAAGAACGCTGGCATTTTGCCATCGAAGGAAGTAATGATGGCATCTGGGATTGGAATGTAATCACACATGAAGTCTTTTACTCCAACCGATGGAAAGAGATGCTCGGCTATGGGCCAGGCGATATTGAAGGAAAACTCAGCGAATGGAAAAGCCGGGTTCATCCTGATGATATTGAAATGGTTATGTTCAACATGCAGCAGCATTTTGAAAAAATGACCCCGGATTATACATCTGAGCACCGTATATTATGCAAGGACGGATCCTGGAAATGGATACTGGACCGGGGCAAAGTGCTGGAATGGAACGATGAAGGGAAACCAGTCCGGATGGTCGGTACTCATTCCGATATTACAGAGCGCAAACTGGCACAGGATAAATTGAAGGAGAGTGAAGAAAAATATAGATTACTATATGAATCTAACCAAATGCCAATATCGATTTTTGATGTTGAAACACTTAATTTCCTTTCTGCGAACGAAGCTTTTGTGGATAAATATGGCTACACAAAAGAAGAATTGTTAAATATGACTATTCTGGATATCAGGCCAGGTTCTGAGGTAGATAGAGTAAAACAGTCAATCAAAATAATTGATAAAGGTCTTGTAAATGTAGGCGAATATCTTCACAAAAAGAAAAATGGTGAAATCATACAAGTTGAAATTCTTAGGTATGATTTGGTTTTTGAAGGGAAAAATGCAAAATTGGTTTTTGCCAATGATATTACAAAACGTAAACTTACGGAAAAGCAATTGAGCGAAAGCGAAGTTCAGTACCGAAATTTGGCAGATTCAGGCTCTGCCTTGATCTGGACATCTGGTACCGATAAACTTTTTAATTATTTTAACGCTCCATGGCTTAAATTCACTGGAAGAACACTGGCACAGGAAATGGGTAATGGCTGGGCAGAAGGGGTTCATTCCGATGATTTCGACAAATGCCTGGAAATATATCTTACTTCATTCGATAAACACGTACAATTTGAAATGGAATACCGTTTGCGCCATTCAAGCGGAGAATACAGGTGGATAGTAAACATGGGCACCCCAAATTTCGACAGCACTGGGGAATTTATCGGATACATCGGTCATTGTTTCGACATCTCCGAACGCAAGCTTTTCAAAGATACCCAAACTTTTTTACTAGGCTGCGGATTGCCTGGTACCGGCGAGGATTTTTTCGAGTCGCTGGCGCGGTACCTGTCCGAAACGCTGAAAATGGAATATGTTTGCATTGACCGGCTTATGGGTGACGGACTAACAGCACAAACCGTTGCCATATATAATGATGGCCAGTTTGAAACCAATGTACAATATGCATTAAAAGATACTCCCTGCGGTGTAGTGGTTGATAATCGTGTTTGTTGTTACCGGCATGGGGTGCGGCATCTCTTCCCGAATGACCTGGCATTACAGGACCTCAATGCGGAAAGCTATGTCGGCACCACACTGATTGACTCAAAAGGACAGGCTATTGGCCTGATCGCCATTATCGGGCACCAGCCATTGCATAGAGAAGGAAAGGCGGAATCACTGCTGAAACTGGTTGCACCGCGCGCCGCTGGCGAACTGGAGCGACGTGGAGCAGAAAATGCACTGAAAGAAATGCTGGTGCAATTATTAGAAGCTAAAGAAAGAGCAGAAGAAAGCGACCGCCTCAGATCCGCTTTTCTTGCCAATATGAGCCACGAAATTCGTACCCCCATGAACGGCATTTTAGGCTTTTCCGAACTGCTTAAAACACCGGGGCTTACCGGTGATGAGCAGCAGGGATATATCCGAATAATCGAAAAAAGCGGAAAACGGATGCTAAATATCATCAACGACATTGTCGATATCTCGAAAATAGAAGCCGGCCTGATCAAACTGAATACTACGGAGTCGAATATAAATGAACAAGTCGAATTCATCTATACTTTCTTCAAACCAGAGATTGAAGCAAAAGGGATAAAACTCTCCTTAAAGAACTCCCTGACGGCAAAAGAAGCCACTGTTATAACCGACCGTGAAAAGCTATATGCCATCCTTACCAACCTGGTTAAAAATGCAGTTAAATACACTGAAAAAGGAGAAATAGAACTTTGTTGTTATAAAAACGACGAAGCCCTTGAATTTTATGTGAAAGATACGGGCATTGGCATTCCAAAAGACAGGCAGGCAGCAATCTTCGAACGATTTGTCCAGGCTGATATTGAAGACAGAAAAGCGCTGCAAGGGGCAGGGTTGGGTTTGGCGATTACAAAATCGTATGTTGAAATGCTTGGCGGAAAAATATGGGTAGAAAGTGAAGAAGGAATTGGTTCAGCATTTTACTTCACCATTCCTTACAAGATTGAAACAGAGAAAAAAGTCGTAAATAAAGATATCTCTTCTTTAATCGACATAGAACCGTTTGATAAAAACCTGAAAATATTAATTGCTGAAGACGATGAAGCATCAACAATGTTGCTGGAGATAGAATTAGAAATATATAGTAAAGAAATTTTAAACGCTCATTCAGGAATTGAAGCCGTTGAGATTTGTCGTGATAATTTTGATATCGACATGATATTGATGGATATTAGGATGCCCGAAATGGGCGGATACGAAGCTACACGGAAAATCAGGCAGTTTAACAAAAATGTCATCATTATTGCTCAAACAGCTTATGCATTGTCAGGTGACAGGGAAAAGGCGCTGAAGGCAGGATGTAATGACTATGTTTCAAAACCTATTAACAAAGCTGAATTGCTGTCATTAATGCAAAAGTATTTCAGGAAATAATTAAAAATCAACAGGATAATAAACGATAGAAAATGAAGCACATGGCTATAATCGAGTAGACGGCCCCGCCAGTAATTAAGAACTGACGGGGAGCGCCTCTCACACCACTGTACGTACGGTTCTCGTATACAGCGGTTCATTAAGATGTGGAGCAATTTTCTCGTAATAACCAAGCAAAGCTTCATAACCTCTTTTGCGCAAACGTTCCAAAGTAATCGTAGTCACCAAAATCGGGCTCTGGGCTACAGCCCAACCACCCATCCGGGTTCTACTCCATGAATAGGCATGATCCAGGTCAACACCCAATTGGATGAGGTTCTTCCTCTTCCTTTCAGGTTTCTTCCAGTGATGCCAAATACAGTACCTCAGCCGGTTACGCAGCCAGCCGTCCAGTTCCTTTAGCTTGCCCTGTATACTTGCCATACGGAAGTAATTGAGCCAGCCTCTGGCAGTTACTTTGAGCTTTTGAATACGTTCGTCGAAGGTACTTGGAGTGGTTTTCCGTGTGATGATTTTGAGTTTCTGCTTGAGCGATTTCCAACTTTTGTCGCTTACCACCAACTGGTATTTTCCTTTCTCGCCCTTCACATACGTGGAAACAAATCCGTATCCCAGTAGCGTAAAGTTCACAGGTTTGCGTATGCCGCTTTTCTCCCTGGATAATCCGGCGATACTGACCCCTCCTCCGGTGATATTGACCCCCCTCTCAGGGATAAGGTTCAAAGAACTCGAGAGGCTGACAATTTTACCGTTTTTTTCTTAAACTTTCACCTTTTAATTCAATGCGGTAAGAAGTGTGCACAA
>CAMCBW010000021.1 GCA_945873105.1 Tangfeifania diversioriginum
CTGTGCCATCGATTGGCCAGCCAAAGCTTCTGGTTTTTATTTAGTTGTCTGTAAAACCACTCCTTGGGACAGGTGAATAAATTTTCAATAAAAACCAAAAATAAATCCTTCCCTATCATCAAATGAGAGTGAACGACCGTAACTTTATAGTAAGTGAAGTGCACAACGCTTCGGCAGATTCCGAAAAGCCGGGAAATAGAGTAGGAAGGTTATTTTAGTACATTTAGTTATGAAAGAGTTAGAAAAATCTGAGTTGATTGAATTGAACGGAGGATTATTGTTTCTTGCTGCAATTCCTCTGGCAAAGGTGTTTATTTGGGGTGTTGCTACTGGGTTGGCAATCGGAGTTGTTGTTTTAGATCATATACTTGATAAGCAATGAAACCACTACCATTAAAGAAAATTTTTATATATGGCCTAATTGTTGGCCTAGTGATAGGACTTGTAGTCCTTAAACATATTTTATCACTAAAGTAAAGTTAAAATGAAATGAATGAGTTGAATAGTTTTATAGACAAATCCAATCTGGTTTTACTTTCAGTTGAAGAGTTATCTGCAACAGAAGGTGGAGCAATTCCATGGGGATTGATAGGCAGAGTTGGACTGAGAATTCTCGTAGGTTCGGCAGGAATTGCTACAGGAACGGCTATAGCAATAGGTACTGGTCTACTGGCTTATGAAATCTATGAGGCATTATCCGATTAGCAAATTCAAAATTTTGATTATTAATTGGTTATTCTAATGAGAATGTGATAATAAACTAATGGCTGGCAGCATTGCATACGATGCTGATGCTGCCAGTTTATACAACTAACAATGAAGATTCTTTGGTCCTATTACAGACTATTCCTTGCTTCGATGGGTGTGACCAAGATGTGGAAAGTTTTCAAGACCTTGATAAGTCTTTTGCTTGACAACAAGCAATCTGGGCTTATTTCACTTTATAAGTCCTGGATACAAAAGATTTCTGGGTCCATCCTTACATGGAAAACTTTTGCCGTAATGTTTTAATCTTTGACTGATTCCTGATTTTCCACAAAGGGAAGCCTCAATCTTTAACAAATGGGCATGGAGTATAATCAACTGGTTAATCAAATCGCAGAAACCTACCAACAAGGGCAGAGAAATGTGGTAATTTCAGTGAATGCCCATCTGGTCCAAACATATTGGCAAATAGGTCAATATATTGTTGAGTTTGAGCAACAAGGTAAACATCGCGCAGAATATGGAATATCCCTGATTAACAGACTCGCTGTAGATTTGTCTCACTACTTGGGCAAAGGATTTAGTCGAAGTAATTTGATTTACATGCGACTCTTTTATCTTGAGTTTCCAAAAGGTGAGAAGCCTTCTCACTTATTGAGCTGGTCACCTCGAGAGGCAAGGAAGGGATATAAAGACATTGCAAAAAGAGGTTATAGGTTTAAAGGGAATACTTAGTAACTGTTTAAATTTGGTTTTTTAATCCCGGCAAGGATTAAATGTGGGTAGAAAGTAGTTAGATAGAGATTATCTCGTCCCATACTGGACGAAATGGTCTATCAAGCATTTGCTTTCTACCCACATATTATACCTCCGGTATATTGGTTTTCCAATTTTAAACAGTTTCTAAGTTTTTACTGCCAGATTCTCTTATTGTATCTCCACCTCTGCCAGCACCGGCAAATGGTCAGATGGGAAGAAGAGACCGTTCGAGTCGGTCAGTACCCCATGCCTTAACACCTTTACCTTTTCGTTGAGGAAGATGTAATCGATGGTGTTTTTGTGCTCCCTCACCTCAAAACCGCCACTGGTGCCGGTTGGGATATAGGGAGTGGTCACGCACTTGTCGCGGGTATCAAACAAAACCTTCAAGATGGTCTGGATGGCAGCCCCCTCCTTGCCGGAATTGAAATCTCCGGTAAGCAGCACTGGCTGGTTCTCCTTGTTGATGTCACCCATAAATTTCAGGATCAGTTTGGCCGACTCTTCACGGGCGGTCCTTCCCCGGTGGTCGAAGTGGGTATTGAAATGGTAGAAGGTTTTTTTGGTGGCCTTGTCCTTGAATTTGATCCAGGTGCAGGTCCGGTTGCAGACTGCATCCCAGCCCAAACCGGGCTTTTCGGGGGTCGGACTGAGCCAGAAGGTACCGGCATCCAGTTTTTCGAAACGATCCTTCCGGTAGAAGATGGTCATGAATTCACCGGCCTCCTTGCCGTCGTCCCGGCCTATTCCGTAAGATTCGTAATCTGGCATGCTGGCTTTCAAATCATTCATCTGAACGAGAAGTGCCTCCTGTATGCCGAAGAGATCGGCCTGGTGAAATTGAATCAAACCGGTCACTTTCTCCTTCCGGAGGGGCCAGGCATTCACCCCGTCGTCGGGCGTGTTCATCCGGATATTGAAGGTCATGATGTTGAAGGAGTCGTTTTTCTTGCTTTTCCCAAAAACCGGTACGGTTGGTGAAATGGCCAGAACGAAAAGTAAAACAAAAAGTGCAATTGGTTTCATGAATGCGGTGTGAATAGTTGATGAAATGTTGCTATTTATTCTTCCCTGATGAATCTTTTTTCAGCCACGAAGACACCAAGTCACAAAGGTATTACCAAGCGGGCGAAAAATATCATTTTTGTGAAGCTTTGAGCCTTGGTGACTTGGTGGCATTCTTTTTGGGACATTACGGAGCTGAATCAATTTATTAAAGCAATCCTGCCGATTGCTCAGCAGGATTGCAGTTTGTTACAGTTCTATTTGAAGTAGTTCATTGGCTGGGAAGGCATTCCTACCATCCCGGATTTTGTTTGAGATTTGGATTCGCAAGCAGGTCGGTTTGCGGGATGGGGTAGAAATACATCTTGTCTTCCCATTTCCTGGAGATGTTGTTCATCCAGGTCAACTCGCCGCTGGTGCCATTCTTCAGCAATTGCGTATTGGCCTTGCCACTTACGGTAGCCGATACATCCACATAGGTTACGCCCGATACAGCCGGTGAAGGTTTGGCTCCCTGGTAGAATGCCACATCCAGGATCCCATCTTCGTTCAGGTCCATCGGGGTTACCAGTGCCGGCACATAAAAGCCGTTCCACTCCTGGTTCATGAGTTCACCGCGTTTCCACCGCAGGAGGTCTGCAAAGCGAAACCCTTCCATGCACAATTCGATGCCTCTTTCCCTTCTGATCTCCAGGATGGTTGGGTCAGTGATATTGGGGAAGTAGACGGTTTTGAGGTAGTTGTCCACCAGGGTTGGTTTGGTGGTTAAACCGGCCGTAATTCCGCCCCTGGTGCGAAGCACACCGATCGTCTTGGCCCAGTCGGCATCCGACAGTGTTCCCAATTCTGCGTTGGCTTCAGCATAGTTTAAAAGAACTTCTCCATACCTGAACATGGAAATTGAGTTGATGTTGAGGTCCCTGGTGTCGTAATACATGTCGTCGAGCGTCCACTTGATGGGCTGGTATCCCGTAAAGGTGTAGGAGAAGAGGGGTGGTGCGGGCACCAGTGAACCTCCGCTGAGCCTTTTGTAATCACCCAAACGGATGGTTTGCTTGAGCCTCAGGTCCCTGTTTTTCACCTCATCCTTGAATAGCATGGTGGTGTAGGCAGGGTTGCTGGTAAACGGAGTTCCATCCACGTTGAGGTAGGTGTTGACGAAAGTCCTGGTCAGACTGGCCTTGTCTCCGTAGGTACCGCTGGTCCAATACCAGTTGGCGTCGTTCAGCACCGACAGGGTGAGATCACAGACGGCCGCCAGCATCACCTCACTGGCAATCGGCAGTGGATTGGTAAATACGGTGCGGTAGGATTTCCCCGGACCTCCGGTCGTGTAGATGGAATATCCTCCTTTGTCCATCACCTCCTTGGCAGCCACGGAGGCATGATTCAGGAAGGTATTTGCAGAACTTTGAAGATTCAGCTCAGGATGGTATTTCCGGAAGGTACCTTCAAACAGACAAATTCTTGATTTCAGGGCATAAGCCACATACTTGGTTACCAGACTACGGGTTGGTTCACTGGTGGCTTTGATGTTGGCACAGGCATAGTCAATATCCACCAGAATGGAGTCCATGACCAGTGTACGAGAATCGCGCGGGCCATTTAGAATTGGATCGTTAACATCCAATGGTTTACCGATCCATGGAACATCCCCGAACCGTTTTACCTTCTCGAAATAGAAGTAGGCCCTGAAGAACTTGGCGATACCCAGGTAATTTTTTCGGACATCAGCCGGAACCATCGGGTCGTTGCAGTTGGCGATAAAGTAATTGATATTTCTCAAATCGGTCCAGCTCCATCCTGAACTGAGGGTAGGGGCAAAGGCGCCCGCCTGGATGAAAGAATTCACTGATTTTACGGCCATGTAATCGGTCATGGCATCCCGGTTGGTGCTTTTTCCTGGTAAGATGGAATAAAAAGAGTTGGCATAAAGGTCAAGTCCCTGCTGACTGCCAAATACAGATGATTTCGATGCAGTGGAGACAGGCGTTTCTTCCAGATCGCACCGAACGAAAAGTAAGCCTAAAAGTAGAAACCACAAATATTGTTTTTTCATAACAGAATTATTTTTAGAATGATGTTAGAATGTAACGCTTAATCCGAAAGAGATACTTTTCAGCATAGGATAGTTGTATCCGTCTCCTGCATTTCCTGAGGTAAACAGCTGATCAGATGGAACGGTATTCTCTACATCAATCCCTTTTACGAGTTTGTACATTGGGGAGTAAGCCCATAGGTTTTCACCGGAGAAAAAGACTTTCATGTCGCCGGCTCCGATTTTTGAAGTCAGGCTTTTGGGCAGGTTGTATCCAAACTGAATATTGGCCAGCCTGATAAAAGCAACATTTTGTTTGTACTTGGTCTGCACCACACCGAGTTCCCTTGCGGTATTGCTGGAAGCTGCACGCGACATGGTCCGTGGGAAATAAGCATCCGTATTTTCGGGTGTCCACATATTTCCAAGGTGCCATTTGGGGATATTGTTGTAGGGTCTATTGTACTGTCCCCAGAAAAATTCTGCCTCCACACTTGGGTACCAGTCCTGCTTCATCACCCCATTGGCATAAGCCGAAAAGAAGAAGTCGTTCCAGTCAGCACCCAGGCTAATGCCGTAGGTATAATGTGCTGCAGTATTCCCGATAATTTTTCTGTCTCCCGGGTTGGATACCCTGTTGGTTCCAATGTTGATGAATCCGTCGTTGTTCAGATCTTTCAGTTTGATGTCTCCTGCATACCAAATGTTGGTCGGGGAGGCCCTCATCTGCGGACTCTGTTTGGCATGTGCGGCAACATCGGCTGCATCGATAAAAAATCCCTCGGTCTCGTATCCCCACATTTCGCCGATGATCTGTCCTTCATAATAGTCGGAGAGGAGTTTGTCGGGGTTGTTGTACCTGGTAATCTCAGCTTTGCTGTCGGCCAGTGTAAACCGGACATCATAGTTGAAATCCTTCGCGGCAAGTTTGAAATTGTCTCTCCAGGTTACTGAAACCTCCCAGCCGGTAGTCTTCAGGTCAGCATAGTTACCCTTGGGAGGTGTTGCACCGAAAGTTGCCGGGAGTGTCAGACCGATGGTAAACATATCAGTCGTATTGCGCAGATACATGTCTCCCACAAATCTCAGACGGTCAGACAACATGGAAAAGTCGAGTCCAATGTCAGAAGTGGTCGAAGTCTCCCATGTTATGCCATCGGGAAGAACAGCGGGTGTTCTTGTTTGCTGAGGTTTTACCCCATTGAGAATAAGACTGGATTGGGATATGGAGAATTGCTCCTGGTACACATAGGAGCCAATATTTCCGTTGCCCAAAGAGCCGTAAGAAGCCCTCAGTTTAACATCTGAGAAGAGTTTGGGGGATACATGCCAGAAAGACTCTTTGGACAGACGCCAACCTCCTGATACCGATGGAAAGAAAGCATACCGCTGAGCGGCCGGGAACTTGGAAGAGCCGTCATACCGGCCATTGACCTCCACGAGGTACCGGTCTTTGAAGGAGTAGTTCACCCGGGCAAAACCCCCAAGGATCGCCCACTTCTCATAACCTCCACCAGTGTTGATAAGCTGCCCAAGTGCCAGGTTCATGTCGGTGGCTCCTTCATAGATCAATCCATTTCGTTGTGCGGCAAGCCGGTTGTAAACGGATTGTTCGTAGTTGTAGCCAATCATCCCTTTTAAATAATGCATACCGTTGAAGGTATTCTCATACTCAGAGTAGAGGTTGGTGGCCAGGTATTGAGTTTCGCGGTTGTCAAAAGCGAGGTCATTGGTGGTGGTTCCAACGAAAGCAGTCACCCCGGGTTTGTTGCTGTAGGGCACCTGGACCCTTTTTTGCTTGGTATTGTTGTTGGTATTCCGGATGGTAAAATCGCCTTTGACCCTCAATTTGTCGTTGAGGAACATGGCGGTAAATCCGGCAGTATTCTTGAATACCTTCTTCTTGTTATCGATCCCGTTTTTCCCATACCAAAAATCACCCACGTTGTACACAGATACCATGGTTAGGGAGCCGTCAGGGTTAAACATCGTTCCGTTGGGGTGGCCTTCATCGGCAATATTTCTCCAGATTCCGCTACCCTCGCCAACGTTCATCGGGTTGTGGTAAAACATGTCTGAATACTCCGTGTTGTTTTCGAAAGTCAACCAGTCGGTCAGTTTGATGGACCCTTTTGCCCGAAAGTTTTTCATGTTGTAGTCGTCAGAATTGTACCTGAACAAACCCTCCTGGCTCATGTAACGCCCTGAAACCAAATAGGAGACCTTGTCGGTACTTCCTGTTACCGTCAGATTGTTGTCGGTTGCACCCAGGTTTTTCTTGTAGAGCTCCTTGTAAAAATCGGTACTGCCGTAATAGACATACTCGCCGGTGACAGGATCGATATCGACCGTTTTGTAAGGTTGACCGGATTCTACCCTTTTCTTGAATTCATCCAGGTATGCCTGTGAAAATTTCAGGGTTTTGTTGATGTTTTGAGGGAAAGAGCCATCCCCATTGACAAATGCTTCAGAGAACATCTTCACCCAGGTATATCCATCTGTCACAAAATCAGGCGATTTTACCGGATCCTTGATGGCATAACTGGTCGAGAAAGTGACACTCGTCCTCCCTTTCTGAGGGTTTTTGGTGGTAAGCAATACAACACCGAAGGCACCTCTGGCACCATAAATGGAGGCGGAGGCGGCATCCTTCAGGATGGATACACTGGCAATATCATTGGGATTCAACAAACTTGGATCACCTTCCACCCCATCGATCAGAATCAAGGCACTTCCACCCTGACCGATTGAAGTTGTTCCTCGGATGTTGTAACTGGGTGCCTGGTTGGGTTTTCCGTCCTGGAGCTTGATATTCAGGTTGGGAATTACTCCCTTCAAACCTTGCGAAACGTTGGCGATCGGACGGTTGTCAAAAACCTCCCCGGTCACCTGGTCGACTGCACCTGTCAGGTTGGCCTTTTTCTGGGTGCCATAACCAACAACAACGACCTCCTCAACTCCAACGGTACTGGTCTTTAATACAACGTTAATGGTGGTCTTGTTCCCAATCTGGAGATCCTGCATGTCCATGCCAATAAAGGAAAAGGACAAAACGTCGACCCCTGCAGGAATCCCTGACAGGGTATATTTGCCGTTGATATCAGTCACGGTTCCAACGGTGGTCCCTTTAGCCAAAACTGTGACCCCCGGAATTGGCGATGAACTCTCGTCCTTCACCACACCGCTCACAGACTTTTGTTGTGCAAAAGCCATTCCCGACATCACTGCAGTGAACAGAAACATTGACAGGAGAATCCTTATCAACTTCTCTTTTTGTTGAAAAATCAGTCTTCTTTTTTTCATAGATTCATAAACTTTAAGTTTGATTATTTAAACATAAGAACGCTCATTGGTCTGTACTAACTACCCATCATTCCAAACAGGATGACAACCGATATTCTTTAAATACCTTGTTAATCATATATATACATGTATGAATTGTTGTGGATGGTCTTTCATCTCTCAGAAATAGTCTAAAAGACATAAGGATAAAAAGTTGTAGTTATTGGACTTGTGAATTTGGCTTCAAAAAAACGATCGTGGTGATCCTATGTTAAAGGCTTTAAACCACTCATCGATTGCATAAAGTTGCAAAGAATTAAAATAAAAAAAAATAGCAAAATGCACAATATTTAACAAATAGATAACATTCTGTTAAAAAATGCAAAAATAGCACCAATAAAAAGCCCCGTTGCACGGGTTGCAACGGGGCTTATCAAAAAGGGATTCAATTCTATTTCAAGATCTGCTTGATCTCAATATTCCGGTAGGACACCTTCCCGTGGTCGCCCTGCAGGTAGATGGGTCCGGGAATGAATTCATCGGGAGTGATGGCTCCGCCGGTGCAACCCAATGCCGGTTGGTTGTTGATGATGGTTTTGCCGTTAAGAACCACTGTCACATGCCTGTCGCACAGGGTGATGTCCATGTCTTGCCACACTCCGGCGGCCTTTTCAGCCGATTCGGATGGGGTGATTCTGCTGTAGAGCGCTCCCATGTTGTGCGGATCCAGTTCTTTGCCATAACTGTCGACCACCTGAATTTCATAAATTCCACGCAGGTAGACCCCGCTGTTGCTGCCGGCCGGAACATTCACCTGGAGCTTCAGGTTGAAATCTTCGTATTTGTCAATCGTGCACAGGTTGCCATACTGAATGTGAGGTTGTCCCTCTTTCTGTACCGGATCGTTTACCAGAACTCCATCGACGACCGACCAACCGTTTACTTTTTTCTCTTCCAGCAGTTTCCAGCCGGCGAGATCTTTCCCGTTCAGCAATTTCACGGGTTTGCCATAGACCAGTTTGGAGAGGTTGGGTGCTGCAGGCAGATCGGCTATTTTCTTCCCGGTAAAACGCATCTTATTCACACTGCCATCTTTTTCGGGGGAAATTAGCTCTCCGACCAGCTGATCAGCGTAAAGGGAGAAGCGGTACTGGGAACTTGCCATGTGCGTCCTTTTATTGTCGCGGACAAAATTCCGGGTACGGGTCACTACCAGTGTCTCACCATCCATGTAAACGCTGGAAACCGGTTCCACACTGCCACCAAACCAGAGAAGGCTTGCATCGAGATATTTGTCCATCTGTTTGACCTCCAGCCAGCCCGCTCCACCGGGGAGGAAGAGCGCCCAGCGTCCCAGAAATGGTTTGGCAGAATCGATGGCTTTTGAAACATTCGGGAGGCTGAGCAACAGCATCAAAGTCCCGACCAGACTGATTTTTCGTAACATTTGATCGAAGTTAATTTTTAGTTGTGGTTAATAGAACTGTCAATCAAAGGTAAAGAAAAGTTTGTAGGGTTTGAAATGTTTGAAATGTTTGAAATGTTTGAAATGTTTGAAATGTTTGAAATGTTTGAAATGTTTGATTCATTAAACACTTTTTCAAACCCTATAACCCCTTCAAACTTCGTTGTTTTATAGCAGTTGCTCGAATCCGGGAAGCGTATCGAGTTTGAAAGGTCGTCCCTTCCTAAGTCCGACTCCGGTAACTTTGGCATGTGATACCAGTCTGTTTTCAGGGAGTTTGAAAATGTCCTGTTCAAAAATCAGCCTGAGATGCCCCTCTTTCCGGGTGGTTACCGTTACTTTGAAAATATCTCCGCTTCGGAGGGAGTATTTGTAATCAATTTCTACCCTTGAAACAATCAGGTCAATACCCTCTGCGTGGAGTTTTGCAAAATCAATCTTCTTCCCAAGCAGGAACTGGTGCCTGGCATGCTCGTAATAATTCTGGTAGACCGAATTGTTGACGATTCCCTGCAGGTCACATTCGTAATCACGGACCGAGAATTCCAGTTCGTAAGGGATGGCAGATGCACTATGCTCCATTTTATGTTGTTGGGTTTTTATCCGGCAATCAGCAGAAAGTAATTCTTCTTTCCTTTTTGCACCAGCAGGTATTTTCCACCAATCAAATGGGTGGTATTGACCAGCAGATCCGCAGATTCGAGCTTCACCTTGTTGATGGACAGACCTCCACCGGCTATGGTTCTGCGAGCTTCTCCCTTGGATGGAAAGACTTCACTCTTTTCGGCAAGGAGGTCGATCACTTGGATCCCTTGCTCCAATTCAGCCATGGAAAGGTTGAATTGAGGTACTCCTTCAAAAATAGAGAGCAATGTCTCCTCGTCCAGCTTCCGCAAAGTATCTTCTGTCCCTTTGCCAAAAAGGATCTCGGAGGCTTCCACGGAAGTGTTGTAAGCCTCTTCCGAATGAACCATGCAGGTGACCTCTTTGGCCAGACACTTTTGAAGCAGTCGCAGATGGGGTGCTTCCAGGTGCTCATTTACCAGGCTTTCAACTGCCTCTTTGGAGAGCAGGGTGAAAATCTTGATGTATTTCTGGGCATCTTCATCGGAGGTATTGAGCCAAAACTGGTAGAATTTATAGGGAGAGGTGCGCTCGGGATCCAGCCAGACATTGCCCGATTCGGTCTTGCCGAATTTGGTTCCATCGGCCTTTTTGATCAGCGGACAGGTGAGGGCAAAGGCCTCTCCGCCCATCTTGCGCCGGATCAGTTCGGTGCCGGTGGTGATGTTGCCCCACTGGTCTGAACCTCCCATCTGCAATTTGCAGTTTTTGTGCTGGTAGAGGTGGAGGAAATCTGTTCCCTGTACCAATTGGTAGGTAAACTCTGTAAATGACATGCCTGTGCTGCTGTCTTCAATTCTCTTCTTGACAGAATCCTTGGCCATCATGTAGTTGACGGTGATGTGCTTGCCGATGTCGCGGATGAAATCCAGGAAGGTGAAGTTGCTCATCCAGTCGTAGTTGTTGACCATCTCTGCAGCATTGGCAGCGGTGGATTCAAAATCCAGAAATTTGGCGAGCTGTTTTTTAAGACACTCCTGGTTGTGGCGCAAGGTTGGCTCATCCAGCAGGTTCCGCTCCTGTGATTTCCCGGAAGGATCACCGATCATTCCTGTAGCTCCGCCCACCAGTACAATGGGCTTGTGGCCGGCTACCTGAAAATGTTTCAGCATCATCACCCCTACCAGGTGTCCAATGTGCAGTGAATCAGCCGTGGGGTCGATGCCGACATAGGCGGTTGTCAACTCTTTGGCCAGCTGTTCATCTAATCCGGGCATCTTGTCGTGGATCATGCCTCTCCAGGATAGTTCTTCTACAAAGTTCATTCGTTCTATTTTTTTGCCAAAAATAGTGCAATATTCCGGCTGGTGAAAATCGAATTGATAATCAGGCGAAGTTTTCCGATCTTTGGGGTATCGAAGATAGTTTGAAATGTTCTTAGGAGCTGTTTAAAATTATTACTCAGAGTATTTATGACTCCTTGATGAAACTGAGTATTGCTTTGAAATTGTCGCTTTGTGCAAAATTTGCAAGAGAAAAAATGAGGTACACAGAGAGAAAATCGCTTGCGATTTTCCAACTCTGTGAAACTCCGGGGTTTCTCTAATGAAAATTCAAAATAGCTGAAATTTCTATTTGCTCTCTGTTTTTGATAAATAGTTAGATATTCTCTGTGTTATAAATTTAAACTGTCTGTTAATCTATTTCAGAAACGTTTCCGAAAATAAAAACGTTTCCGAAAACGTTTCCGAAAAGAATTTGGTGCAGAAAGCGTTGATTTGGGTATTATGGTGCTAAATTTAGAGAATTAAAGTCCAAACTCTCTTTTTTAAGATCTGAAATATGCAAAAAATAGCTCTTTGCTGCCTGATAGCGCTTCTGGCAACGGTATCAATGGCACAAAACGGAGATGGTACTTCCGCATCCAAACAAAATGATCCAAAAATGCAATGGTGGAAGGATGCCAAGTTTGGCCTGTTTATCCACTGGGGAATCTATTCAGTTCCTTCCGGCAGATGGGGCGACAAAACTACCTATGGTGAATGGATCATGCACCAGGCAAAAATTCCGCGGGCTGAGTATGCTGCCCTGGCCAAACAGTTCAATCCAACAGGCTTCAATGCCGAAGAGTGGGTCAAAATGGCCAAAGAGGCCGGACAAAAGTACATCGTTATTACCTCCAAACACCACGATGGGTTTGCCATGTTTGGGACAAAGACAGATGCCTACAACATTGTGGATGCAACCCCATTCAAACGTGATATTTTAAAGGAACTGGCCGAGGCCTGTCGCAAGCAGGGTATGAAGCTGGGATTCTACTATTCTCAGGCACAGGACTGGTACCATCTTGGCGGTGCAGTCTCAGGAAATGTGGAATGGGATGAAACCCACAAGGGCGACATGGGTAAATACATTGATGAGATTGCCATTCCACAGGTAAAGGAGATTCTTGCCAATTACGGCGATGTGGCTGTTTTATGGTGGGATACCCCAACCAATATGACCAAAGAAATGACCATCAGACTGGCCGAATTGACAAAACCATATCCTAACCTGATTACCAACAACCGCCTTGGGGCCGGCATGGGCGGCGATTTGGAGACACCCGAGCAATTTGTTCCGGCTACAGGCTTCCCCGGCCGCAACTGGGAAGTGTGCATGACCATGAACGGGCACTGGGGTTACAATGCTTACGACGACCGTTGGAAAAGCACTGAAGATCTGCTTCAAAAACTGATTGATATCGCAAGCAAGGGAGGAAATTTCTTGCTGAATGTCGGGCCAAACCAATATGGAATTATCCCTGAAGTATGCCAGCAAAGCCTGCGCGAAATGGGTGTTTGGCTGAAGAATAACGGGGAGGCCATCTATGGTACAAGTGGAAGTCCGTTCCCCTATTTATCCTGGGGTCGTGCGACCCGGAAAGGGCAAACGCTTTACCTGCATGTTTTCGACTGGCCCAAGGATGGTAAGCTGAGTATCCCATTTTCCAATAAAATCGGAAAGGCTTATCTGCTGGCTGATGCAAAGAGGAACCTCAAAGTCACGTCAGGTAAAGATCAATCGACCCTGCAACTTCCTGCCTATGCGCCCGACAACATAGCTTCGGTGGTGGCAGTTGAATTTGTGGGTGAGCCAATGATCCAGTCCATCCCATCGCAGGGAGCTGCTGCGACGGTATCCTCTACCGTTCAGGGAACCAAAAGCCAGGCCCTCACCGACGGTGATCCCAAAACCAAATGGCAGGCCGCCAAGGGGGAGAAGAGTGCATCTGTCGAGATAGATTTGGGAAAACCAACTGCCATTCAGTGCATCTCGCTGGTGGAGCCCTGGCATCCGTGGAGTGGCATCCGTCAGTCACACGAGCTTCAATACCTCGTTGGTGCTCAATGGAACACCATCTTCACCACCGATACGGAGGGTACAGGATTGACCAGGAGTTTTGTTCCGGTGACGGCACAGAAATTCCGGCTGCTGATCAAAAATGAAAAGGAGCCACCGGCATTGCTGGAATTGCTCTTGTTCCGGGCAGAATAGGAAATGTCTGAAAGGGGAAAGTGGGAACAGAAATCGAAATTAAGTGGTATTTTAAACCCTTCAAACATTTTAAACATTTCAAACCAACTAGTGACATACCATATGAGAACGAACTTACTTCTTTCAATCCTGATTATCACTGCATTTCAAGTGGTTGCTGCCCCGGCCAAACAGTTGCTGCTGGAGGCCGAGAGTTTCCAGCAAAAAGGAGGATGGGTCATCGATCCGCAATTCTCCCTCCAGATGGGCTCGCCCTACCTCCTGGCACACGGACTGGGTAAGCCTGTCGAGAATGCCATTACTACTGCTGCATTCCCTGCCATGGGCAGCTACCATGCATGGGTACGTACCAAAAATTGGGTCCCCGGTAACTGGGAGGCTCCTGGTCGTTTTCAACTAATAGTCAATGGGAAAACTGTTCAAACAGTTCTCGGAACAACAGCAGGATGGAATTGGCAATATGCGGGCGAGGTTCTGGTCGATAAATTGGCCTCCACTGTCGAGTTGAAGGATTTAACAGGCTTCGAAGGCCGTTGCGATGCCATCTATTTCAGTACCCTGAAGGTTGAACCCCCATCTGAACCACTTCAAATGGCCGAATGGAGGAGAAAAATGCTGGGTGAACCGGCAAAACCCAAAACAACGGTGAAGTATGATTTTGTTGTTGTCGGCGGAGGAATTGCAGGCTGTGCTGCAGCCATTGCAGCGGCTGAGCAGGGTCTCAATGTGGCGATTGTACACGACAGACCCGTCCTGGGCGGAAACGCCAGCGGAGAAGTCAGGGTTCATACCGAAGGCATCACAGGCTATACAGACCGGATTGTTTCACAGTTAAATACCAGTAAATATTACGACAACGGATCTCCTGATGCATTGAGAGATGATGCGCGCCGGCATGCCAATATAGAGAAATACCCCAACATAACACTTTACCTCAATTTCAGGGCCTACCAGGCGGAGAGCTCGAAAAGCAAGGTCAAATGGGTGGATGCCAGGCATACCTCCACCGGAGAGACCAAACGTTTTTCGGCGCCGGTTTTTGCCGATTGTACGGGCGATGGATGGGTTGGCTATTGGGCAAAGGCAGAATACATGTATGGACGCGAAGATTCGGCCAAATTTGGCGAGAGCTGGCCAAAATACGGAGAGTTGTGGAGTGCCGAAAAGGGGGACAACCGGGTGATGGGGGCTTCGGTACTTTGGCGCTCTTTTGATACCACGGCTCCGGTAGCCTTTCCAGAAGTTCCCTGGGCCTTGGGGGTGGCAAAAGGACACGCTGCTACAAAAGGGGTCTGGCAGTGGGAGTATTCAGACAACAACCTGAACCAGGTAGAAGATGCAGAACAGATCAGGGACCATATGTTTCGGGCCATCTATGGCTCCTTTTACAATGCAAAAAAAGAGGAAGCCAACCATACCCTGGCATTGGAGTGGGTGGCTTACATCGCCGGCAAGAGAGAGTCCAGGAGATTGGTGGGTGATTACATCTATACCTTCAACGATGAAAAGTACATGCGGAAATTTCCGGATGCTGTGGTGGTCGAAAAACGTGCTGTCGATGTGCATTACCAAGAGATTCTGAAGCATCCCCAGAAGCCGGATTTTCTTTCCGAGGCCATGTTTTACAAGATAGACCAATACTATATCCCCTACAGGTCTCTCTACTCCAAAAATATCACCAACCTGCTGATGGCAGGTCGCTGTTTCAGCTGCTCCCATGTGGGCCTCGGCGGACCAAGGGTCATGAACACTACCGGACAGATGGGTGTGGCAGTGGGATATGCTGCCGCGCTATGCAAAAAATACAGGGAGACTCCCCGCGGAATATACGAACGTCACCTGGAAGAGCTCCTTCAGCTGGTACAGGTCAGAGAACTATAAAATTCAACGAAGGGAAAGAGGATTGTTTGAAATGTTTGGAAAGTTTGAATTGTTTGAAATGTTCCCGGTCCCTGAGCGAAGCCGAAGGGAGGTAGTATTGCCGCATCCTATTTCAATACAAGTCCTGGCCCCTGAGCGAAGCCGAAGGGTGGATGTATTGTCGCATCTTAATTCATTTCAAGTCCCGGTCCCTGAGCGAAGCCGAAGGGTGAGCGGTTGGTTCCCTCCAGTTTCCGCGATCCTTTTTTTCCTCTTTTTTTTGCAACTCTCCGCCCGTTCGGCAGATACCAACAGACAGACTGTTACCCCCTTTTCAAACAGGGATGTTATCCTGAATGAATCTTGGATAAAGCAGCGGGAAAGGCTGAATACCGACTTCCTGGTAAGGCTGGATCCCGATAGGTTGCTGCACAATTTCAGGGTCAATGCCGGCATAAAGTCGGAGGCAAAACCACTGGAAGGGTGGGAGAGTCCCGATTGCGGATTGCGTGGCCATTTCACCGGACATTACCTTTCGGCTGCTGCCACCCTGGTGGAGAGGGACGGGGACCAGGTACTGGCGAAACGACTCACCTACATGGTCGGTGCACTGGCCGAATGTCAGCAAAAGTTGGGTGGAAAATACCTGAGTGCATTTCCTGAAAAGGAGTTCGACACCCTGGAGCGGAAGTACGGCGGAGTGTGGGCCCCCTACTATACCTTTCACAAAATCATGCAGGGTCTGCTGGATGTTTATACCCTTACCGGTAACAAGCAGGCATACAGTATCCTGCTCAATACGGCAGATTATGTAAAATCCAGGATGGACCGGCTACCGGAGGCAGAGATAGAAAAGATTTTATTTACCGTTGAGGCCAATCCCACCAACGAAGTGGGAGGGATGAATGAGGTACTTCACAACCTTTATGCAGTTAGCAAAGATCCGGTACACCTGGCACTGGCCGCTGTTTTTGACCGGAAATGGTTCAGTAAACCCCTTTCGGAGGGAAAGGACATCTTACCAGGATTGCACGCCAATACCCACATCGTGCTGGTAAACGGATTTGCCCGAAGGTTTGAGAATACCAGTGAAACCTATTACCATGATGCGGCCATCCATTTCTGGGATATCCTGGTGAACCACCACTGCTATGTCAACGGAACCAGCAGTGGTCCGAGGCCGATCGCCACAACACCAACATCCAGAATCGCCGAGCACTGGGGCGTTGCCGATCATCAAAGCGCCACGCTTACAGGCGAGATTGGTGAATCCTGTGTTACCCACAACACCCAAAAACTCACTGCCAATCTGTTTCAGTGGAGTGCCTCACCCGACTATGCCAATGCTTACCTGAACACATTTTACAATGCCGTGCAAGCAGCCCAAAATAGCGAAACCGGTATGTCGGTGTACCATCTTCCCCTGGGATCCCCCAGGAAAAAGGCCTTCATGAAGGAGAATGACTTTAAATGCTGCAGTGGTACGGGTATCGAAGCATATGCGCATCTCAACGCCAATATTTATTTCCACGATGAAGACAATATTTGGGTCAATCTTTACCTGCCTTCCCGGGTAACCTGGAAGGAGAAGAATGTAACCATCAGCCAGACCGGTAATTTTCCCGAAAACCCCAGGGTTGTGTTTAAAGTTTCCACCAAGGATCCGGTCAGATTCAAGATGAACCTGTTGATCCCATCGGGTACCAACAGTCAAACCAGGATTCTGATCAATGGTCAGCACTACAAAACTGCTGCCAAACCAGCCTCTTTCGCGACTATTGAAGAACGAACATGGACAGATGGAGACTGGGTAACGCTGACCTTCGGCTATGATTTGGAAATCAAGCCGATGCCTGATAACCAAAACGTTGTCGCCATCTACCATGGTCCGGTCTTGCTGGCCTTTCAAACGGAAAAGGAACTCATCCTGAAAGGTACGCCGGAGACCATTCTTCACGACATCGTAAAGGTGAAAGACAAATATGCTTTTGAATTGAAAAACAATGGGGTTAACTACCGGCTTGTGCCATTTTATCAAATAGCCGGAGAATCATATGGGGTTTATGCCACCATCCGAAATACATATTAGTTAAATTTATTACCATGAGAAATGCGATTACTGCCACTCTCTTCTTACTGGTTTTTCAACTTAACCTGATGGCCCATAAGCCACAGCTCTTCCTGCTGGCCGGACAAAGCAATGCAGTGGGACCGGGGGATTCATTGACCAGCGTGAAGTGTTTGCCCAATACTGCGTTCGAATTTGATGCGGCTGCCAATGACTTTGTACCACTGAAAGATCCAGCCGGGAAAGCCTGGAAATTGTTTCATAAAGCAGGAACAGGCAGTGTGGCCCCGGCTTTTGCCAGGAGGCTGAATGAATTGACTGGTCAGCCGGTATACATGGTTACCGCAGCGCGTGGCGGAGCCTCCTGTCACCAAAAGGCTGAGATGGGTACCTACAATACCTGGGATCGTTCGGGAGAACTTTTTGGGCAGGCAGTTGAGAAGGTGCAATTGGCAGAGGCCAAATCGAAAATTCCTTTGACAGGCATCATCTGGATGCAGGGCGAGCGCGATGCCAATGCCATCCTGGCAGGTCAGACGACCGGTGCCGAATACCAGTTGGCCCTGGAAAGCTTGATCCTCCGTTTCAGGGAGAAATTTGGCAAGAAACTTCCCTTTTACATCGTGCAAACAGCTTACCAGCAGGACAAGGCACCCGATGGATGTGAAGCCGTAAGGATTGCACAGCTGGCTGTGACCCAAAAAATGAAGGGAGTCTACCTGGCCTACGGCGAAACCGGTGAATTTGCCCAGCGCAAATGGTTCAGGGACATCGTCCATTACAACCAAACTGCCTTGAATGACATTGGTACGAAGGTGGCAGAATTTGTAATTGGCAAATAATTGACAGATGACTCCATTCGCTTGAATTACCAACAAGGATTTATTTTAGATAACTGTTTTATAAATATCTACGCTCACAATTAAACTTGAATGCAATGAAAAAAAACCTCAATTTCCTCGCAGCGCTCCTCCTGCTGCTGACATTCACCTCCGGCAGCCTGTTGGCCGAAATCAAACTTCCTGCCATCTTCTGCGACAACATGGTACTGCAACAGCAGACGGAGGCAGCAATTTTTGGCATGGCTACCAAGAACGCCTCTGTCAATGTTTCCACCTCCTGGAACCACAAGAGCTACAGCACCAAAGCTGCTGCCGATGGAAGCTGGAAGGTTAAAGTTGCTACTCCCAAGGCGGGTGGTCCCTATGAGGTCACCATCAGTGACGGGAAAAGTGTAAAACTTAAAAACGTATTGATCGGAGAGGTCTGGATCTGTTCGGGCCAATCGAACATGGAGATGCCGATGAAAGGTTTCCGGAATCAACCCATCGCAGGTTCAGGAGAAGCGATTGCATTTTCATCCAATCCGAATATCCGGTTGTTTACCGTTAAAAAAGCAGCCAATCTGGAGCCACAAGTCAATTTTGAGGGCAGCTGGAGCCTTTGTGAACCAGCCAATGTCGTTGATTTCAGTGCCACAGCCTACTTCTTTGGCCTGATGCTCAACAAGGCGCTGCATGTCCCCATCGGCTTGATCAATACCAGCTGGGGAGGTACCCGCATCGAGCCCTGGATCAGTGAAAGTGGCTGCAAAAATTTTGCATGGGTAAAGATCCCTGACAAGAAACCTGTCGAGAAACTTTCCCAACAGACACCTACCGTATTGTTCAACGCCATGGTCAATCCGATGGTGGGATATGGGGTGCGTGGAGCCATCTGGTACCAGGGAGAGTCCAACCGCAATGAGCCTAATGAATATGCCAAACTGATGCCAGGACTGATCGAAAACTGGCGCTCTGTTTGGGGGATCGGTGATTTCTCCTTCTATTATGTGCAGATTGCGCCCTTCGATTATGGTCAGACTGGCCTTAACTCTGCCTACCTGCGCGAAGCCCAGTTAAAAGCCTCCACCGTTTTGAAAAACACCGGAATGGCCTGTATCATGGACATTGGCGAAAAGGATTGTATCCACCCCGCCCACAAGGAGACCGGTTCCAAACGCCTGGCCATGCTGGCGCTGGAAAAAACCTATGGAATCAAGGGAATCAACAGCCAGAGTCCGGTATTGAAAGAGTTCAAGGTTAGTGAAGGAACAGTGAAGTTGACCTTCGACAATGCCCCCAACGGACTAACCTCTTTCGGAAAGGAGCTCTCCTGCTTTGAAGTGGCGGGTGCTGCCAAAAGATTCTATCCTGCCAAGGCATTCATCACAGGAACAGGCATAACCTTGATTTCACCTGCAGTTGCCGAGCCTGTGGCTGTTCGCTATGCTTTCCATGATTTTGTGGTGGGCGATCTCTTCAGTACCGACGGACTTCCGGTTTCCTCCTTCCGCACCGACGACTGGGAGCCGGTAAAGAACTAAGATTAAAGGTCACGCAAAGTCGCAATGTACGCAAAGGGGCCTTTTTTCTTTGCGGTCTTTGCGTCTTTGCGCGACAAATTGTTGATTGATAATCTAATATAAATTTCTTAAATGAAGCTCAAGTCTTGTCAACCGATCATATTGTTTGCCTTTCTGCTGCTTTTTGGTCAGACGGGTTTCGCTCAAACTGCAAAATCAACCGAAAAAGGGAGCCTTACCTCCATCGAAGAGCTGGACCTCCAGGCCATGGTTCAGCCGGTGCCGCTGGCCAACCGTTTCATCGATCCCGGCTATTATGTTTGGTGCGGATCGGTAACCAAAGGCAAGGATGGCAAATTCTACATGCTCTATTCCCGCTGGCCACTCGAACATGGCTTTTATTCATGGCCAGTCACTTCAGAGGTGGCAGTGGCGGTTGCCGCAACTCCGGCCGGACCTTTCAAACACCTGAAAGTGGCGCTGCCTGCACGAGGTACCCAATTCTGGGATGGTTCTGCAACCCACAACCCTGCGGTGGTCAGTTACAAAGGCAAATACTACCTCTATTACATGGGGACCAGTTCGACAGCCGAAATCAAACAGCCGGTTCCTTCGAGCGGAAACTGGTGGTACTACCGCAACAGCCAACGTATTGGGATGGCGGTAGCCGACTCCCCGGATGGTGAATGGAAAAGGTTGGATCAACCGGTTTTAAGTGTCAGTTCCGATTCGACGGCCCATGATGCATTGATGGTTTCCAATCCTGCTGCCTGTTTCAACGACAAGGGTGAGGTGATCCTGTTGTACAAGCAGGTTTGTAAAAATGGCAAGATCAATGGCGGACAGGTAAGGTTCGGGGTGGCTTTTGCCAAATCTCCCTACGGACCCTATTCAAAATACCATCAAACCATCTTCGACGCAAGGGATGGTGCCAAAGAGTGGATGGTTGCCGAAGATCCATTTGTCTGGTTCCAGCAGGGTACCTATCTCGCCATCGTGCGGGATGTGGTGGGGAAATTTACCGGCGACAGCGGTGCTTTTGCCCTGATGATTTCCAAAAACGGGAAAGATTGGGCTCCGGCCAAACACCCCAAGGTGATTGGCAGTACCTTTTTCTGGCAGGATGGCACACCCAGCCTGTCCAAGCTGGAAAGACCCTGCCTCTATTTGGAGGATGGTATTCCAAAATATTTGTATGGTGCCAACCGCGCAGACAAGGAGCAGCGGTTGAGTTTCAACGTGGCGGTGCCATTGAAGTTTGATGGCAAAAAATAGTTTTAATTGTATAAAACAAAATTTTGGGATAGTAGGATGAAAAATAGGGTATTGACAATTGTTCTTCTTCAATTTGTTTTCGCCGGATGGTTGTTTGGGCAGTCTCCGCAAAGCGGGCTGAAACTTTGGTACACCAAACCTGCCGAAAAATGGCTGGAGGCCCTGCCCATTGGCAATGGCAGCCTGGGGGCCATGATTTTTGGCGGAGTGGGACAGGAGCACCTCCAGTTCAACGAAGAGAGCTTGATCACCGGTACCACACAAATTGTGGGATCCTATCAGCCTTTTGGCGATCTTTATCTGGATTTTCCGGGATTGAAGGCCGAAAATTACAAAAGAGAACTCAATCTGGAGGATGGAATTCATCAGGTTAGTTTCACCGCCAGTGGTGCAAACTTCCGGCGTGAAAGCTTCGCCAGCTATCCCGATAAGGTGGTTGTCATTCACCTGAGTTCTGACAATAAGGGCAAGATATCGGGCAAAATCAGGTTGAAGGATGCCCACAAGGCTGCCACGGTGGTCTCTGGAAATAGCCTGCGGGCTGCCGGAAGGCTTCCTGAAAACCAGATGGAATACGAATCACTGGTAACCGTAAATTACCATGGCGGAAAGCTTGTTTCGGATACCTCCGGAGTTGAAGTAAGCAATGCCGATGAGGTTACCATCCTGCTAACGGCTGGAACCTCTTTCCTCAACGATCACCACAAGGATTTTCAGGGCGGATCACCCAGGGCAAAGTTGGAAAAAGTGATGACTGCAGCGGCTGCGAAAAGCTATTCCCAACTCCGCAAAAGCCATGTGGCTGATTACCAAAAACTCTTCAGCAGGGTAAGCCTGAACCTGGGTGCTGACAATAATCTGCCCACCCTTGACCGGCTCAATGCCCACAAACTGGGGGCCAAAGACCCTTCCCTTGAGGCGCTGCTGTTCCAGTATGGCCGTTACCTGCTGATCAGTTCATCACGTCCCGGAAGCCTGCCGGCCAACCTGCAGGGCATCTGGAACAACGAATTCAAGCCCGCCTGGTATTCCCAGTACACCACCAACATCAACATCGAGATGAATTACTGGCTGACAGAGCCAACCGGACTATCCGAATGTCACTTGCCCCTTTTCGACTGGATGGAGAATTTCGCCGCAGTGCAGAAGAAATCAACGGATCCAAAACTTCAGACCAAAAAAGGGTGGATCTGCTACAGCACCAACAACATCATGGGAGGTCCTTCCACCTGGGGAATCCACCGTCCGGGCAGTGCCTGGCTCAGCCAGCATTTCTGGGAACACTATGCCTTTGGCGGGGATAAGGAGTTTCTGAAAAACCGCGCTTACCCGATGATCAAGGATATTTCAGGGTACTGGGAAGACCATCTGATCGAAATGGATGGAAAACTGGTGACGCCAGATGGTTGGTCGCCCGAGCATGGTCCGGGGAATGTCGAAGGCGACCGCACTCCCTATCCGGGGGTTTCGTATGATCAGCAAATCGTATTTGATCTTTTCAGCAATTGTATTGAGGCCTCCGAGGTCCTGGGTACAGATCGTGAATACAGTGAAAAGATTAGCAAAATGCGCGAACGTCTGCTTGGACCCCAGATTGGCAGGTGGGGACAATTGCAGGAGTGGAAAGAGGATGTAGACAAACCGGATGACCACCACCGGCACAACTCCCATCTCTTTGCCGTTCATCCCGGCAGGCAGATCTCGCCATTGAAAACTCCTGATTGGGCCAAGGCGGCATTGGTCTCACTTAACGCAAGGGGTGATGTCAGTACCGGCTGGAGTACCGCCTGGAAAATTAACCTTTTTGCCCGGCTTGGTGAGGGCAACAGGTCGTACGACCTTATCCGGCAATTGTTCCGTCAATGCATTGTGGAGAACCTGTTTGATACCCATCCGCCTTTCCAGATGGATGGCAACTTTGGCTACACCGCCGGTGTAGCTGAGATGCTGTTGCAAAGCCATATCAGGGAGAAGGAGCATTATGTAATTCAATTGTTGCCAGCACTGCCTTCCGGCTGGGCCGACGGCGAAGTGAAGGGGCTAAGGGCCCGGGGCGGCTTTGTCGTCAACCTGAAGTGGAAATCAGGCAAGATGGCATCCTGTTCTGTTCAGTCGCTTCTGGGCAATGATCTGAAATTGAGCTACAAAGGAAAAGATTATTCCATAAAAACAAAGGTTGGAAAGACCTATCAGGTAACCTCTTTTTTGTCAAAATGAACGAAATTAGTTGATCGATGGGGAATAAAATAAGATCAGATAAACTCATAACACATAACTCATAACTCATAACTCATGAAATCACTCGCGCTTGTTTTGATCCTTGTATTTTTTGCCTGCTTCCCCTCTTTGGCACAGACCAATGTGCCTCCCCCTGTCAACAAACCTTTTGTCAACCAGGCCGGCTACAACCTGGGTGAAGCAAAGCGATTTGTCTGCTATGGAGCACCCGACAACACCCCATTCAAGATCATCCTTGCAAAAACTGATCAAATCGTATTCGGCGGAAAAATTCTCAACAGCCAGGGGTATTTTACAGAATTCAATCCGGTTTCTGCCGGTGACGAATATGTAGTGGAGGTGGATGGTAGAGGTCGGTCTGTTCCCTTCTGGATTGCTGATCACCTGATGGAAAAACTCTCCTCCAAGCTGGCGTACGACTTTTTTGTAGATGTCCGGGGTTATGAGGATCTTGGTAAATATGACATGTCAAAGGTATATGGTGGCGGGCCCTCCCGCGACGGAGGTGCCTATGGACTTGAAACAGTTTTTGAGGTATTGCAGTATGCGGCCAATCCGGCCCTTTACGACAACTGGACAACAGAGCTGGGCGATAAAAAGGTGGCCGACCTGATCGATCTGATCCTTTGGCATGCCGAGTTTGCCTTCAAATATGTCGATTACAACGGTCCAACCGGATACAGGCATGGGTCGCTCGGTTACGAAGGCCAGCCAAGGATGAATTACGACTACTGGAACTCCCTCGACCAGCTGGCAGCTGTCTGTGCCGCTTACCATACCTTCCTGAAACCCTACCTTCCGGCCGAAAAGTACCGGCAATACCGCAAGGTTTGTCTGGACAACTGGGAAAAATATGACCGTCACAAGGTGGTTCGTTTCTGGACCTACAGTACCAAATGGGTAGACCTGGGATTCCAGGAGTTCAACGAAATGGGTAATGCCTTTGGCCAGTCGGTGTTCAGCAACCTTTTTATGTATCTCAGTGAGAAAAACGAAAAGGATGGCCAGCCGCAAAAATTTCTAAAGTATGCACAGGAGAGTGCAATGGATATCCTGACCAACTGGGATTTCAACAATCCGCGCCACATGTGGTGGATCCGCAACGCCGAGCACATTACCCCACAGGCACTTGCCTTTTTTCTGATGGCTTCACCTGAAAATGCACCCATGGGTACCAAAGAGAAACTGGCAGCATGGTCGCTGCACATCAAGCAAAGAAGCAACAATTTTTGGAGGTACCGCATGCACAGTGACACAGAATGGGCACATACCAAAACCAAGGAGTTGGGAGGAGCTCCCGCGCTGGGTGGCTCAATGTTTGCAGTGGCCCACCTATTGAACGATCCAGCCTTACGGAGCCTCGCCTGGGCCCAGGTTGATTTTGTCTTTGGGGTGAATCCGGTGGGAGCTCATCTGAGCAACAAAAGCGAGGAGCGGGTAAAGATTGGTGGTTTCTGGGCAGGGGTAGAGGAGGGTTGGCCGCAGGCGCATCCCGATGGTTATGGCCGGCTCGGACTGGTACGCGGGACCCTGGATGGTACGCCGCTCGACAGTCAGTTTCCGATCGCAAAGCAGGTGGAGAAGATTGTGGGGGAGAACAATGGACAAGTATTTGGTAAAAATGCCTATGCTACGGAGGGTTGGTGCGTTTCCAACCGGGGCTGGGAGGCTACCACCACCTTCTCCACACTGGGAAGCCAACAACTTCGCCTGCTGGATGAGACCGGACAGAAAATTGTTAATTTAGCCAAACCTGGCCAAATCGTGACGGTTGAACTAAAAGCCGCCCTTAACCAGAATTGGGACAAGGCAGACATAGGGTGGGTTGAAATCAGGACCGGCAACGATAAAGTAAAGCTGGAGGTCACCGAAACAGGCAGCAATACCGGCCTGTTTGCAGCAAAATTCAAGATTCCGGCCGAAAAGGCAGGAGCCAAACTGGAGGCATCCTATGGGTACTTTGGGCTCGGGACCAAGGCAACCCTAAAGATTAACTAACTTGTTGACTGGCGTGGTAGAATCGGGTTTTGGACCAAAAATAGACCATTGAAAAATCAGGTAGGAGGGAGGGACTTGGATGAATGTGATTTGAATAGGATAGTTTTACAACCCACCGATCTGAAATATATCAATTTCCCACAGTAATTTAGTATATGAAAGCAGATATTGCCGCCTTTAAATTTGGTACATTGATTTTCCTTCTGCCTATCCTTTTGGCTTTAGGTATTCCAGCGGTAGCGCAAAATCCTGCTGGAAAACCAATTTTAACGGATGGTTTTGGCTCATGGAATCTCTATGGAGTTGGAAATTCTGCTGCTATTGCTGAAGAAGTTACAGTGACTGGTCAGCCATTCACCAAAGCTTTGCGCATAAATACCTATCAAAAGCCAGCTGGGAATGGTAATATTGGATTGAATATTAAAATAACTTCTCCATTGCAAAAAGGGGATGTACTCTGGATCTCATTTAGGGCACGTTCCCTGGAAAGTCAAAGGGAAACCGGCGAATCGAACATAGAATTGCGGGTCGACCAGCTGGTAAACGGAAAATATGTTTGGCCCCCTTACCTGGAAAGAGGGGTCTCTTTTGGCAAAGCGTGGACCGAAACCAGTCTGCCTTTTGTGATCCAGAAGGATGTGAAGGTTGAAGAGGTAAAACTGGTGCTCGCATTTGATGCTTACCCACAGCGGTTCGAAATAGGCCCGGTAACATTCCTGAACTGCGGTAGCAAAGTAAAACTAGCTGATTTACCGCGCTCTGTAGTTCGTTACGAAGGAGGTGAACCCGATGCTTCCTGGCGCAAATCGGCAGCCGAACGCATCGAAAAATACCGCAAAGGTGACCTTACTTTAAAAGTCCTGGATGCCAAGGGAAAGCCCGTTCCCAATGCTGAAGTAATGCTTCGTATGAAACGCAATGCTTTTAATTGGGGCACAGCAACCAGCTCACAAATGCTGTTGGATGAAAAAAATCCGGAATCAAAAATTTACCGTGATACCTTGCTGAAGTACTTCAACCAGGTGGTATTTGAGAACGAGATGAAATGGAACGTATGGTCCATGCAGGAACCTGAAAATAGGGGTGTCAAAACCAAAAAAGCAGTGGAATGGCTGAATACCCATCATATTCCGGCTCGCGGTCATGTGATGATTTGGCCTTCGTGGCAACATTCTCCCAAATTTCTGGCTGGTATGAAAAACGATACCGCCTCACTCCGCTCTGCCATACTGAGTCATATCCAGGAGCAAACCACTCTGATGCGGGGGCAGTTTGCCGAATGGGATGTAATAAATGAGCCTTATGCCCACCACGATGTGATGGATATCCTCGGAAGGGCTGAGATGGTGAAATGGTTTAAACTGGCTCGAACCGGTGATCCAGGTGTCAAACTGTTCCTGAATGACTATACCATGTTTCATGGAGAAGGTGCCGAATCGCCCAGTGAGAAATTCTTCGCTAATGTTAAATTTCTGAAGGAAAATGGCGCTCCGATCGATGCCATTGGCGAACAGGCACATATTGGCGGAACTCCGCCTTCGATCCCAAAAGTACTCGAACGGCTCGACCGGTTTGCCCAACTGGGATTGCCGATCCAGATTTCGGAGTTCGACATCAACAGCAACGACGACGAATTTAAGGCCCGTTACCTGCGTGATTTTCTGACTGCCTTGTACAGCAATCCGGCTACGGTCGGTTTTGTGCAGTGGGGGTTTTGGGAAGGAATGCACTGGTTTCCGGTGGCTGCCATGTGGAACAAAGACTGGTCGGTACGCAAACACGGGAAAGTTTATACTGATCTGGTAACCAAAACCTGGTGGACCAACGCCGACGGAAAAACTGCCCAAGATGGAACATACCAGGTTAGGGGGTTCTGTGGGGATTATGAAGTTACGGTAAAAATAAGTGGTAAAATTGTTCAGCAAAACGTTACGCTAACGAACCAAGGCAATTCTGTATCTGTTCATTTGGACTAATTCAACTTTATCAGCATTAACTGGCCTCAATGACCTTACAGACGATCCAAAATTTGTCAATTTATCAATCAATGGTGATAGGGCAAATTTCACTTTGGCCAAAGGAAGTCCGGGAGTGAATACAGGTGCAACAAATCTTGCTCCGGTAAAGGACACAACAGGTTCTTCCCGACCCTCAGCAGTTGGAATTGAAAGGGGAACTTAAGAATCCTGTTGCTGGATTTTGGGTTGGAATTTATTGGTATCAACGCAAAATTGCATACATAAAAATCCTTGAACGATTGTAAATTCATAAAAAAAATGAAACGAACCCCGATTTGTCGGGGGAGTTCCATACTACCTTAAAAAAACAAATCATTAAAGTATGAGATCAACTGGCTTAGCACTTCTGTTTTTATTCTCAAAGTTATTTGCGCTTGTCTCATTGGGGCAATCCAGTTTGCCGGAACTGCCCAAGGTTGAAATCTACCAGTTGTGGGAGATCGAGGTTAAAAACTACAAAACATACACTGACCCACTGCGTGATGTAACTTTAAAAGTGAAGTTTAACTCACGCGAGGGAAAGGTTTTCAGCCATTCGGGTTTTTACGACGGGAACCATACCTGGAAAATTCGCTTCAGTCCCGATGAGTATGCCGAATGGACATACGAGTATTGGTTTACCGATGAGCATAAAAAAATTTCGGGCAAATTTATCTGCATTCCCACCAACAAACCTGGAAGGGTACAGAAAAATGCCTTCAATCCCTTCTGGTTAGGGCAAGGCCGTCAACCCAAAACATTGTTTAAGAGCTTTCATGTTGGTGACCGATTTTTTGCTTCCAACTGGGACGATCCGGCCAATCCTGACGATGGAAATGCCAGAACACGCTTCCTCGATTGGACCACCAAAAATGGATACAACCTGCTCAGTATTGCCAGTTGTTTTACCAACCGCAACCAACCAGAGCGCGGAAAAGGATGGGACACCCCACGGATGTGGCCTGTTGATCCGGCAGAATACCGCAAAGCAGAGGTGATTATGGATGATTTGAAGGAAAGGGGTATCGCCGTTTTCCCCTTTGCCGGAATCTTCGGACAATCCGGTGATTGGCCGGTTAACTGGGACGACCAGCAATTTTATATCCGTTATTTTCTGGCCCGCTTTGGCCATTATCCCAACCTGATCCTGAACTTGGCCGGTCCGGAACCATTGTGGGCCGAAAAAGGTTTTAAAAATGCCATGCTCCTGAATGACATCAAGCGAATAGGCGCTTTTATCGACAGCGTCGATGTTCATAACCACGTCATTACCGTCCACAACGAAACTCGGGCAAGCCAGTTTGGGTGCCCGTTTATCGATGAGCCGTGGTGCGATATGGCGACCATCCAGGGACCTAAAACCTTTGATTCTGAAATACTCTTTTCAGGATTGAGTATGAACCACCGGCCGACCAAAACCAGTTACGCCAACGAAACACTCTGGACCGGAAATGTTTACCATCCGGCTTATTCGAACGACCGGATCAGAAAAAATACTTACACGATTCTATTTTCAGGTAGCATCCTGAATTTTGCCGACAACAACGGTGTCTCATCAACCGGTTTCTCAGGCACGATGGATTTGAAGGAGGTCAATCAGGGGAAACACGATATTGTCAGCATGGTGCACAATTGGTTTGCGACCATCCCTTTCAACCAGATGACCACCCGTCAGGATCTGGTCAAACAAGGCTATTGCCTCGCCAAGGAAGGAGAGGAATACTACATTTACCTGGATACTTTGGGCAAAGTAGAACTTTACCTCGATTACCCCTATCCGTTTCAAACGGAATGGATCAACGCTAAAAACCCATCTGACCTCCGAAAAGGCAAAAGCGTACTTCCCCCAACCAATCTGCAGCACACCACTTTTCAAACTCCCACAGATGGAGACGACTGGATTTTACATGTTTATGCCGCGCCTCCAACGGTGTTAGCAACTGGTAACTTTCCCGATTTGGCTGTCGACCTGCAGGGCAACATTCACCTGGTATACAATCGTTCGGGATTGATGTACCGGAGGTACGACAAGGTGAAAAAAACGTGGTCGAAAGAGACCCCCGTTGGATGTGAATGTGTCAATGCGGTACGTTCTGACCCGGATGCAGTGGTTGACTCAAAAGGCAATCCTCATGTTTACTGCGGAAACGAATATGCCTGGTTCGACGGAAAGAGGTGGAACAAGGTAAAACCCAAGGCATCGCGCGACGCTGAATTGGCCATCAACAGCAATGACCAGCTTTTCCTGGTGAGCCGCGGAGGTAACTTCAAAGGTGAAATTGGCATCGAGACCCGGCGGGGCTTTGCCAAATGGTCGTTCCTTCCCGATCCCGATGAAAATGGCAAAAGTTTCAATGACCATGTTTACAACGATTTATTTGTTTCAGCTGATCATACGCTCCATTTGGTACAGCGCCACGGCCCGGTAAAAGAGATCACCTATCGCCGTTCGACCGACGGTGGCCTTTCCTGGCCTATGGAAGAAGCAGTAAGCGACGATCGTGCAGAATCGCCCCACCTGGTGGTGACCCGGTCTGGCAAAGTAATTATTTCAACGGGCAAAGGATATCTGTTTGAAAGAACCGGCAACGACGAATGGAAGGAGCTTGGACGAAAAGTAACGGCACAGCCCCGCCAGCAACCTGAGCTTGGTATCGACAACGAAGAGAACCTTTACGTGACATCGTTTGGAGGGATATATAATTCCTGTTTCAAGGGAAGATGGATGGGTGAGAAAAAATTGCGCTCCGTTACCAATCATCCAACCATTGGATTTGTTGAAACAGCCGGATATCAAGATTTTGCCTACATCGTTTGGGAAGAGGGCAATGGTGATGCCGATGAAGGCTTGGGTGAAGATGCATCCATCGTAGTTGGAATACTCTATCCCGATGGAAGGGTCGTAGGGTTAGAGGGTATATTGTTAACGGATTAAGCCAGATGCCCGAAATGAACATGAAATAGTTCATGGCAATTATTATGAAGAAAGACTGGGCCCCGACGTTACCAACAAAATGGCGAAGTGGTCACAATACGGCGATCCATCCATCAAACTTTGGTGTACTAACTCCAATCGGGTTTAAGAATATGTTCACAAAGCTGTAGAAAGCGAATGCTGGACAACATTTGACTGGCACTTCCCACATGGGGGGTGACTGCAGGCATTCTTATTCAACGGATCTATTTTTACAAAGCTTAATAATGCAATTTGGAATTGGGTGATTTGAAAATTTCAAATACGAAACAAATTGAGATAAATGTTTCATTATTTAGATATTAAAGAATCTAAATATTTCTTATAGAAAATCTTATTTTGAATCATATAGCGTAATTGTGCAATTTATTGCCTGAAATGTTCAAAATATTGTCGCCATATTATTGTTGATTTGCTAAACCATTCTGACAATACCAGTTTTATGGCAGCAGTGAAGCAAATGCTGTCGAATTGTTCATCATAAGGACCCTGATGTATAGAATCCGGGTCACCTGCTGTTTGTTGAAATAGAAAAATGATAAATACCAACCAGACTCAATTTGTGAAAAAAGAAAGGAGGAAAGCCAGCGTGTCCAAATACCGGTAATGTGGGAAATGTCACACAACTGCATTACCGCTTTGATTAAGGTAAAAGGTCGTCTCAACAATTCAGGGGAGAATTGTTGAGGCAGGATAATTTGTGACGGAGTTACCACCCAACAACATTCGACCAAACAATACTGACGAATAGACTAAACTTTAAATTCAAACTTAAATTTAACAATTGGAAACTTATGAAAGAAGAAAACTTAATTCCGCTGCCCGCATCAGGAGGCAGAAAATTGTTTTTAGGAGTACGACTCTTTCTTGTTGTTTTTGTATTGCTTTGCTGTGAAAGCTTTGCCGGCATTGCCGCTGAATCCAGTGGATTGCCCAATGGTTTTTCAGAAAATGGAATCAGCAATTCAACAGCTCAGCAACAAACAAAGAAATTTGCAGGGACGGTGTACGATGAAGACGGTATTCCGATTCCGGGTGCTACCGTTCGGGTAAAGGGAGGTACCAAGGGTACTGTAACCAATGTCGACGGAGGTTTTTCCATTGACATTGAAAGCAATGCCACTTTGGTGATCTCGTTTATTGGTTACCAGACACAGGAGGTAAGCATTGAGAACAAGAGTACGGTCCATATCACGCTAAAGGCAGAAACGGAGCAGATTGAAGATGTTACGGTCGTTGCTTTTGCCAAGCAAAAGAAAGAGAGTGTCATCGGATCGATCACCACGATCAAACCCGCAGAGTTAAAGGTGCCTTCCAGCAACCTTACTACTGCCCTGGCAGGTCGTATGTCGGGTTTGATCTCTTACCAGCGAAGCGGGGAGCCTGGTTTGGACAATGCTCAGTTTTTTATCCGCGGGGTTACCACTTTTGGGTACAAGAA
This sequence comes from Tangfeifania diversioriginum, assembly GCA_945873105.1. GTDB lineage: Bacteria > Bacteroidota > Bacteroidia > Bacteroidales > Prolixibacteraceae > CAINVV01. Next base: position 31,551 of record CAMCBW010000021.1, read on the forward strand.
AGATCCGCTGATCCTGATCGACAACAACGAGGTTACCACCCAGGAGATGGCGCGTATCCAGCCCGACGATATTGCCAGTTTCTCCATCATGAAGGATGCAACTGCAACGGCACTGTATGGATCCAGGGGTGCCAATGGGGTAATCCTGGTAACCACCAAGGAGGGTGTGGAAGGGAAAGCACAAATCAGCGTAAGGTTTGAGGAGGCAATTTCCAGACCAACCAGTATGGTCAAACTGGCGGATCCGATTACCTACATGAACCTTCACAATGAAGCAGTTAGAACCCGCGATCCGCTCGGGGCTACTCCTTATTCCCCCAATAAGATTGCCAATACCATCGCCGGAGGAAATCCCTATGTATACCCGGCCAACGATTGGTACAACATCATGTTCAAGGACCAGACCCTCAACAGTCGTTTGAACTTCAACGTGAGCGGCGGCGGAAAGATCGCCCGTTACTACCTGGCAGGCAGCATCAATGACGACAATGGTATGCTGAAAGTGGACAAGATGAACAACTTCAACAGCAATATCAAACTGCGGAAATACATGCTTCGCTCCAACATCAACATCAACGTGACCAAATCTACCGAAGTGGTGGTTCGTTTGAGCGGAACATTCGATGACTATACCGGTCCGATTGATGGGGGTACCAACCTGTTTAAGAAGGTTATGAAAACCAATCCGGTGCTCTTCCCTTCCTATTTTAAACCGGACACTGCCAACATGTATTCCCAGCACATTTTGTTTGGAAACTACGACAAGGGACAGTACATCAACCCTTATGCCGACATGACAAAGGGGTACAAGGATTATACTACCTCCCAGATGTCTGCACAGTTTGAATTGAAGCAGCAGCTCGATTTTATCACCAAGGGACTCTCCTTCCGTGCGCTGTTCAATACCAACCGCTACTCCTATTACGATGTTTCAAGGTTCTACAATCCGTTCTATTACCAGGTTAATACGTATGACAAAGCAAGTGATTATTATACCCTTACCGGACTGAACGAGCTGACCGGTACCGAATACCTGGATTACAAGGAGGGCACCAAAGACATCAATTCAACCACCTATTTCGAGTCGGGAATGAACTGGGCGCAGACTTACAACAAGAAGCATGGAGTGAGCGGACTGTTGGTTTTCACCATGCGGGAGCAACTTTTCGCCAATGCTGGAGATCTTCAAAAGTCGCTTCCCTACCGGAACATCAGTTTGGCAGGACGTGGCACTTACGCCTATGATTCGCGCTATTTTGGGGAGTTGAACTTCGGTTACAACGGATCAGAGCGTTTCTCTGAGAAAGAACGATTCGGCTTCTTCCCATCCATCGGCGCCGGCTGGTTTATCTCCAACGAACAATTCTGGAAAGACGGTCTCAAAAAGAACATCACCAAATTAAAGCTCAAGGGAACCTACGGTTTGGTTGGTAACGATGCCATCGGCGATGAGAACGACCGTTTCTTCTACCTCTCCAACGTCAACATGGACAATGCTTCCTATGCCTCTGCCTTCGGAACCTATGGCAACAGTGGTGGTGGTTATACCAAAAATGGCATCTCCGTTTCCCGTTATCCGAATGACGATATCACCTGGGAAACTGCCATTAAGCTAAATCTTGGTTTCGAAATGAGCCTCTGGAACAAACTGGACATCCAGGCCGACTTTTTCACAGAAGACCGCTCCAACATCCTGATGACCCGTTCTTCCATTCCTACCACCATGGGACTCCAGGCTCCAATTCGCGCCAATGTGGGTGAAGCAGCCAGCAGGGGGATCGATATTTCTCTCAACTACAACCAGACTTTCACCAAAGATTTCTGGATGACAGGAATGGCAAACTTTACCTATGCCACCAGCGAGTTTACCGTGTATGAAGAGCCAGACTACTCCGATACACCTTGGAGGTCGAGGGTCGGTTATTCATTGAACCAGAACTGGGGATATGTGGCAGAGCGCCTGTTTGTGGATGAAGAGGAGATTCGCAACTCCCCGACACAGTTCGGAAACTATATGGCTGGGGATATCAAGTACAAGGATATCAACCGGGACGGCAAAATTACCGATTTGGACAGGGTTCCAATGGGCTATCCAACCAGTCCGGAAATCGTGTATGGATTTGGATTATCCGCCGGTTACAAGGGATGGGACTTATCCTTCTTCTTCCAGGGCCTTGCGCGCGAATCCTTCTGGATCGACTCCTTTGCCACCAGTCCGTTTATCAACTACCACCCCTCCAGTGGGGATACAGATCCTGGAAAACTAGTGAACAATGCACTGCTTAAGGATTATGCAGAGAGCCATTGGTCGGAAGACAACCGCGACCTGTATGCCTTGTGGCCACGCCTTTCCGAAACGGTGAATACCAACAATACCCAAACATCGAGTTGGTTCATGCGGGATGGTTCATTCATCCGGTTGAAATCGCTCGAATTTGGCTACACGATTCCAGCCAAGCTTATTTCAAAGGTAAAGATGACCAACCTGCGTTTCTATTTCAGCGGAACGAACCTCCTTACATTCAGTAAATTCAAAATGTGGGATCCAGAAATGGGTGGAAATGGCCTGGGCTATCCGATTCAAAAAGTATTTAACTTTGGAGTACAACTCTCCTTCTAACAACGGACTATCATGAAAATAAAATATACAATATTCATTGCGTTGGCCATTGTCCTGGGTTTGGGTTCTTGCAAGGGTTACCTTGACATAGTTCCTGATAATGTTGCCACCATCGACTATTCGTTCCGTAACCGGACAGTTGCCGAGAAATATTTATTTACCTGCTACAGCTACCGTCCGACCGTTGGTGGAGTCAATGTGGACCCTGCCATGAACGGATGCGACGAAACCTGGATCTTCTACGGGAACAATGCACCCTGGAACAATACCCAGATCCAGCGGGGATTTCAAACATCGGTCAATCCTTTCCTAAATTTTTGGGATGGTGAATATGGGGGTAAAAAACTTTGGAACGGTATCCGTGATTGCAACATCTTTCTGGAGAATGTAGCCTCTGTTAAGGATTTACCCGATTATGAAATGAAAAGATGGGTAGCTGAAGTGAAATTTTTAAAAGCTTACTACCATTACTATCTTTTCAAATGTTACGGGCCTATTCCAATTATGGATGTAAATCTTCCAATTTCGGCCAGTGTTGAAGAGGTACAGGTTTACCGGGAGACCGTCGACAATGTCGTCAAATACATCACAGACCTGATGAAAGAGGCCGCGGTGGATTTACCTGAAGCCGGAGCCGTGGTGGAAGGGACAGAAGCGGGTCGTATAGACAAGCTGGTGGCACTCGCCATGCGCGCTGAAGTGTTACTTTTTGCGGCAAGTCCGCTCTACAATGGCAACACAGACTATGCCAGCATGCTCGACAAAAGCGGAGCCCCCCTCTTTGCCCAAACCTACGATGCCAACAAATGGAAATTGGCAGCCGAAGCCTGCAAACAGGCGATCGATACCTGCTTGATCCAGAAGAAGGGGCTTTACGATGTGGTAGATCCTTTCACCGCTACAGCACCGGATCCTTTTAAAATACAAACCACCTTCAGGCAGGCCGTTTGCGACCGTTGGAACAAGGAGTTGATTTGGGGGAATACCAACCACGATAACACCTACCTTTCCCGACAGGCCCAAGCCAAGGTCGTTCGGCTGAATGCTGAATTGTCCAACCAAGTATTCACTGAATGGGCTCCTACCCTCAAAATGGCTGAGAAGTTTTACTCCAAAAATGGGGTACCAATTGAAGAGGATGTAGATTGGCAAACCAATACCTGGTATGAAAACCGATACAAGGTACGTCCGGCAGTCTCTTCAGGCGAGGAAATTTACTATGTGCAGAAAGACCAGAAAACCGCTTACCTCCATTTCTACCGTGAGCCCCGCTTCTATGCAACCTTGGGCTTCGACAAAGGTGTCTATTTTGGAAATGGCTATTACACATGGCCCTCCAATGTCAAATACACCGATTTCCTGAACAAACAGGTTTCAGGAGCTGCAACTGCATCAGGGAATTTCTCCATCACCGGTTACAGTGTAAAAAAGATGCACAGTTTTAAGAATGCGCAGACGGCCTCCAGCACCAGTGTGGAATATTTTCCATTTCCTGTCCTGAGGCTGGCAGACCTCTATTTGATGTATGCCGAGGCACTGAATGAATTCGGTGGTCCAAATACCGAAATTTTTACCTATCTTGACCAGGTCAGGGCACGTGCAGGATTGAAGGGGGTCAAGGAATCATGGGCCAGTTTTTCAACTAAGCCCAACAAGCCTGACACCAAGGATGGCCTGCGCCAGATTATTCAGCAGGAACGTACCATTGAACTGGCATTTGAAGGGAAAAGATTCTGGGATATCCGCCGTTGGAAGAAGATCGATGAACTGAACGAACAGCCAAGGGGTTGGAATATTTCAGGAGAAACTACGGACGATTTTTACAACCTCGTCCCTGTCGCACAGGTTCCGGTTAAATTTACCGTGAAGGATTATTTCTGGCCCATCAAGGAGTCGGACTTGACGGTCAACAAGAACCTGATACAAAATTACGGTTGGTAGTAACTTTCTATTTGCATACTTAATAAAGATGTATCATGAAACAAAAATTATTTTTACTGATTGCTCTTCTTGGAATCATCACTTTTGCGTGTAAAGAAGAACCTGTTGGCCAGCAGCCAAACGACAATGTACCTCCGGGAGCAGTTTCCAATGTGAAGGTGCAAAATATCCCGGGTGGTGCGATACTTACCTACAGCGTACCCACAGACGAAGACCTGCTTTATGTAACAGCAGAATATACCCGCAAGGATGGCGTGGTGAGTGAAGCAAGAGCCTCCATGTATACAGATACCCTAAAAGTGGTTGGTTTCGGTGATACCCAGCCCCGGGAAGTCGCCCTGGTGGCTGTTGACCGTAGCCGGAACAAATCTGCTGCCGTCAATGTGACCATCAATCCTTTGGTGCCGGATGTCAATACCATCGGCAAAACGCTCAACATGGTGGCCGATTTTGGTGGGGTTCATGCCTACTGGACCAACCAGAACCGCGCAGAGATATCGGTGGTCGTCCTCAAGGAGGATAAGAACAAGGAGTATGTACCCATCGAAACCTTTTACAGCACAATGGTTGATGGAGAGGGAGCCAAAAGGGGTATGGATACCATTCCTGCCAATTTTGCAGTGTATGTGCAGGATCGTTGGGAAAACCGCAGCGAAACAATAAAATTCACCCTGAAGCCAATCTACGAGACAAAGTTTGACCGTCTTAAATTCAGGGAAGTTGTGTTGCCAAATGATGAGAAATCGGCCTGGGGCTGGGTAATGCCACGAGCATGGGACGGTACCATTGGCGACCAGGGTTTCCACACCGGTAATGGAACAGGCAGATGGCCGCATTCGTTTACCATTGACCTGGGAATTACAGGAAGACTTAGCCGGGTCATTGAATGGCAACGACAGGGTTCCTATTACTACAACCATGGAAATATGCAGACTTTTGAAATATGGGGATGCCAAACGCTGGATGCTACCGGGAATTGGGCCAACTGGACCAAACTGATGACCTGTGTTTCCATCAAACCTTCCGGCTTGCCAACCGGACAAGTTTCTGCAGAAGACAAAGCCTGGGCCAATGCAGGAGAAGAATTTATCAACTCCCCGATGAATCCCAAGGTCCGTTACATACGAATCAAGTGTCTTAAAACCTGGTCGAATGGTGACTTCCTGCATGTGTCTGAACTTCAGTTTTATGGAGATAACAGGTAGTATGGATTGTGCCAAACTTAAAATAAAACTATATACACATGAAATTCAAATACATAAATATCTTAATCATATTAGTGATGGTAATGCTCATTGTGCCATCCTGTTCGAAAATGAACGATTTACACCAACCATACCTGGATGAAGGTGAAATCATCTATGCCGCCAAAGTTGACAGTGTGGCTCCCGGGGCAGGAAATGCCAGGATTCAGCTGCAAATGTTTATCATCTCTCAGCGCATTGAGACTGTTCGCATTTTCTGGAACGATTACAAGGATTCAACCGATGTGGCAGTAGCCAATCAAACTGGTGTTAAAACCAAGATCCTCACCGGTATGCCGGAGAAGAGCTACATCTTTCAGTTTGTAAGCCTGGACAAATTCGGACACCGCTCCCTGCCTTTTGAAACGGTGGGCAAAGTTTATGGTCCGAATTTTCAATCCACATTGACCAACAGGGTGATCAAGAGTCAGACCACCCTGGTCAACGGAAAGATTACCATTGTATGGTCTGGTACGGTAGACAAGGGTGTTCGTTGTGATCTTACCTATACCAATACCGCCAATCAGCAGGTTACCAGGAAAGTTCCAATGACAGAGAATACCACCATCCTCACGGATGTATCCAAGGAGATGAAGTACAATACATTGTTTCTGCCGGAACCAGCTGCCATCGATACCTTTTATACTGCTTTCAAACCTGTAATTCTTTAGTTGATAGGTTTTAAAAATATGATCGGGTGTTTCAGATTGAAATGCCCGATCATTTTTGGTGTTTTTGAGGATATAAAACTTGCACTGTTTTTATTTGTTAACCTTTTAGATTTTCCGGTTTATGAAAATAGTATGCTACATCTTGTCCATCGCACTAGCTCCCCTTTCTCTCTTTGCCGGAGATTTGTTGCAAAAAGAGCAATATGCCAATGGCAAGGTATTTCTGCTGAACAAATCGGTTTCCGATGTTTACATCAAAGTTGAATCCATTGCGAAGATGCAGAAGGGAGTTCAATACGTCGATGCAAAAGGGCTGGAGTACCATACAGACCCATTCAAGGCGAATGGATTCTGGCTGATTTATCCGGAGGATACCATGGTATTTGAGAGCAGGAACGATATTGACAAAGCTTTGTTTCAGCCCAAAAAGGCAAGTACCTGTTTTGTGCTGAGGATCCAAAAAGGAAATCTTCCCCTCTATTATTATTTGGATGAACGGTTGGAGATGGAAGGAATCGACCAGGTGCTGCGTGAAAAACCCTATTATCTCCTGCGGTTCAAGGAGGAGTGGTACCCCATTTCCAAAGAGCATTTTACCAATGATTTCAGAAAGGTCCTTGCCGTCTTTAAAAAGGCAGGCTTTGAAAATGAAATCAAGGAGGTCGTTGCCAATTTCGTCGAAGCAAAATATCTATTTGAGGAGACACCCAAGATCGTTGAACTTTGCGAAAATCTTATTTTCCGTAAGGGTGCAGTGGCATCTCCCATAGAAATGCCCTGATGACGGCACAGGAAAAGTAATTTTTACCGTTTGGGTTGACATCGATTCTAATTTCCTTATTCAATAGACGATCTGCGATGAGAACAAAATATGATCTGGTAGCCATTGTACCTGCTGTGTTGTTCATCTTTTGTGTCTTTACTGGATGTAAATTGTCTAACAATAATGCGGATTTCGACATAATTTATCCGTTGGATCGTACCCTCTTCCCAAGGGATATGGCTCCCCCTGCCTTTGCATGGAAAGACAGTAGTAAAAGTTCCGATACCTGGTTGATCTCTCTGCAGAAAGGTGATTCGGTTCTTCTGAAAAAGATAGAAGTGGCGCAAAAATATTGGAAACCCTCCCGGGAAATATGGAATTCCATCCTCAAATGGGGGCCAGGTATAGAATATACCTTCAAGGTACAGCCAAAATCCATTGGTTTTCCCCCAAAAGCCAGCATTACCTTTTTAATTTCAGTAGATTCGGTAAATGCGGCAATTTTCTTTAGAAGTGTTCCGCTCCCTTTTAAATTTGCCAGGGAGAACATGAAGCAAATCAAGTGGTACCTTGGTGATGTCAGCAGTGATACCAAGCCACATCCAGTTTTGGAAAACATGCCGGTTTGCGCAAATTGTCACTCCTTCTCTGCCGATGGGAAATCCATTGCCATGGATGTCGATGCGGTGGACGACAAAGGGGCTTATGTAACCAGTTCATTTCTTGAGCAGACCAAATTTGCAACCGATAGCATCATGTCGTGGAGCAAATTTCAGATGGGAAAATTTACCTACGGACTCTTGTCGCAAATATCCCCGGATGGGAATTGTGTGGTCAGTACGTTGCACGATTGTGAAATATTTGTAGACCGTAAAAACCTCGAATATTCGCAGCTTTTTTTCCCCTTCAAGGGGATTCTGGAATATTACGACCGAAGGAACAAAAGAAATTTTGAGTTACAAGGGGCAAATGATACCATGTATGTACACAGCAATCCCTGCTGGACACCGGATGGAAAGAGTATACTCTTTACCAGGGCCAAAGCCAAGCACTTCAACGAAAGTGGTATCCACAATGGTTCAGTGGCAAAAAAGCAGGATGAAGCTCGATACAGAAGATTTGAAAAATGCTACCTCGACCGAGACTCCCTGATCAAATTCGATATTTATACCATCCCCTTCAACCAGGGCAAAGGTGGGGTAGCCAAACCCCTGGAAGGAGCCTCCGGCAATGGTTACAGCAACTACTTCCCAAGAGTTTCACCGGATGGGAAATGGGTGGTCTTCTGTCAGGCCGAGAGTTTCATGCTGTTGCAAAAAGACAGCAAACTTGCCATTGTGAGCCTCAAGGGTGGAAAAGCCAGGGTGCTGAATTGTAACAGCCAAAATATGAACTCCTGGCATTCCTGGTCGCCCAATGGCAAATGGCTGATATATTCCTCCAAGGCATTGGGCCCCTATACCCAGCTGTTTCTAACGCATATCAATGAAGATGGTACGGATACTCCCCCAGTCTATTTAGAGAATTTCTCCTTTGAAAAATACGCCAACAATATTCCTGAGTTTGTGAACGTGAATTACAACAAGCATCTAAAAATCGAACCGGAATTTTTAACAGGCAATGATTTTCTGGTACGAAAGGGTGAGATTTGTCAAAGCGAAGGGGATGAACGGCATGCTTTTGAGGCTTTCGATGAGGCTGTCAGAAAATTTCCCAAAAGTGCAGAAGCCTATTACAAAAGAGGAAAGATTCTATTTCAGCGGAATCAACTCAGTGAAGCACTTGGGGACCTGAGCAAGGCACTCGAATATGGCAGGAATCCAAGCTATTACCTAACCCGCGGAATCGTAAAGCTGAAAATGGGAGACCAGGCATCTGCATTGGCCGATCTCACAACAGCTTTTAACAGCGATTCGACCGATTACAATGCCAATACCTATCTGGGCGTGGCCTATACAAACATGGAGAAACCGGATTTGGCCATCCCATATTTGGAAAGGGCCGTAAGATTATTTGCCGGAGATTATTATTCCTTCTATTACCTGGGTCTGGCTTATGCAGACAAAGGCCTCACGAACAAGGCTATTGAGGCATTTACCAATGGAATTAAAATCTGCAATTCACCCCCGTTTTTCCCGAAGCTGCATGAAATGAGGGGAAATTGTTATGCTAAAAATCGAAATTATGAGGCCGCCATCAACGATTTCAATGCCGGTATTGGTTATTCTGCCAATGACCCAGCCCTTTACCTGGCAAAGGGAGAGGCCTTGCTGGAGTGTGGCCGTAAACAGGATGCCATCCAGAGTCTGAGCCAGGCCAAAGCATTGGGATCGCCAAAAGCCTCCTTCCTGCTGAGTACGCTCAACTGATAGGGAGCTGTTCCCGGGCTCTGTTTTTGGTGGGGCGGGAAAGTTATTTTATGTGATTATAATTTAAACAGTCTTCGCTCATTTTTCTTCCTAAAAAATTGGAAATAATGAATCTGTTCGGTAAGTTTACACAAAAAGTTTAAATAAGGAACAAAAATCCAATAGAGAAACATTTAAATCTAAGCTGTTCTAAATGTGGAACAAAAGAAGGTGAATTGAGCAAAAGTTAAAGTTTTCAGCAAAGTACCAAACATGGAACCATCTTCATCAAACAAATACAATATTCCGATTCTGACGAAAGGAATGGAGTTGATAGAACTGATTGCCCAGCATCCTGAAGGCTTGGCAATACAGGAGATCGTAAACCAACTGGGCCATTCCAAAACATCTGTCTACCGAATCATCTGCTCCCTGGAGGAGATGGGCTACTTGAGGAAAAACCAGCAAAAGGGTACATTCTCCCTTACCAGGAAGATTTTTAAAATTGGACTCTCTACCATCGGCACGACAACGATCATTGAACATGCCTATGAGCCGATGCGACGCCTGCGCGATCTGCTGCGGGAAACAGTGGTATTGGGAACCATGATGGGAACCAAAATCGTGATTCTGGAGCAGGTGATAGGTTCGCATCATTTTTCCTTCATACTAAAGCCTGGCATGGGGGTCTGTCTGCATGCCTCGGCTCCGGGGAAGGCATTCCTGGCCAACATCGAAGATTGGGAGCGGGATGAAATCCTCTCCAAGATTGAACTGACAAGGTTCACTGACAAGACTATCACCGACCAACCAAATTTTTTGCTTGAGCTTGAAAAAGTGAAGGCCTGCGGTTATGGGGTAGATATGGGGGAAGAGCTCTCCGGGGTAAGGTGTGTTGGTGCGCCGATATTTAATCTGGCCGGCAAGATCGCCGCCTCCATCTGGATATCGGGTCCGGCGGAAAGGCTTTCCGATCAGTCAATCGATGAAATAGGCAAGCAGGTTGTGACTTGCGCCAATGAGATATCCGAGAAAATGGGGTACATGAAGTAAACTACAAACCACATCATGCAAACTGTTGAAAAATATTTGAGGTTATTTTTTCTGTTTTTAATTTTTTCCTACTCCTATTCCTCCAATGGGCAGACACCATTGTTTACGACCGATGTGCTGTCGGTTGAAGGAGATCGATTGGTGTTTTCCAACAAAGGCACCAACGCTGTAACAATGACAGATAGGGGAGGAAAGTCGGTGGGGGAGTGGTTGTTTGACGATCCGCCAACCGGATTCTGCAACCGCGGGAAGATGCTTTACGTGACAAGTTCCTACAGCCGTGGTTGGATCACGGCCATTGACCTTGGTACAGGCAAATCTGCTTTCAAGACCGAAACCGGGATGGGGGCCTGTACACCAATCCTCAACAAGGATGGCACCCGCCTCTATGTTTTTAACCAGTTTATAGCGACAGTCAGTGAAGTAGATGCCAAATCAGGAAAACTCCTGCGACAGGCCAAGGTTCTGCGTGAACCGGTTGCCGGGGTCCTGACGCCCGACGGCAAATATTTGTTCGTAATCAATTCATTGCCGGCTCAACGTTCAGATGCAGAATATGTTACCTCTGAAGTGTCGGTTATTGAACTTTCCGGTTTTACTGTCATTCGAAACATTCGACTGGAAAACGGTAGCAATGCGCTGCGTGGCATATGCATCTCCACGGACGGACGTTATGTCTTTGTTTCCCATAACCTGGGTCGTTTTCAGGTGCCTACCTCACAGCTTAACCAGGGATGGATGAATACCAATGCACTGAGCATCCTGGATGTCCCCTCCTTCAGCTTTGTCGGTTCTTTGCTGTTGGATGAACCCGATCGGGGTGCAGCCGGCATTTGGGGTGTAGTTTGTGACGACAGCCGGCTCTATGTTACCCATTCCGGAACCCATGATCTGAGCCTGATTGATTTGAAAATTCTGCGGGAGAGGCTTGACAACTATCCTGATAAGAAGAACTTGTCGTACGATTTACGCTTCCTCTACGATATCCGAAAACGAATTCCACTGGTAGGCAATGGTCCGCGCAATCTCGCCATCGCTGAAGGGAAATTGTACATCCCGGCCTATTTCTCAGATACACTTAATATTGTGGATGTTGCTACCGAAAATGTTACCACCATCGCATTGAATCCAAACCGGAAAGAGAACATTGAACAGCTTGGCGAGAAGGTTTTCAACGATGCAACCTATTGTTACCAAAACTGGCAGTCGTGCAACGGATGCCATCCGGGAGATGCCCGCACCGATGCCATGAACTGGGACCTGATGAACGACGGAATTGGCAATCCCAAGAATTGCAAGAGCCTGCTCTATTCCCATGTGACACCACCCAGCATGATTTCAGGTATTCGTGCGACTGCCGAATTGGCCACTCATGCAGGTTTTAAATTCATCCAGTTCAGTGACATTGCACCGGATCTGCTGGAGAGCGTCAATGCCTATTTAAAATCATTGCGTCCACTGCCCAGTCCATTTCTTGTCAATGGCAAGCAATCGGCAAAGGGAGTAAGGGGAAACACCCATTTTGTAAATTTTGGATGTGACAATTGTCACAGCGGACCCTATTTCACCGATCTGCGGAAGCACCATATTGGGGAGAAGGTTGAAACGGAAGCGGGTTGGGATACCCCGACGCTGATCGAGGTCTGGCGTACAGCACCTTATCTTTTCGATGGACGTGCCACTACCCTAAAGGAGGTATTTTCAGTTTACAAACATGGGATTGGCACAAAAATTTCAGATAAGGAATTGGATGAGTTGGTGGAGTATATAAATTCATTGTAAAAAGAGGGGAGATCCAACAGGGATATGATACTTAGAAACTATACCGTTTATCATACGGAGGAGAAACCATTTGAGCAAATGTGTCAATCTTTGCTTACCCAGATGGATGCGTTGCCAAAGGTGATTAAGATTGTCTTTTTTGGTCCGGCTCAGAACAACCGGGAGTACCTGCTTCAACTGCAACTGATCCGGAAATGTGCCAGGGCACACTTCCGGGAGCAAGTTCCCCTCATCAGTTATGTCTCACAGAAACCGCTGAAGGGAATGTTGAATGCGGAGGTTACCACGCTTTCGCAGGAGTCGGTTGCAAATATTTCCTATGGGAATGGCTACATCGTTCTAGAAAACAGTGGATGCAGGGAACTGATTACAGAAGGAATTCTTCCTCCGGATATTAATGCTTCTCACAAGGAGCAGTCGAACCAAGTGTTTGCCCAACTGGAAGAGATCCTTCTCGGTGAGAATCTGCCGGTCAGCAGCATCATCCGCCAATGGAACTACATTGAGAATATCTCCTCTTTTGAAAATGATTACCAAAATTATCAGGCCTTTAACGATGCACGCAGCCATTTTTATGCCAAGGCGGATTGGAGCCTGGGGTATCCTGCCGCGACGGGCATAGGCACGCAGGCGGGAGGCGTCATGGTGGAGTTGATTGCCATTGCAGGAACAGGACTCATAAACAGGGCGCTGGATAATCCATTGCAAATAGCAGCTCACAAATATTCTCAGGGTGTATTGCTTGGAGCACTGGATCCTTGCACGCAGCAGCGTACAACGCCGAAATTTGAAAGAGCAAGGATCATTGGCCTGCCTGAGCTGCAAACTGCCTACATCTCTGGTACTGCGGCCATTCGTGGGGAGTCCAGTCTCATTTCGAAAGATGTCATTGAGCAGACGCAAATTACCATGCAGAACATCGATCATCTCATCTCAGCCGGGAATTATCCGGTTCAGGGAGCGCTCCGCGAATTCAAGCTCTTGCGCATCTATGTCAAAAATCCCAAACAGATGGAGGAGGTGCGTGACTACATGAAGGTGAACTATCCGGATATCAGTAAACTCTATATCTGCGCAGACATTTGCCGTGAAGAGTTACTGATTGAAATTGAGGGTATTGCTGAAATTTTCCTCCCCGCAATACCAAACTAACCCAAAAATTATCAATTTAAATTACATAGTTATGAATCTACGCTCATTGATTTTTACGGCAACAGCCATCGCGCTGCTCGCAGGATGCGCTCCAAAAGCAGAAATTAAAAACGACCAAAAAACCGTTATGAAACCTTTTACCAAAAAGTACACCAACGCAGATTACTACAAGGATGGCAAAATTCAGCCTGAAATTGTCAAAAAAGCCTACCTCGAAATGCTTGAAAGTTATGGCGTTCCTTACAGTCCGACGCTAGCGGCCGGAATCTGGATGACAGATTTCAGCCTGGGAGATTTTGAGCATGTTGGAATGGCCGGTATTTTTTGGGTAAACGACTCTGTACATGGCTATTTTGGTCATGAAATCTACCTCTTACCAGGACAGATGATTCCCGAGCATTTTCATGTAGCCTCTAATTTTCCTGCAAAGTATGAGTCATGGAGGGTGACCCATGGATTTTGCTACAATTTTGGAATCGGAGAACCAAGCCCCAATCCACCGGTATTGCCAGCCAGCCAGAAGGAGTACATCACCTCCCTGAACTTCGTTTCTCAGTCGGTCGACGAAGTGGTCTCCCTGAAGAAAGTGGAGTCACCTCACTTCCTGTTTGCAGGCGACAATGGGGCAATTGTTTCGGAATATGCGACCTACCATGATGGAGCAGGACTGCGTTTCACCAATCCAAAGATCATATTCAACAACATTTTGGCACAGAATTGAGGACCTATTTTAATTCAAACTACATTTTAAATTATGAGAAAATTCAACCACGTGGGTATTCCCACTTCCATTCCCAAAGAGGGAGAATTCTATGTAGAAGGGATGAAGCTTCATTTGACAGACTTCAACAACAGTCCCAACAAAATTGAGTTTTTGCGTTTTGAAGCGGATTCTCAGATGCCTGAGATCTTAAAGACCCACGGCCACATTGCCTACGAAGTACCCAACCTGGCCAGCGCCATGGAGGGTAAGAAAATTGTACTTGAACCTTTTCAAGGCGGAGAGGGTTTGACCTGCGCTTTCATCGAAGAGGAGGGAATTGCCATTGAATTAATGTGTTTCGATCAAAAATAAACTGAATTATGATAACAAAATTTATCAACGCAACAGACCAGATTACCCGCGAAACGTTGGAGGGTTATACCATGGCTTATGCCGACAAGGTAAAACTTGGAGGTGAGAATATCGTTGTTCGCGCTACCCCAAAAAGTATGGACAAGGTAGCCATCGTTACCCTGGGAGGTTCAGGCCATGAGCCTGCACTCAGTGGCTTTGTCGGAGAGGGAATGCTCGATTGTTCAGTGGTAGGCGATATCTTCGCTGCTCCGGGTGCACAACGCTTGTTCCAGGCGCTTCAGCTTTTCAAACGCGATGCAGGTATTTTGTTGGTAGTTCTCAACCACTCCGGGGATGTGATGAGTGCCAACATGGCCACGCAGTTGGCAGAACGTGCGGGCATCAAGGTGGTCAAGCTTTTGACCCACGAAGATATCAGCGCAGGGCTTGATGTACCGGATGAGGACCGGCGCGGACTGGCAGGATGTATCCCTTTGTACAAAATCATTGGTGCCGCGGCAGAGCAAGGGAAAAGCATTGAGGAGATTGCCGAGATCGGTGAGCGCTTCATTGGCCAGACAGCTACCCTTGCTGTGGCCATGCGTTCTTGTACCCATCCCCAAAATGGGGCAGTAATTGCCGAACTTCCGGAAGGGGAGATTGAAATCGGCATGGGCCAGCACGGAGAGGGTGGCGGTGGTCGCCAGATGCTGACTTCGGCCGACGATGTTGCATCGCAGATGATTACACAGCTCATGAGCAAGCTCAAACCGGCCAAGGGAGACAAGGTATTGCTGATCATCAACGGGGTAGGAGCAACCACCCACATGGAGATGAGCATTGTTTTCCGCAAGGCTGCCATGCTGCTTGCCGAGAAGGGTGTTGTGGTTGCCGACGGAAAAATTACGGAGCTTCTCACCGTGCAGGAGCAGGCAGGTTTCCAGATGATTCTTTCTATCCTGGATGAAGATCATGTTGAGCTGTTGAAAAATGCTCCTTCCAATGCTCCGTATTGGGTAAATATCGGCAAATAGCAACTTAACCAGTAGAGGAGAGGAATGAATACAATTTCCACAGATCAGTTCAGGGCAATGCTCCAGACTGCATTGACACTTGTCAGGGAGAAGGAGAGCTATCTTTCACAACTGGATGCGGTGACCGGGGATGGCGACCATGGAACCGCCATTGTTGCGGCACTCAATGCTGCCATCACAGCCTCCGAAGCTGCGACCGATCTCAAGGCAATGTTCAATGACATTGGCTTTGGTATCATGCTCACCACCAGCGGGTCTACCAGTACACTGCTGGGAGGATTTTTCCTTGGGATGGCTGAGGGCATTGAAGGGGCTGAAGCAGATGCAGGGCAACTTAAAACCATGTTCAAGTCAGGGTTGGCTGGAGTGTCAAAAAATACAAAAGCGGCCGTTGGTGACAAGACAATGATGGATGCTTTGATGCCTGCTGTAACCGCAATGACAGGAACTGAGTCGGAGGATATTGCCGAAATACTTGCCGCTGGTGCCGCAGCTGCCCGGAAGGGAGCGGAGGCCACCATTGCCATGAAGGCCAACTTTGGCCGTGCTCGCAATTATGGGGAACGTTCCATCGGAACAATGGATGCCGGTGCATCTTCCTGGGCAACCATTTTTGAAGCATTTGCAAGGCATACAGGGCCTTCAGCCAAGTAACGACAAAAGTTGACCGAAATAGAAATTATCTGAACAAGCTGCCACAGGCTTCGGCATTGAGGTCCTCTGTTTTTTAGGAATCTTAGTTCCTCTGTGCAAAGTTGGCAGGTCACATTATCAATAGAAATCAAAATTAAAAAACAAGAAATGGCTGATTTAGAAGGAAACAAAGAAAACCTCGACAAAGATTATGGAATTGGGATACCCGTTGAAACAACCGGATTCTTCCTCAAAGGACTCAACAACTGTGATTGGGGAATCAAAAACCGCATGTCGCGGATCTACAATCCCAAGACCGGCCGCACCGTGATGCTGGCATTTGACCATGGTTACATCATGGGGCCAACCTCCGGTCTGGAACGGCTGGACCTTTCCATTACCCCTTTGATCGAATATGCGGATTCACTCATGTGTACCAGAGGTGCGCTGCGCTCGACAGTTCCACCTACCGCCGACAAACCCATCTGTTTGCGCTATTCGGCAGGAAGCAGCGTATTGACCTATCTCAACAACGAATGCACCATTGATGTGGAGGACGCGATCCGTATCAATGCCTCGGCCATGGCTGTAATGGTTGCCGTGGGTGACCCGCTCTACGAAGCAAAGACCATTGAAAACCTGGTTCGAACTGCCGATTACGGATACAAATATGGAATTCCTACACTGGGTGTCACCGCAGTAGGGAAGGAGATGGTTCGCGATGCACGTTACCTTGGAACAGCTACCCGTATCTGTGCCGAGAATGGCGCGACTTTTGTCAAGACCTACCATTGTGAAAATTTCGAAAGGGTTGTCAATGGTTGTCCGGTTCCGATTGTTATTGCTGGTGGTAAAAAACTACCGGAGATTGAAGCGCTTGAACTTTGCTACATGGCGATCAACGATGGCGCTACCGGAGTGGACATGGGCCGTAATGTCTTCCAGGCAGAACATCCTGTTGCCATGATTCAGGCTGTCAGGGCGGTTGTACACGACAACCTTACTCCTGCGCAGGCACTTGAACTGTACAATGATTTAAAATCATAACATAACAATAGGGTCATGAAGAAAGTAGTATTTTCCGTTTTGGTGCTTTTTGTCACCATTACCTGGAGCGCAGCACAAACCGACTCAAGGTTGAAAACAGATGCCCAGTGGCTCAATGCGGCCAATGTAAGGGCTGCCTTTGAGGATATGCGCAAAATCAAGGGGTATGATGCTGCCAAATTCGAGCTTAAGGTCAAAGAGTTGGAAGAGCTGTGTAAACCAGGATTTGAAGGTGTTGCAACCGCTAACCCGGAAATTCAGTTGCGTGCAACGAAGGCCATTGCATTGAAACGGGAAATATTGCTATCGAACCCATTGCTCGATGGGGACAAAATCATCGTGGGTCGTTACATCCTCAAAGGAGGTGCACGAAAGGTCAATACCAGTGCAATGGGAACCCAGTCGAACAACTGGACCAACCAGACTTCTGCCCCCAGGGGAGGTTTCAATGCCGAGATTGCCGAGCTAACCAATTTGCGCGGGGAGATAAATAGCAGGTCAATTTTCATTCCAGGGAATGGCTCCTCCGTGGCTGATCTGTTGCTCCACTGGGATGGAGAAAGGATATTGTTCAGCGCGGTTGATGAAAACAAGCGGTGGAATGTATTCGAGGTTAAGACCGATGGAACAGGATTTCGCAAAGTAATCAATGTTGATGAGCCGGATCTTGAATTTTTTGATGCTACCTATCTTCCGGATGGCCGGATTATTGCCGTATCGAACATCGGTTACCAGGGAGTTCCCTGCGTCGGAGGCAGCGATGCCGTTGGCAATTTGGTAAGCTATGATCCGAAAACCAATGCCTTGAGACGCATGACTTTTGACCAGGATGCCAACTGGCATCCGACGGTGATGAACAATGGCCGGATCATGTATGTCCGTTGGGAGTACACCGACCTGACCCATTACTGCTCCCGCATTGTCATGCATGCCAATCCCGACGGGACGGATACCAGGGCTCTCTATGGGAGTGGATCGTGGTTTCCCAACAGCACCTTCGACGTAAAGCCAATCCCGGGAGGGAATACCACCTTTGTTGGGATCATCTCCGGACACCACGGTGTCGCACGTTCTGGTCGGATGATGCTATTTGATCCGGCGAAAAGCCGTAAGGAAGAGCAGGGAATGATCAATGAATTTCCCTTCAGCAAAAGGAAAATTATTCCCCTGGTCAAAGATGGTTTGGTAAATGGTGTCTGGCCTCAGTTTATCAAACCCTTTCCGCTCAGTGACAAATACTATCTCGTTACCGCTAAGCTGGATTCCAGCTCCTTATGGGGTATTTATCTGATTGATTCCTTTGACAACCTAACCCTGTTGGCAGAATATGAAGGGGAAGGATTGATTCAGCCCATTTTGGTAAAAAAACGTCCTGTTCCCCCGGCCATTCCTGATAAGATTAAACCTGCCGAAAAAAACGCTACAATTTTTATCCAGGATATCTACGAAGGAGAGGGATTACCGGGTGTGCCGCGTGGTACAGTGAAGCAGCTGCGTATCCTGGCCTATGAATATGCCTATCTGCGTTCCCCCTCCAACCACATCGCCCAGGGTATTCAGAGCGGTTGGGACATCAAGCGCCTGCTGGGTACGATACCCGTAGAGGAAGATGGCTCAGTCATTTTTACGGTGCCAGCCAATACCCCCATATCCATTCAGCCGCTCGACAGCGAAGGTCGTGCCCTGCAATGGATGAGAAGCTGGTTGAGCGCCATGCCGGGTGAAATTGTATCCTGCGTGGGATGCCATGAGAACCAGAACTCCATGCCCATGCCGAAGCGCGTATTGGCCTCGATGAAGCCACCGCAACCAATCCATCCACCCGAGGGGGGTGTGCGGCCTTTTACTTTTGAACTGGAAATCCAACCCATTCTCGACCGCGCCTGCGTGGCCTGTCACGATGGTTCAATGAAATTGGATTTCAGGGGCGGAATACCAGTAGAATCTCCTTCCAACATGGGAAAAATGCGGTTGACCAAGAGCTACCTGGCTTTTCATCCCTACGTAAACCGCCAGGGACCCGAGGCAGATATCGCCGTGATGAAGCCCTATGAATACCATGCATCCACCAGCGAGATTGTCAAAATACTGAAGCGTGGTCACGGTGGTGTAACGCTGACTGACAAGGAGTGGCGTACCCTTTACAACTGGATTGATTTCAACGCCCCCTACCACGGCGCATTTGCGGCAAATCCTGATAAGTTTTACTCCTGCGAAAACCAAGTAACCCGGAGAAGGGAATTGACCAACAAATATGCCAACAATGCCGGGGTCGACTGGCCACAGGAGATCCGGGATTTTGCGCTTTATCTTGAGAAACAGGGTAAGCCGGTTCCATACAAACCTGAACCTGTTGCGAAACCGGTCTATGAAACCGTTGTTGTCAAGGGATTTCCATTTAACCCAGCGCCTGTTGAGCGCAAAAGCCTTGAGATTGCCCCGGGAGTCAGGATAAATTTCGCAAGAATACCGGCGGGAACGTTCGTAATGGGCAACAACAGCCGTGGCAAGCTTAATGCCCCAGCCTCCAAAGTCAGGATAGAAAAGGCCTTCTGGATGGCAGAGACGGAGCTGACCAATGAACAATACAACGTGATTTTCCCGGAGCACAACAGCCGGTACATTGCGCAGTTCTGGAAAGATCACGTAAATCCGGGCTATCCAGCCAACAGGCCGACCCAACCCGTAATCCGCATCTCCTGGAACCAGGCCAATGCATACTGTGCCAAGTTGGGAGAGAAGATCAAAGCTAAAATCAAGCTGCCCACCGAAGCTCAATGGGAATGGGCCGCCCGGGCAGGCAGTGAGACCGATTTCTGGTTTGGAAAATCGGACAGTGATTTTGCTTCCTACGAAAACCTTGCCGATAAACAGCTTTCAAAAATGGCAGTGAGCGGGGTAGATCCCCAACCCATGAAGGAGGACAATCCAAGCTTCCCATTTTATGACTATTTGCCAAGGAACCGCTCGGTAGATGATGGCAGCATGATTGTGACCGATGTGGCCAAATACAAGCCAAATCCGTGGGGTCTCTACGACATCTATGGCAATGTGGCAGAATGGACCCGCAGCGATTTCGCGCCATACCCCTACAAGCAGGATGCCATTTCGGCTGATCAGCAAAAGGTTATTCGGGGAGGTTCATGGATCGATCGCCCAAAGAATGCAACCTCTTACATCCGAAACAGTTATTATGCCTGGCAACCTGCCAACAATGTAGGATTTAGAATCATCATGGAAGATTAGTCAACATCTAAAACACAGATTATGATCAGACCAGGCCAATTCTTTGGTGCCATATTGCTTGCCATGGTAAGCATTGGTGGAATTTCGGCACAAACAGCAGAAAGCGATTTGATCAACCGATTGCGGTTTTACGAAGCCAGGCAATGCCGGATGTCGGTAGAGCTGCTTCAGAAAAGTTTTCCGGACACTTACATCCTGCCTGGAAACTGGGAAACCACCCTCGACCAGTTGGAAAAATCCCGTACCACCATCCTCTCCAAAATTGGTGCAGGAGACAAGACAGTCATGGCCGATGCCGAAAAACTGCTCATTTCCCTGGATGCAATTTTCAAGGCAAATCCATTGATCCGTGAGAAGCAGTTAGGGGCAGTCAGACGCGAGCTGGGCAAAAGAGCCCGAAATGCTGTCAACGGTACGCTGGGCGTTGGACCATCCAACTTCCAAAACAATTCAGAGTTACCCAAAAAAGGATGGAGCAATCAGCTGGTCACCCTTCGGATCTCCAACGGCAAAACTGTTCAGCAGACCCTTTTTACTCCCGCTTCGGATGTACTGATCTCGGATCCTGAACCCCATTTTAGTGCAGGAAGGATCCTTTTCTCCTCCATCGGCAGCAACGACCGCTGGCACCTTTTTGAACTGGATGTTACGAGCGGCAGGGCGGTTCAGGTGACGCCAGATGCTTACAGGGATTTCGACAGTTTTGATGGCTGCTATACGGCTGACGACCGCTTTGTATTCTGTTCGACCGGTACATTTCTCGGATTGCCCTGTACCCATGGAGGCCATAAAATGTCAGGCCTGTTTTCCTATGATCCAAAGAGTGGAAAGACAAGGCAATTGACCTACGATCAGGACAGCAACTGGGGCCCGGTGGTAATGAACAATGGTCAGATACTCTACCAGCGCTGGGAATACGCCGATTTGCCGCATTCCAATTCGCGTATCCTGTTCACCATGAATCCCGACGGAACCACACAAAGGGCCTATTATGGATCCAACTCCTATTTTCCGGCAGCCTTCTTCAACTCCCGCCCCATACCCGGCCACAACAGTGCCATCATAGGGACTGCCTCGGGTCACCACAGCATCGCCCGCGCAGGACGATTGCTGGTGATCGATCCGATGGTGGGGGAAAAGGAGGCAGAGGGGGTAGTTGCCGAGATCCCATACTATGGAATCAAGGTGCAACCTTCCGAAAGGGATAGATTGCCGGATGGTGTTTTCCCCCAGTTTTTGCAGCCTTTTCCACTCAGCGACAAGTATTTTGTAGTATCGATGCGGGCCACCGAACAGTCGCTTTGGGGTATTTACCTCGTGGATATTTACAACAATATAACACTATTGGCAGAAGAGGAGAATTGTGCTTTTGTAGAACCTTTTCTGCTTGAAAAGAGAAAGACTCCTCCCGTCATTCCTGACCACATCAATACGGAAAGCGCCACGGCCAATGTATTTATTCAGGACATCTACATGGGCGACGGGCTGAAAGGTATTCCCCGCGGAACGGTCAAAAAACTGCGCATCGGAAACTATAGTTTCAGTCCGCTGGGACAAGGGGGTATCCTGGGTACCCTTGGGGTCGATGGCCCGTGGGACATCAAACGAATCATGGGTACCGTCAATGTGGAAGAGGATGGTTCTGCCATGTTTACCATTCCTGCCAATACTCCCGTGTTTGTCCAGCCACTCGATGGGGAAGGCAAGGCCCTGCAGGTAATGCGGAGCTGGTTTACAGGAATGCCGGGCGAAACTGTTTCCTGCCTGGGCTGCCACGAATCCCGCAAGAGCATTCCGGTCCCCAAAGCAAGTATGGCAACGAGGAAAAAACCTCAACCCATCCAGGAGTGGTATGGAAAAGAACGCGGCTTTAGTTACCGGCATGAAGTGCAGCCGGTACTCGATAAGTATTGCATCTCCTGCCACGATGGCTCCCGCCCCGACCGCCCCTACCTGAAAGGTGATACAATGATTACCGACTGGAAGTCTGATATTGCTGGAAGTCTGAACAAAGAGAGAGGGGGTGGTCATTTTTCCCAGTCCTATGCCAATCTCCACAGATATGTTCGCCGGCCGGGTATCGAGAGTGACATGCACATGCTCACACCCATGGAGTTCCATGCAGATCAGACCGAATTGATGCAGTTGCTCGCGAAAGGTCACCACCACGTGGTATTGGACAAGGAAGCCATCGAAAAGCTCTCCTGCTGGATCGACTACAATGCTCCCTTTCACGGCCGGCGTTCAGATATTCCGGATTACAATAAGACAGCAGCAGGTATCGCGCTTCGCAGCCAATACCTGGAATTATTTGGCGCGCCAAAGACTGACTTCGAATCCCTTCCTGACATTCCCCGGGATATCCAACCGGTTGTACCTGAAAAGCGCGAAATTCCAAAAGGAGAGAGCTCGTTGAAGGGATGGCCGTTAACAGATGCCAACAATGTACAGCTGGCACTGGGATATTTTCAAAGAAAAATAGCTATCGCTGAAGGTGTTACCCTTGAACTGGTGAAAATTCCGGCAGGACAATTTATCATGGGAAGTGAGAACCAGCCGGATGAAATGCCTCAGACCAAAGTCAGCATAGCGAAGAGTTTCTGGATCGGACGATTCGAGATCACCAACAGTCAATTCCGTGCGTTCGATCCTGCACACGACAGCCGTGATGAAGACCGGCACGGATACCAGTTTGGCAGGAGAGGGTATCCAACGAACCATCCCGATCAGCCGGCAGTGCGCATATCCTGGCAACAGGCCATGGATTTCTGCAAATGGCTGAGTGAAAAAACAGGGAAGAAATTCAACCTTCCGTCTGAATCACAATGGGAATGGGCTTGCCGTGCAGGACAATCAACACCCTACTCTTTCGGGAAATGGGGGGCTGACTTCAGCAAATATGCCAACCTGGGAGATATTACGTTGAAGGAGTATGCCGCCTGCACTGCCTACAAAAATTATGAGAGCGTACGGATCATCGACAATGCCAGCAAATACGACGATTGGGTTCCCCGCGATACCCTTTACGATGACCGGGGATTTGTTGCCCGGCAGGTAGGGAGCTACCGGCTTAACGCCTGGGAGTTGTACGATACCCACGGAAATGTATGGGAATGGACACTTTCAAAATACAGACCCTATCCCTATAACGACAATGACGGCAGGAATGATGCAGGGGCAGATGGATTGTCCAAACGCGTGGTGCGTGGCGGATCCTGGTACGATCGTCCCTACCGGGGAACCTCCTCCTTCAGGCTCTTCTACCGCGATTACCAGAAAGTATTCAATGTAGGATTTCGCGTTGTGCTGATGGAGGATTAAGAAAAATTAAATTTAAACAGTGTCTAAGTAGGACGAAGAATTAATGCCGTATTTCTCAAATAATTGATCAGTCAAAATCTCCCAGAGGGGAGACTTCAGATTTGCGTTTAGATCAGCGTTGGTGTATTTCTCCCCTCTTTTGTAAGGGTTGGTGGAGGTCAAATGATAAAGATAGATTATACGATAATGTTTTATACTTAAGACTTATGATGAACAAAACTAATTTCAATACCTTACTATTCTTGCTTTCACTCCTCTTCCTCCAATCTTGCCATGTAAGTGAGAAACTGCTCATTGGTGGCTGTGGCTGGGACAAGGTGGCCATAGTTGATAAAAAAACAGAGGCAATCGAATGGATTCACCAACTCAACAAGGGGGATGATTGCAACGATGTGGAGATCACCAAAGCCGGAAATGTTTTGTATGCCTACAAGGGGGGAGCCAGGTTGGTAACCAGGTCTCAGGAGGTAATATGGGACTACAA
Organism: Tangfeifania diversioriginum; assembly: GCA_945873105.1. Classification (GTDB taxonomy): domain Bacteria; phylum Bacteroidota; class Bacteroidia; order Bacteroidales; family Prolixibacteraceae; genus CAINVV01. Next base: position 55,947 of record CAMCBW010000021.1, read on the forward strand.
GACGAAAAAGGGAGAGGAGCTTTACACCGCTACGGAACTGCCCTCTGGTGAATATCTCCTGGGTATCTGTGCCCATCCCTCACGGATCATCACACTCAATGCCAATGGCATACAAACCAAAGAGCAAAACTTCGATTCGGGCGTTGCCAATGTACATGGTCAGTTCCGGCAGATATACCCTACGGCCAACCATACTTACCTGATTCCACTCATGGGAAAGGGCGAGGTCATCGAACTGACTCAAACAGGTGAAGTCATCCGCAGAATAGCAGTAGGGGGCAATCCATTTTCGGTCAAAGTGTTGAAGGATGGAAGCTGGCTGGTGGCCTGTGGAGATGCGCACAAGTTTGTAGTGGTGGATCCTGGTAAGCAAACGGTTACGAAAACCTTATCTGCCAGTGACCTGACCAGTGTCTCCCTTCTTTTCGTGGCAGAACCGTTCTGTTACAAGAACGGGAATGTACTGGTGGCCAACTGGAATGGACACAGCAAGGATAAAACACAACCCAAACTGATTGAATTTGATTCGAAAAATCTGGTAGTCTGGAAGATGGCACCCAATGAGGCCATTTCGAATATTTCGGCAGTACATTCATTCAGAGGAAAAAAATAAACCACCAACATGATCAAGCACACTTGTCACTCCTTGCTTTTGCTGAGTTTAATTCTGGTATCCATCGGTGGTGCTGCACAAACATCTTCAAAATCATACGATAATCTTGAATCTCGTTTCCTAAATCCGCCAACCTCGGTCAAACCCTACGTCTGGTGGCATTGGATGGGACCCAACTTTTCGAAAGAGGGAATTACCAAAGATTTGGAAGCTATGAAAGCAGAAGGAATTGGCGGTGCGACCATTTTTAATCTTTCTTCGGCCGTGCAGGAGTCGCACGCCCCCACCCTGAACAACCCCTGGCCGGAGCGGTATTACCGCAGCCCGGCCTATTGGGAGGCCATCCGGTTTGCGGCATCAGAGGCGCAGCGACTTGGGTTGGAGATTGGGCTCCACAACACAGTTGGTTATTCCACGACCGGCGGTCCATGGATTGATGAGGAGCGCAGTATGCAGAGACTAACCTGGAGCGATACCACCGTGACGGGGGGAGGCGAACTCACCCTTCAACTTAAAATGCCGGCCCTGGTGGCGGATGAGGGATGGGGAAAGACCGGGAGAAAGGTCTCTTTTTACAGGGATGTTGCCGTACTTGCCGTCCCTGCAGGTAAAAAGGAGATAGGTTTAGACGATGTTCGGAACTTATCGGCCTCCTACAACGGGGCCACAGGATTGAAGTGGAGCGTCCCTGCCGGGAAATGGATCATCTACCGCATGGGCCATGCCTCCACCGGAAGACCGCCTCATCCCATTCCGGATGACCTGTTGGGGAAAGCCCTGGAAGCCGACAAAATGAGCAAGGAGCAGAGCAACTTTCACTGGAAATCAGTGCTGGATCCTTTCAAGGAGCACCTGGGTGAATACATGGGCAAATCGTTCAATCACATGTTGATTGACAGTTATGAAGCGGGAAACCAAAACTGGACCCCCGGCTTTCGGGAAGAATTTATCAAAAGGAAAGGTTACGATCCGATCCCCTGGCTGGCTACCTTCTGCCAGACTGTCGGAACAAACAAGGAAAGCAAAGATCGCAGAACGGTTGGTGATGCCGGTCAAACTGCTCGTTTTGACTGGGATTACCGGGATGTAATCGACCAGCTGTTTTATGAAAATGGATGGAATATTGGCCAACAAAGACTTAAGGAGGCTGGTCTGAAGTTGCAAATGGAACCTTACGGGGGGCCTTTCAATACCCCACAGGGCGTGGCTTTGTCCGATCTGCCCATGGCCGAATTTTGGACGGCTGGAATCGGTGGCATCAACAGCGCAGTCCCTGCATCGGCAAGGGCGGCGGGAAAAACTGTGGTTGGTGCCGAAGCCTTTACGGGACGTCCGGAGGTGAGTCAGTTTACCGAAGATCCTGCTTTTCTGAAATCCACAGCAGACAAGGTCTTTGCACAGGGAATCAACCGCATGATTTTGCACCACTGGGTTCACCAGCCTTTCGACGATCGCTACCAACCGGGGATGGGCATGGGTTGGTGGGGAACGCATTTTGGCCGCAACCAAACCTGGTTCGAACCCGGCAAGGCATTTTTCACCTACCTGGCACGCTGCCAGGCACTGCTGCAACAGGGCGAACAGCCAGCTGATTATTTGTGCGTGGATAAATTGCAGGGCTTTGCCGATTTGATGGCATCTGCCGACTTTCTCAAGCAAAAAATGAAAGTTGTAAATGGGCAGGTTTTGTTACCGACTGGTAGAAGCTACCGGTTCATTGCCTTCAGCGACAGTGTCATGTTGCCCGAAATAGCCCTTAAAATCAAGGAACTGGTTGCTGCAGGGGCTACGGTGGTTTCGCCAAAACCATTAAAATCACCCAGCCTGAAAAATTATCCGAAATGTGATTCAGAACTAAATAAAATTGCAGAGGAAGTTTGGGGCAAGGACAACCAAAACAGTTTTGGAAAGGGCTTCATTTTTACAAAATTGGAAGACGCTGTTCAGAAATTGGGCTTAAACGAGGTTTTTCAGGTCGATCTATCCACGCCAGGCGAAGTAAAAATAGCTCACCGTCATTCGGCAAATACGGATATCTTCTTTGTGTCAAATCAATCAGAAAAAGCGCGGACGATAAATGTCACCTTCCGGATTTCAGGAAAGCAACCCGAATTGTGGCAGGCCGAAAACGGAAACATCTCAGATGCGCCTGTTTGGAGCGAAAATGTTGGAAGAACAACAGTTAGCCTAAACCTGAAAGGCATTCAATCGGTATTTGTGGTTTTCCGGAAAACGGCTTCAAAGTCCGATCATTTGGTTTCAGTGACTACAAAAGATTCGGATGAATCTTGGATTATTCAGAACAGCGAGAGCGGATCGCCTGTTTTGCGGTCTGCCGAACCCCTCACCGCAGCAATTGTTTACGCTTCTGGAAAACAAAAGAAAATAGAGGTCAAACCCAATACTCCGGTCGAATTGTCCGGTTCTTGGACCGTCGCATTTGATCCCAAAATTGACCGGAAGTTTGAACTGGAATTCCCGGTATTGATCGATTTCAGCAAGCACAGCAGCAAATCGGTTAATTATTTTGCCGGAACAGCCACTTACCGCAAAAAAATCGCAATGAGTCCGGCATCGTTGAAGGGGCGTACGATACTTGATTTGGGTGAGATGAACGACATTGCAGAAGTTCATGTAAACGGGAGAAGTGCGGGTGTACTCTGGTATCCTCCCTATCGGGCAGACATTACCAGCCTCCTTGTTGAAGGTGAAAATCTGCTGGAGATATTGGTCACCAACAATTGGGCCAACCGCCTGATTGGCGATGAACAGGAACCTGTGGATTTCGAATGGGGAAAAGACCGGGGCGAAAAGATGGGAAGAGCCATGCTGGCTTATCCCGAATGGTTCGTTAAAAATCAACCCCGCCCTTCACAAGGCCGAAAGACCTTCTCGATCTGGTACTATTACCGAAAAGATAGTCCGCTAAAACCAGCGGGATTGGTTGGACCCGTAAGATTGGTGACAGAATCGGAAGTCAAATTGTAAATACAGGTTGGTATGAAAAAATTTTTTCTGCTGATTTTATTGACCATCGGAGTGTTAACCACATTTTCCCAAGGCTCATTCAACTCTTTCGAACGGGCAAAACTTCATTCGTTGACCTGCGATCGTCCGGCAACTGATTTTTTTGAAGGTGCGTTACTCGGGAATGGCGCCATGGGTGTGGTAGTTACCACCAGGCCCGATGGAGTGGTACTCTATTTCGGGCACAACAATGTATGGGATATTCGAATAGCTGAAAATAACCGCGAAAAGCTTGGAACTTTTAAAGAGGTTTTCAATCGTGTAAAAGCAATTCCTGATACCTTGAAGGTGTTGACCGATGACCCGTGGTACCGTAAATACAGTTTAATGGCCGCTGAAAATTACCGAAAGCCTTATCCTCGGCCATTCCCATGCGGTTCGGTATTGTTGGGTTTCGACCGGCGGAAGGCTGAAATGATAGGGCATCGGCTCGATATTTCCAATGGGTTGTGTGAAGTTTTTTTGCTCACCAAAGCCCGGAAGAAGCTAACATTCCAGCTCTTCACCGATATGACCGCCGATCAGCTTTGGTTCCGTTTGGTGGATGAACAGGGTAATCCGTGTGAGAATATTTTTGACCGTGTTAGGGTAATTCCCGATCCTTCCACACCAAAAGAATTTCCAAAGACAAGTATGGAGGAAGATTTGCCAAATGGAAGGTTGTCATTTCGCCAGACTTTGCCCTATTCCGAGCCGGAGAAGGCAGATACAGTAAAAGGGCATCTAAAAGACAAGGCCTTTCGGTTGCTCCTCGTCCTGAATAACAGCATGGAAAAGCAATCGCGCGTAAACTGGGACGGCAACAAGCAAGGAATGACCATGCTTGAAGCAGGTTTACAGAAAAAGTCTGGATTCGCCGGGTACATTATCCTTCAGGAAGGATTGAACGCAGCTATCTCAAGTCACCAACCCAGTTTTGCGACTCCTCAAGTAGCAGATTTTGTTCGAACAACCGAAAAAAATGAGCTGATATGGAAAGACTACTGGAATAAGTCGGGTATAAAACTGGGTGATCAGTTCTTGGAAAGGATGTGGTACCATAATCTCTACTTTTTCAATTGCGCTACCAAGGCTGAAGCTACTACACCCGGCCTTTTTGCCAACTGGAGCTACAACAACATCGGTACCGCCTGGCATGGTGATTACCACATGAATTACAACACCCAGCAACCTTTCTGGTTAACTTTTTCAAGCAACCATCTGGAGAAAAACCTTACGTATGTTGACCTGATTGAAAAGCTGATGCCTGTAAGTAAAAGCTGGGCAAAAGAATATTATGAGCTGCCGGGCGCCTATTTTCCACACAGTGCCTATCCGGTTGACATGACCATGAACGCCTATCCGGTTCCGACATGGGGCTGGGAGATTGCCGAAACACCCTGGGCGGTGCAGGGTTTATGGTGGCATTATTTGTATTCAGCAGATGTAGAATTCCTCAAAAACCGTGCATTTGAACCGTTGAAGGCTGCGGTTGAATTTCTGGTCGCTTACATGAAACGACCCGAAGCCAGCGGCCCACATTGGAAGGATGACAAATTCCACATTTTCCCAACGGTTCCTCCCGAATTGTATGGTCTTCGGCCTGGGTTCAAATTCAACTACGATTGCAATGCCGATTTGTCGTTGACCAAATTTGTTTTCAAGGCCTTTGTTGAAGCGACCAGCGTCTTAAATCTCGAAAAAACAGAAAAGAGTTTGCTTTCAGATGTGAAACTGATTTTGTCGCGCTTCCCTGAATATCCCACGGCCATTTCGAAAGAGTACGGTAAGGTGTTGGTTTCGGTTCCTGAAGAACACGATCAAGTCGTTTACAATGTTCCGAACTCCTTGTTTACAGCCTTCCCGGGCGAAGATCATGGTTTGAATTCAGACAGGGAGACCATGCAGATTTTGAAAAACACCTTCTACAACCAACAGAATGAAGGGGGTAATGATCTGGTATTTATCAATCTTCAGGCTGCACGTATCGGAATGCTCGATCTGGAACGCTTCAAACGCCAGGTCAACTATTGCCTGCTGCCCAACGGAACTGCATCCGACCGTGTGATGCAGGTTCATGGTCGCTACAACGACACAACTCCGTATGGTTACATGGATAAAATGGGGATCTGGTTCGAGAATTTTGCCTTGCCGGTTGTTGTCAACGAATGCCTGATGCAAAGCTACAACGGTACTATCCGGATGTTTCCCAACTGGCCGATGGATAAGGATGCTGAATTTGAAAACCTGCGCGCTGCAGGCGCTTTTCTGGTTTCTGCATCTCTGAAAAATGGACGTACAAATAGGATTGAAATTGTAAGTGAAGCAGGAGGATTCTTGAAGATCATTCTTCCATGGAAATCAGGAGGAACGATCATTCGGGGCACCGATAAAAAGGCAATTACAAACAATGCAATGGAAATAGAGACAACTAAGGGCGAAAAAATAACTTTTCAACCTTAAAGGTTTTTGAATTTTCAGGAAATGATTGATGTGGATTTAATCAAATAAAAACTAAAGTATGCGATTCAATAAAATTGTCCGATTCGTTCTTTTATTTGTCTGTATATGGGGCTGTTCCAATTCGTCGTATAAAAAGGATGTTAATTCAGCAGCAAGCTTTCCGGAGCAACATGCTCCACGTTTGGAATGGTGGCAGCAGGCCCGTTTTGGTTTGTTTATTCATTACGGACCCGTTTCACTTTCAGGGAAGGAAATCGGTTGGTCACGTGGAAGTTCCATTCCGGTGGATCAATACGATAATTTGTACAAGGATTTTAATCCTGTTCTTTACAATGCCGACGAATGGGTCTCGGTTGCAAAAGCAGCAGGAATGAAGTACATCGTTTACACCTCCAAACATCACGATGGCTTTTGCAATTGGGATACGCAGTACACCGATTACAACATCATGAATTCTCCTTTTAAACGGGACCTCATGGCAGAATTGGCCGAAGCCTGCAAAAAACAGGGAATGGCACTGGGCTTTTATCATTCAACCTGCGACTGGCGTCATCCGGATTTTCCACTGACAAGCCCAGGCGGAACCGTGGTGAGGGAAGTTTTCAATTTAGATCGTTATACGGAATACCTGAAAAACCAGTCGGTAGAGATCATTAAAAAATATGGTCCTCTTCTGGTGATGTGGTACGATGTTCCCCAAAGGTTTGATTCCATTCGTGGTAAAAGCGTTATTAACAGTATTCGGGAAGTTGATCCCGGAATTGTGGTGAATAACAGGACCGGAGCAAAAGGTGATTTTGACACTCCGGAACAGCGGGTTGGCAGTTACCAGGATAAAAGGCCTTGGGAAACCTGCATGACCATCTGCCAGCAGTGGTCGTGGAAACCTAACGACAACATGAAATCTGCCGCCGATGTGATCAGAATTCTTGTTCGCACGGTTGGCGGAGATGGGAATCTCCTGCTCAACGTTGGCCCGATGCCCGATGGTCGAATCGAACCGCGTCAGGTTGAAGTTTTGAAACAAGTGGGAGCCTGGCTTCAGAAAAACGGCGAGAGCATTTACGGAACACGCGGTGGCCCATGGAAACCCAATTCAACCCTGACCAGTACGCGTAAGGGGAGCAAGGTCTATCTGCACCTGTTACAATACAATATTGGAGAACTATGGTTGTCTGATCCTGGCTGCAAAGTCAAATCGACATCTTTTATCGGTGGTGGTCAGGTCAGGTTTGAGCAGCTTGATGGTAAATTGCATCTGACTTTTGATCAGGCTTTATTGGATCCAATGAGTTCGACCATCTGCCTTGAGCTTGATGGCTCTGCAATGGATTTGCCTGCCATTTCCATTGGTGACTCCTTCGTGGCAACGGCATCAAATGTGTACAATGGAATGACTGACAGTTATGGCCCTCAGATGGCTTTCGACAACGACTCACAAACCCGCTGGGCCACCAATTCAGGCACAAAGCAGGCCTGGTTGGCCGTGGATTTGGGGAAGGAATACCCGGTTCAACGTGTGCGCATCGATGAAGCCTATGCTTATCGGGTTCAAAAGTTTGAATTTCAGTACCGCAGCGGACAGGAATGGAAGACGATCTTTACCGGCCAGAAAATTGGGATGGGCTTTGAGCAGACATTCGCCCCGGTTGTTGCACGGGAGTTTCGCCTCAATGTGCTCGACGCGACTGATGGGCCAACGATCATCGAATTAAATCTTGGTATTTAGCCAACCTACAAACAATACAAGGGAATTGCAGACAATTAAAGGTGATGAAGGTTTATTTGCGAGTTCCATGAGTATTTACTGATATACAATAATTTAACTAATATATTTTTGAATGAAACGAGCATGGACTAAGTCAACAAAAGGTGATGTAAATCAATTTGCGAGTTCCATACGTACGAACAGATATTCAATTATTTACCTATGATAATTACGCATGAAACTAACTTGCATTTTAACATCGATTCTATTCCTTTCTACCCCGATTTCATTCAAATTTTTTGCCCAATCATCGAATGTCTATGCGGTTGAAAATGTTGCTGTGGTTGGCAATAATGCAGGCCTGTACAACAACACGCCCTTGCCTGTCAACAGCTCCAATGCATTTGCCCTTCCAGGAGATCAGCCAATGGATGGTCAGAAACAAGATTTTCTGAAATGGTGGCAGGAATCCCGGTTTGGGATGTTCATTCACTGGGGACCAGTGACCCGGTATGGTGGTGAAATCAGCTGGACCCGCGAAGGATATGGTAAAGCAAAATATGACTCGCTTTACAAGGGTTTTAATCCGGTTAACTTTAATCCGGAGGAGTGGGTCAATTTGGCTCAAAAAGCCGGAATGAAGTACATTGTTTTTACGGCCAAACACCACGATGGTTTTTGTGAATGGAATACCAAAACAACCAGCTACAACATCATGAAAACGCCTTTTGGACGCGATGTCTGTAAGGAACTTGCCGAGGCGGCCCACAAAGCCGGAATGCCCATCTGCTGGTACTTTTCGCCTGCCGACTGGAAAGATCCCGATTGCCGCAATCCAAAAACCAATGATCTTTTCGCCACCCGTGTTTTGGAGCAAGTACGGGAATTGCTGACCAATTATGGCAAAATTGGCTTGTTGTGGATCGACTACGAAGGTTCTCCTAGTCCGGTAAAACCTAAGGAGATCTACGAACTGGCCAAAAAACTGCAGCCCGGAATCATCGTGAACAACCGTTTGGATGTTTTCCATACCGACGAGTCACATGCTTTTATTGGGAAGTATGGTGATTATGCTACTCCGGAAGGTTTTGTGGCAGGTTACGGTGCTGTACCATGGGAAACATGCACCAACCTGGGGCATCAATGGGCCTGGCGACCCAAGGACACGCCACGCCCCATCCATGAAACGGTCACCACCTTGTTGCGTTGTGTGGGCGGAAATGGAAATTTGTTGCTGAATGTTGGACCTGACAGTCTGGGCCAGATTCCTGCAAATTTTCAGGAAAGGTTAATGGAATTGGGCGAATGGCTGAAACAGCACGGGCAATCCGTTTACAACACCAAGGGTGGCCCCTATACCCCAACCACCGATTATCTCTGTACCTACGAAGGGAAAAGCATGTACCTTAATATTCTGTCAATGAAGGGCGACACCCTGGTTTTGCCGGCGTTGCCAGTCAAAATTCAGAAAGCCAGCCTGGTCAGTGGCAAAGCTGTACAGTTTATTCAGGAACCAAAGGTTCTAAGACTAATCATTCCGGAGGCTGAAAGGGAAAAGATTTCGACATTAATTACCATTACAACCAACCAGCCATTGGCCAAATTGGCATTGATTTATCCATTCTCAACCTCAGGTTCTCTGGCATACAATTCCAGTGCAAGCGCATCCAGCTCGATAGGTCAGTTTTTGCACGATCCGACCGCTGCCTTCGACGACAATCCCAAAACCCACTGGAAACCCGGCAGGAAGACCGGTGTTGATTTTGACTCCTGGTTTGGTAAGCTCTTGAATTATAAGAGCGAAGAGGTTAAAGCGCTCTTTGAGAGGACGGGCTGGCTGGAAGCAGATCTGGCCAAACCTCAAACTGTAAGAAGCATTTTTCTGAGCGAGTCTGTTTTCCAGAACTCAGAAATTAAAGGCTTCGAGATTCAATACGAAAAGGATGGGAAATGGCTGACCATTGCCAGCGGAACAAAAATGGGTGACTGGAAGCAGAACATTGAACCTGTCACTGCCAGGAAATTCAGGGTCGTAATTCTCGATCGAATTGGCTTCTCTGGAATTAAGGAATTTCAACTGTTTTCGGACAATAGGTATTAAATGCAAAAGCTGGCTTCCAATGCTTGTAATTCGTTGATATAATTGTTTGTAATAGATTGTAGCATGAGGAGATTATTGTTTTTTTGCTGTTTTGTAATTCTTCAGTGGCCTCTTTTGGCGCAGGCACAAATAGGAGAGGGAAATGGGCCGGAAAATTGCAATGTAGTCTGGACCACTCCCAGTGACGATTCTTTCGGCTCTATGCCGCTGGGCAATGGTGACATTGGCTTGAATGTCTGGGTGGAGAAAAATGGCGATCTGTTGTTCTACATCAGCAAGGTAGATGCCTTTGATGCCGGACATTTGCTGCCAAAATTGGGGCGGATCAGGATAAAAACAGCACCTGCACTTTCTGTTGACAAGTTTAAGCAAACCTTAAACCTGATAGATGCCTCCATTTTGGTGGAAGCTGGTGATGCTAATTTTCGGATTTGGGTGGATGCCAATCATCCGGTCATTCGCGTGGAAGGGAAAAGCAAGACTCCCCGAATGGTCAGCATTTCGATGGAGTCGCTTCGTCCGCTTGCCGATGCATCTGTTGTTTTGCCTCCAACCGGGACTATTGGAATAAATTTTAACGACCAGGAAAACCGGCTGGCGTGGTGCTACCGTAACCAATCCTCCCGCTGGGCTGAAAACTTTAAGAGCCAGAATAGTGCCGGGATGGTGGCCCAAACAAAAGATCCGATTCTGCACCGGATTTCAGGTTGCATGCTGCAGGCCAAAGGCTTTACCCGTGAAAATGGAACAACACTGAAGTTGAAAAGCAGATCTGCCTCTTTCGATTGTACCATTACGGTAAATTCCAGTCAGCCTGAAAGCCTGGAAGCTTGGCTGGCAGAAATTTCAAAGCCGGTTCACGCTGATTGGAAAGCCCACTGCACCTACTGGAAATCCTTCTGGAACCGGAGCTATATCCACATAACCTCAGACGGTGAAGGGAATTTTAACCTGGATCAATGTCGGTACACCCAATTTGAGCAGGGGTCAAAAGCCTATGAAGGGCACAAGTTGTTGGATGCCAAACAGAATATTGACCAGATCAACCAGCGGTATGCCCTGGAGCGATTCTGCCAGGCGGCTGCCAGTCGGGGTGCGGTACCTCCTCCCTACAATGGCTCTATCTTTACAATGGATATGCCTGCGGGAGTCTTGGGATTCAATAAAACCAAGGAGAATCCGGTCTCCCCGGATGGCCGCGACTGGGCCGTACTCTCCTTCATGTGGCAAAATGCCCGGCATCCCTACTGGTCCATGGCTACCCGCGGTGATTACGATGCCATCCGGCCAGGTATGCAATTTGTGCGCGATGGACTCGATATTTGCCGGGATCGGTGCCAAAAAATCTTCGGACACGAAGGTGCCTTTGTCATGGAAGCAAGCTGGTGGCACAATGTGGGGGTTTTTAACTGGGAAAAAGTCCCTCCCCATTTGCGTTACCATCAACTGGCTACCATAGAGTTGCCTGCCATCATGTGTGAGTATTACGAACATACCAGGGATCTTAAATTTCTGAATGACATTTTGATCCCCTGTGCAGAGGACTTTTTGAAATTCTATGAATTGCGTTTTCCCAAACGGGATGCCAATGGAATCATGCAGATGGAGGGAGTTGGCTGTGCTGAAACCTACCAGGGTGTTACAAATCCCTGTACTGAAATTGGTTGTTTGAAATTTGTACTCACCAAACTGATTGGCTTTGATAGAAATGAGGAGCGCGTGAGGCATTGGGCCAAATTTCTGAATTCATTGCCAGGTGTGCCTTTGCGCAGGATCTATGGACTGGATTTGCTGGCAGTTGGTGAAAAATACGACCCGGGACGGGTGATCTGTGAGAGCCCGGAACTCTATTCCATCTATCCGTTTCGTCAGGTAGGAGTTGGTCAGCCGGAGTTGCTGGCCAATGCCCGGCAGTCCTTTCATCTTCGCACCACCAGCATCGACGGAACCATTGATGATCAGGCAACGGAGACCGGAGGATGGCAATCGGCTCCTGTGCAAGCCGCGTACCTGGGGCTTCCCCGCGAAGCCGCACGTTTGGCCAGCATCAATTTCAACGACCAGTTTATTGCATGGCACGACAACATCGACCCGGCTACACCCTGGCCCAACCGGCCACGTGCCCGCTTCCCGGCTTTCTGGGAATGCAAGATGGATGGCACCCCTGACAACGACCATGGGGCCAATTCTGTGAATACCCTGCAAAGTATGCTGTTGCAAAGCGATGGAACAAAGATCTACCTGCTTCCGGCCTGGCCTGAAAATTGGGATGTTTCTTTCAAACTACATGCTGCGAACAATACGACTGTCGAATGTGTTTACGAGGATGGAAAAGTCGCATCATTGAAGGTGACTCCCGAATCCCGCAAAGCGGATATTGTCGACAAAAGCAGTGCCAGAGAGCGGATCAAAACCCTTGTGGAGGTTGCACTCTGTGACAGGAATTACCTTTTTGGATTGCCACCGATGCTGGATGCACAACCTATTCCGGGTAAGGCAACTGCGCCCTGGATCTCCAAATACGGATACACCCTGGAAGGTTCAAAAGCCGGACCATGGATGAACAGTGTTTTCAATGGCAATACCGTATTTGTGCATGTGCCCGTCTGGCCCAGGGAAGGGGTCAGGCTTCCGGCCATTCCGCGCAAACTGGTCTCTTCAAAATCTATAACCGGAAACATTCAGGTGAAACAGGACGGGCAGGGTTGGTTGCTCACAGGTACTCCCGATACTTTGATGACCATCGTAAAACTTGAATTTGACCGGTCTGTGGAGGAGTTGGCCAGATCACTTCCCTTCGTTGGCTCTTTCACGGTAGGAAAAGAACGCAAACTTTCGAAGGTGGCGGATGGATTTGTCCAGGCTGAGGTTGACCTGGATGGGGAGAAAACCATTGACCGGTTTGAATTCACCATCGAAAATCCCGGGCACCAGAGGGGTCAGGGCAATCCCTTCGACCTGCAAGCCAAACAAAGTGACGGAAGCTGGAAAACCATCTGCAAGGGCAGTGTTTACGGAACCATCTGCGGCAAACAGATCGATCCTGTGAGCACCTCTGCCATTCGGCTGGTCATTCAGGCAACTGGTATCAGGCAACTTGATCTATTTTAGGAAATAGCCTATTGGTTCTGGCCGCTCTTTTTGGTACAAATTGACCTGATAATCAGAAACGTTTCCGGAAATAAAAACGTTTCCGAAAACGTTTCCGAAAATAATTTGTTGCCTGAAAAGGTGATTGAAAGATATAGATCATAAGTTTAGTGGATGAAAAATCCAATCTTAACTTTTAAGGTGATGACAACTCTTCGAACTGAGCAAAAATGACAAAAACGCACTTTTTTTCAATCTTGTTCCTACTCCCTTTTTTGGCCTTTGGTCAGAAATCCATTGAGTGGGTAACTACCACCGAGAAACAGCCATGGTTTCCGCAACAGCGCCTCTCATCCGCCACTCCTCAAACCAATGCAGACGTTGTGGTCATGACCGATACAAACCTCCAGGTTATCGAAGGTTTCGGTGGTTGTTTCAACGAGCTCGGCTGGACCTCGCTGGGTGCCTTGAAGCAAACAGACAAGTATAATATCCTAAAAGAGCTTTTTGCTCCCAATGTTGGTGCAAACTTTACCATATGCAGGATGCCTGTCGGAGCCAACGATTTTTCGCTCGACTGGTACTCCTACAATGAGACGGCTGGTGATTTTAAAATGAAGAACTTTAGTATCAGCAACGACATGAAGACGCTCGTGCCATTCGTCAAGGCTGCCCTGGAGCAAAATCCGTCACTCAGGTTATGGGCCTCACCCTGGAGTCCACCTGCCTGGATGAAGTGGAACAAACATTATGCCTGCGCAGCCACTTCTGCAAAAATGGACAAGAAATTCCAGAATGGATTGGGAATAGACCGGCAGGGTAAAGAGGGAACCAACATGTTTATCCAGGAAAAGGCCTATTTCAAAGCATATGCGCTCTATTTTTCCAAATTTATCAAAGCCTACCGGGAACAGGGAATCAACATCTCCACCATCATGCCTCAAAATGAGTTCAACTCCTGCCAGATCTTCCCAAGTTGTACCTGGACTGCCTCCGGCTTGGCCACCTTCATTGGGAGTTACCTGGGTCCTGCTATGGATAAATTAAAGGTGGAAATGATGTTTGGGACCATGGAGCGACCCAATGAGGCCCTGGTTGACACCATTCTGCAAGATCCGCTTGCCGCACCTTTCATAAAGGGTGTGGGATTTCAGTGGGCCGGGAAGGGAGCTATTGCAGGTATTCACCAGCGATATCCCAACCTCAGGCTTTACCAGTCTGAACAGGAGTGTGGTGATGGTAAGAATGACTGGAAATATTGCTGCTACACCTGGGAGTTGATGAAGCATTACATCTCCAATGGGGCCAACTCCTACCTCTACTGGAACATCTCATTGCCGGAGGGTGGTTTCAGCAGGTGGGGCTGGCAGCAAAATTCGCTGGTAACCGTTGATCCACTTACCAAAACCTACAAGTACAACCATGAGTACTATTTGCTGAAGCACCTGAGCCACTATGTCAAACCTGGTGCCAGAGTGCTGAAAACGGAAGGGACTTTCAATAACCTTTTGGCCTTTAAAAACAGCGACAGCACGATTGTCCTCGTTGCCCAGAATGAAACAGCCCTGGAAAAATCAGTCGTTTTCGGGGTTGGTCCAGATCAGGTTAAGGTCACACTTCCGGCAAATTCATTTAATACATTGGTTGTAAAATAGGAAATAGGTGTTTGTGCAAACGATTGCAAATTTGGTTGATACTTTAGATTTGATTCAAATGGAAAATTGAGGTGATGAAATCAAAAAAAATGATACCCGCAATGCTACGCTCGATGCAAAAAATAATTCTTCCCGTCTTGATATTGACCTTCATAATCTGCGGGTTATGTGCTGCTTCCCAGCCATTGCAACCGAAGAATGTGGCTTTGGAAGCTGGTTTCCTGAATCCACCCGAATCAGCCAAGGTTTGGACTTGGTGGCACTGGATGAACGGCAATGTCTCCAAAGAGGGGATCACCGCAGATATGGAGTCGATGAAGCGCGTGGGCATCGGCGGTCTTTACAATTTTCATGTGGGTCACCAGCTGCCCATCAACGGGGCCGTTGAATTCATGAGTCCCGAATGGTGGTCACTCAGCAAGTTTGCCGTCTCAGAGGCCAGTCGGCTGGGTTTGGAATTTGGCTTTCAGAATTGTCCGGGTTGGTCGGCCAGCGGCGGTCCGGAGGTTAAAGTGGAGCAATCCATGCAAAAACTGGTCTGGTCAGAGATAAAAGTAACGGGTCCTGGCAAATACCTTGATACCTTGCCCCGACCAAAGATAGATCCGGTTTACAATTATTACAGGGATGTTGTCGTCGTGGCATTCCCGGTAGGCAGGGATTCCATAACTCCATTAAATGCCGTACTAAATATCTCCGAAGTAATGGATGCATCCGGAGTGCTGGATTGGGAGATCCCCTCCGGAAAATGGGTCATCCAACGTTTTGGCCATACCACCACCGGGAAGAAAAATGCTCCTGCCCCCATCGGCGGAGAGGGGCTGGAATGCGATAAAATGAGCAAGGAGGCTGTTGCTGCCTTCTTTCAGAGTTATCCTGCCAAATATCTGGCCAATGCCAGCAGTGTTAAAAATGGCATCCGACATATAGAGATTGACAGTTATGAGGCCGGATTACAGGATTGGACACCCCGGTTCAGGGCAGAATTCGTGAAACGGCGCGGTTACGATCCATTGCGCTGGCTGCCCGCCTGGAGCAACCAAACCGTGGAAAGCAAGTCATTGAGCAGTAGGTTTAAAAATGACATGAAAAGAACCATTGCCGAACTCTTTGACGAAAACTATTTCGGTTATTTTGCGGATTTGGTACACAAATATCCTGGTTTGCAGCTCTCGCTGGAACCCTACGACGGACCATTTAATCCTTACGATGTGGCCGCCCATGCGGATGTATTGATGGGAGAGTATTGGCAGAAACCAGCTACCTGGGGATGGAACTGGACAGAACAGGTCATTGCTGCAGCCCATGTTTTGGGCAAGAAGATTGTTTCGGCAGAAGCGCTCACAGGCTGGCCTCATCTGTCCAGGTGGGAAAATGATCCTTATTCGTTGAAAATATCTGCGGATAAGGCCTTCGCTTTGGGGGTAAACCGCATGGTGCTTCATACCATCGCCCACCAGCCATGGCCAGAGCAGTACAAGCCTGGAATGACCATGGCTTTTTGGGGACAGCATTTTGGACGTACAGAAACCTGGTGGGAAGCGTCAAAAGTGTGGTTCGATTACCTGAGCCGATGTCAGTATTTGCTGCAACAGGGTGAATTCGTGAGTGATATTTTGTGTCTGAATTCTGGTATCTTCGGTTTGCCGGATGGTTACCGTGCAGATATCTGCAGCGATTTGCAATTGATGACCATGGTAGAGGCCAAAAATGGACTCCTTAAATTACCCCACGGAAAGAGTTACCGGATACTGGTCATCCAGGATTCTTTGCTTTTGCCGGAGGTTGCAGCTAAGATCAAGAAATTGGCAGATGCAGGAGTAATGGTCATTGGGAAACAATTTACCGCTTCACCCTCCCTGGTGAATTATCCGGAATGTGACAAGACGGTCCGGGAGATTTCTCATCATTTGACACAATCCGGAAAGATGAAGAATGTTTCATTGATAGGGCTGCTTCAGGAACAAAAGATCCTTCCCGATTTTACCTCCAACAGCAAGGAGGTGCTGTGGGTACACCGCAGGATTGGCGATCAGGAGCTCTATTTCGTATCCAATCAAATCAACTCTGCCAGAGTTATCCAAGGTTCATTCCGGGTGACCGGGAAGCAACCGGAATTGTGGGATCCAGTAACTGGAAAAATTTTCAAGGCCACTTCATTTGAAATGAGTAACGGACAAACGACTGTTCCGTTGAAACTCGATCCGGGCGGTTCTATTTTTGTGGTGTTTGAAAGACCAATCAAGGTAACCAAAGGTTCATCGACCACAAATTGGCCAGGTTATACAACAAGGATGGATTTAAAAACAGCTTGGACGGTGAATTTCGATACCAAATGGGGAGGACCCGAGTCGGTCCTTTTTCCAACCCTGACAGATTGGTCCAAACATGAACTACCCGGAATAAGATATTATTCGGGTACGGCAACCTACAAAACCCGTTTCGAATTAGAGGAGCTCTATCCCAACCTGACAATCGACCTGGGTATGGTGAAAAATTTGGCAGAGGTAGTTATCAATGGAATAGCTTTGGGAGTGGTATGGAAACCTCCCTTCCTGGTGGATATTTCAAAGGCCGTGCGGCCGGGTCTCAATGAACTGGAGGTGATAGTAACCAATTTGTGGGCCAACCGCCTTATCGGAGATGAACAGGAGCCCCCCGATATGAAATGGGATACCAAAATGGCCGGGCTTAGCTCTGTGAAAAATGCAATGGCGGGATACAAACTGCTGGAGCTTCCTGACTGGTTTACCCAGAACAGGCCAAGACCCTCAGCTGGACGCTATACCTTTACCACCTTTAACTATTTCCGGAAAGATTCCCCCCTGCTGGAGTCAGGATTGTTGGGTCCGGTGAAATTGATGTCAAGAATTCAATAGGATTGGTTCACAAAGGGGATTCAGTCCATTTTGATGCATCCTCCCAGAGGGAATTGGGGAAAAGATATGCAAAAAAAATGAGTGATATAGAACCTGTGGGTTTGAAATACTAACCATTTTAATTAACTGATTATTAAGAGATAAATTGAATTATTATGGAAACTAAGATGTTGTTTGCATCCGTGATATGCATCCTCTGCTTGGCTTGTTCGCCATCCAGTTACCGCGACGGACAGATTCAGTATGAAAAAGTTCAACTTTCGCCGGAATCGAAGCTAATTGTCCATGAATCATTGAAGGGGATGCACGAAAAGTATGATCCCGAAGTGAAGATGATCATGAAAAAACTGAGCGGATACAATTACCATACGGATGCCAGCAATGGCCTGTTCCACGAAGTCAGGGCCTCGTTTTCCTATGCGGTTCTCCTTATGGACCTGGGTGAGGAACAGTTCAGGGAAAGGGCATTTGAGGTCATTGCGAAGACCATCACCCTCCAGGATCAGGATACGACCTCCAAGTCCTGCGGGGTATGGCCCTATTACATGGAGGAGCCGCTGGCAACCAAAAAGTCACCCATAGATTTCAACTGGGCCGACTTCAATGCCGTCAGCCTGTTGGATGTATGGATGGGTCATCGGGATCAAATACCGGCCGAATTAAAACCTGCCATCAAAAATGCCCTGGTACTGGCAGCCAGGTCGATTGAAAAAAGAAACATGGGGCCGGGCTACACCAACATTGCCATCATGGGTACCTACGTAACCTACATGGTTGCCCATCTGTTTGACCTGCCCGATATGAAGTCATATGCCAATGCAAGACTTAAAAAATTCTACGATTATACGCTCGATAAAGGTGGTTTCTCGGAATACAACAGCCCAACCTACACCATTGTAGCCCTGGATGAGCTGTTCCGGATGAAAAGCCACATCGTGGAGCCTGCAGCCAGGCAACAGATCGATTCGCTCTATTCGATTGGCTGGGATATCATTGCAAAACATTACCACCAACCCACAGGCCAATGGGCCGGACCGCACAGCCGTTCCTACAGCACACTGGTTAAACCTTCATTTTACGCAATTCTCAAAGAGGGATCAAATGGAAAGATTGATGTCGGTATCGAAGAAAAGCGGAGCGATACAAAGATCAAACATCAGATTCCGGATTACCTGATGCACTACTTTGTTGCACCCATCTATCCGCGAACGGTAACAGATCGATTCGAAAAAGAGGCACCCCAAACCATCGGAACCTGCTATCTGGCTCCGGATTTTGCGCTTTCTACTGTCAATTGTTCCAGTTTATGGAACCAGCGTCGTCCTTTCCTGGTCTACTGGGGGAGTGTGACGAATCCAAAATACCTTCAGGTGCGGTTTTTGCACGATGATTATGATTTTAGTTCGGCCAGTTTCTACGGTCAACAAAAAGATAACAAAGTACTTGCGGGCATCAACTTCATCACCAATGGCGGAGACAAGCACATCAGCATTGACAGGTTGAAGGAGGGGAAATTCGTCGCCAAAGATTTGAGATTAAGATTTGAATTTGGGAATACAGACTTGAAGGACCTGGCTTTACCTGTCGGCGTCTTCGATCCATTCAGCCTGAATTTGGAGGGTTTGGTGTTCAACTTTCAACTGTTCACCGCAACATTTGGGAATTTGAAAGGTCATTGGGAAAAGGGAAGCAACGGCAAGTCTGCCTGGATGGATTTTGTCTTTTACAACGGAGCTGAAAGCGAATTTGACCTGACCAGGTTAAACAAGGCATTGGTAGGTTTCACTTTTTCGCTCACAAATCAGGAGGTTAAACCGGTCAATCCTCAACCGGATTGCCAAGAAAATGAACAGTTGATGAAGGTCAATTGGAATGGATTGACTTTGGAATTGCCGGTAAAACCACAAGCACCGAAGAAATGGTTTTTATAACCGATCTTCAGATAAAAGAGCTATTTTTAAAAAAAAATGAATATCCCATGAAGCTAAATTTCTTTGTATTCCAACTTTTGATTCTGATTGCATTGACGCTGCCTTCCATGGCACAAAAAGAAGCTGATAACCTGAAGCTTTGGTACAACAAACCAGCCCTGAAATGGACGGAAGCACTGCCCATTGGCAATGGGAGGTTGGGAGCGATGATCTTTGGCGGTGTCGAAAATGACAGGATCCAGTTCAACGAAGAGACCCTCTGGACGGGTTCCCCCAACGACTATGCCCACAAGGGAGCTGCTCAATACCTTGGACAAATCCGTCAATTGCTGACAGAAGGTAAACAAAAGGAGGCTGAAACCCTGGCCATGGCAGAATTCATGAGCGTTCCCCTGAAGCAGAAGACCTACCAGGCTTTTGGCGATTTGAACCTGCATTTCTCCGGGCAAAAGGATGTATCTGCTTACCACCGTGAACTTGACCTGAAAAATGCCATGTGCAGGGTAAGTTACAAATCAGGTGGCGTTAGTTACACCAGGGAATACCTCTCCTCCAATCCTGACCAGGTGATCGCCATCAGGCTGACTGCAGACCAGGCCAAAGCACTGAACTTCGCGTTGGATATGGGTGCCCTCCACGAAGCCAAAACGGTGGAAGCATCCGGGAACCAACTCACCCTCAAGGTGCAGGTGAAAGATGGCGCATTGCGTGGGGTGGCCACCATTGGCGTGACTTCGGATGGCACAGTAACTGCCGGATCCAACCAAATTACAGTTTCTGGTGCCAGGAGTGCCACAATTTACCTGGCAGCTGCTACCAATTACCTTAATTACAAGGATGTATCCGGGAATCCGGAAGCAAAGACCAAGGTTACACTGGACAAAGTCAAAGCGAAATCATTTGAGCAGATCCAGAAAAGCCATGTGGCGGACTACCAGAAATTGTTCAACCGTTTTAAAGTGGAATTCACGGCCAATGAAAAGGCAAAACTCCCTACCAATGAGCGGATTGTAGCCTTTTCAAAGGATGCGGACGATGCACAGTTGCTGGCCCTTTACATCCAGTATGGACGCTACTTGCTGATTTCCAGCAGTCGTCCCGGGACTCAACCTGCCAATCTTCAGGGAATCTGGAACGAATCACTCACCCCTTCGTGGGACAGCAAATGGACCGTCAACATCAATACGGAGATGAACTACTGGCCGGTCGAAATTGCCAATCTCTCTGAGTGCCAGGAACCTCTTTATGGATTGATAGCGGATTGCGCCGAGACCGGTAAGTCAGTGGCAAAGGAGCATTACAATGCCACAGGTTGGGTGCTTCACCACAATACCGACATCTGGAGGGGAACTGCTCCCATCAATGCCTCCAACCATGGTATTTGGGTGACCGGCGGAGCCTGGCTTAGCCGCCACATGTGGGAACATTACCTCTTTACGCTGGATAAGAAGTTTTTGGCCAATCAGGCATACCCGCTGATGAGAGGTTCTGCAGAGTTTTTTACCCAGTTCCTCACCAAAGATCCCATCACCGGCTATCTGATCAGCACGCCCTCCAATTCACCGGAGAATGGCGGTTTGGTAGCCGGACCAACCATGGACCACCAAATTGTACGGGCACTCTTCAAATCCTGCATCGAAGCTTCCGATATTCTTGGAACCGATCAGCAGTTTGCACAGAAATTAAGGGAAATGCTCCCTCAGATTGCTCCCAACAAAATCGGACAGCATGGACAACTGCAGGAGTGGATGGAAGACAAGGATGATCCCAAAAACAAACATCGCCACGTTTCCCACCTGTGGGCTGTTTATCCCGGCAATGAAATAAACTGGCAGCAAACCCCTGAGATGATGAAGGCAGCACGCCAATCCCTGATCTATCGGGGCGATGAGGGCACCGGCTGGAGCCTCTCCTGGAAAATCAACTTCTGGGCCCGCTTCCTCGATGGAAACCATGCCTACGACATGGTGAAACTACTCTTCCGGCCAGTTCAGATCGATGATGTGGTTTATACCGGTGGTGGCGGATCCTATGCCAACCTGTTTGATGCCCATCCGCCATTCCAGATAGATGGTAATTTTGGCGCTCCTGCCGGCATGATCGAAATGCTGATTCAGAGCCAACTCAACGAAATAGCCATTCTTCCTGCCCTTCCCGATGCACTTCCTACCGGGAAGATCTCAGGGGTATGTGCCCGCGGAGGATTCGAACTAACCTTTAACTGGGACAATGGCAAGCTCCAGAAATTGGAGCTTTTGTCAAAGGCAGGTCAGAAATGCAAACTTCACTACGGAGATAAAATAGTAGAACTGGATACCCAGAAGGGTAAATCCTACTCCTTCGACGGGGATTTGAGGAAGTTGTGAAGAAGGAAGTCACGCAAAGACGCAAAGTGCGCAAAGATTTTTCCCTTTGCGCTCTTTGCGTCATTGCGTGACATTTCAGATTTCCATATCGAATTCCCCCAGTTTAAGCGGATACTTCCCATACTCCCTTACCAATTTGACAATGTAGTCGTAGGTATGACCAGATACTGCACTGGAGACAGAATGGTCCGACTGAAAGATGAATCCACCCCGTTTGGCGGCATTCAGCTTTTTAAGGACCTCCTTTTTGATCAGTTCCAGGTCTCCGGTTTCCCATACCTGGATGTCGTTGTTTCCACAATACCCAATTTGATCACCATACTGTTTTTTAAGTGCGATGGCATCCATGTCGGCCTTTACCTCCAGCGGATTGTAGGCGTCAAGACCCATCTCAATAAAATCTTCAAAAATCAGGCTTACATTTCCGCAACCATGGTAGATTACCGGAAGTTGGTGCTTGTGGCACTCTTCAATCATAGCCTTCACCCATGGTTTGAAATACTCCCGCCAATAGTCTGGATCGAACAGCATGGTCTGCTTGAAGGCTACATCCCCCCAAATCACCATACCGTCGAGCAGTCCGCCGGCTGCAGCTATCTGGGCTTTGGTACAGTCGAGGTAGAACTGTCCAATCCGGTTGATGCATTCACCCAGTTCATCCGGATACATCCCCATCCAAAAAAGGGTATTCTCCTGGCCGATCAGGCGCGTCAGGCATTCCGAACATTCGATGACACTCCCGTATACCGGAAAATCGGGATGCAGCTTTTTTATGGTATCTACCCAGGCGGGCGAATTGCGTTCAAATCCATCTCCCACACCGGCAATCTGGTTGTCACCTGCTTCGTAATAGCGACGATGGTCCCACGCATCGTCAAATTGAAACGATTGCAGCTTTTCAATGGTGTCTACCTCGAAGGAGATAAATTCAGGCATCTGGAAATCGAACCGCTTGCGCATGGTGGCCCCAAAACCTGTTTTCACCACCACCTCCGTTTCGTTTTCACGGATGGTTTCAAACGACCGGATGGTCGGATCCAGGTTTGGATTGGTTACGATCCAGTCGAGGTCGTAGTAGGAGTAGGGTTCGGCATTCGCCGGAAGGTTGAGCTCCCTTCTCCAGCGCTTCACAAAACTTCCCCAAAAGAAATCACTGATAGGAACCCTGTCGGACTCCTCGTGACGAAGGGCCTTGTTCATCCGTTCCAGTTTGGCAAGGCAGGAGGCGGTTCTTTCCATATGAAGAAAAGTTTTTTTGTAGATTTCCTCTTTGCGTTCTTGGCGTCTTTGCGTGACCTATTTTTTTCGCGCAAAGACGCTAAGAACGCAAAGAAAAAGATTATTATAGGTTGTTTACGACTCTTGTAATTCCGTTTTTTATTA
The DNA here is from genome assembly GCA_945873105.1 of Tangfeifania diversioriginum. Classification (GTDB taxonomy): domain Bacteria; phylum Bacteroidota; class Bacteroidia; order Bacteroidales; family Prolixibacteraceae; genus CAINVV01. Next base: position 79,142 of record CAMCBW010000021.1, read on the forward strand.
ACGCAACATTGAAATTTACCAGCAACCCCAATTTTGTATCCGTAAGTCGAAGATAAGTGAGTAAAGTTTTTAGAAAGACGGGTGTGATTGACTCAACTGATTTAATTTCAATGATTAGTTTCTGTTCAACAATAATATCTGCCCTAAAGCCTAAATCCATTTTCACATTGTCATATATTACTTGAATCCCTTGCTGTCTTTGATATTTTAGATCAGCTTTGTTTAATTCATAACATATAGCAGTTTCATAAACTGATTCTAAAAGACCGGGGCCTAATCTTGTATGAATTTTCAAGAAAATGTCAACAAGAATTTTAGAGATTTCATTTTCTGTCATTATCTTGATTGTTATGATCTTGTTTTATTACAAGTTACATCAAATAAATGACAATTAGTAATTCTGATTAGTATATGTTGCGCAAAGAACGCAAAGATTTTTTTCTTCGCGTTCTTTGCGTCTTTGCGCGACCTTTTCTTACTCTAAATGAAATACCTCCTCCATATTCGCCCACCACTCTCCGGGAGCGCGGGTTGCAACTGGTCGCTGCATGGGCTCCATGACCGCCCACCACTCTTGTGTTTTGGGATCCGCAGCCATTTTGGCCATATCTGCCGCAAAATCTGTGCCTGTGTACTCGAAATAGGCATAAAGCAGATGGTCCTTGTGGAAAATGGAGTAGTTGCGGATATTGCAGGCAGTGATCATCTCCAGGATTTCAGGCCACACCGCTGCATGGTACTTTTTGTATGATTCAAATTGAGCTGGATCAACTCCTATTACTTGTCCGTATCTTTTCATTTAATTTGGTTTTATTCGATTGATAGGTTCACTCCTTTGTGATTCCTTTTGAGCCCTTTGTTGTTAATTTTTTATCTTGCCACAAAGGGCTCAAAGGATAGCACTAAGTTTTTCTCTGACAAAATTAGATAGAATATTCTGAACGCATCCAATAACCTACATCAAAATTAACTCATAAATCCCTGGTACCCCTGTGAAATCTTTCAGCATCAGACGTACCCTTTGGGCGGTAAATTTGGGCAATTTGATCTCCGCTCTGCTGCCAATAGTTTTCCCTTTGAATACTGTTTTCCAGTTATCCCCTTGTAGATATTGAATCTCAAAAGCCTTAACAGCGTTTCCATTTTCATAGATGATCGCCTTGGATAATTTTTCCGGTTTACCCAAATCAATTTCAGCCCAAGGAGCCTTGTCATCTTTGGCCGGAGACCAACTATGACCTACCCAGTCGCCGTTGTTGATGGAACTGATTCCTCTCCATTTCGGGTCAGGATTGCTGGATGCTGAAACTTTCTTGTTGTAAGTTAATGATTGTGAGCTAATTTCTATTGGTGTAATGTCCATTGCATTCCCTGATGTTTCAATCTCGACAATGGTATTGATTGGCTGAATTACTTCACCTGAAAATTCCAGGATGGTTTTTCCTTCTTTTCTGCTCATCTTCATTTTGCCACCTGTAGCCAAACGGCAATTCCTGATTTCAAGTCCAAAATCGGGCAGGGCGATTTGTACTGCATTCCCATTCCATTTCAGTACATGCAGGTAGATGGTATTCCCTTTCCGGGTACTCACTCCCCAGTCGGTTGGTTTGAATGGACCGCCACGGGTTCCGTAAATGGTATAGCCATATTTCTGCATCCATTGCCCCATCTCTTTGAGTCGGTCAACCTGCACCGGTTCGATGGTGCCATCCGGCATCGGGCCTACATTGAACAGGAGGTTGCCGTCACCGCCGGCCGTTCGGATCAGGCTATGGAGGCATTGTTCGAGCGTTTTCGTTGCATCGTTGGGTTTCCAGGCCCACTGGTTCGCAATGGTCATGCAGGTTTCCCAGGGACGGTTGATCTGAAAACCTCCCACACGTTGCTCCGGCGTATCAAAATCCCCTTTTGCACCGGTCCGGTTGTTGATCACGATGTCGGGCTGAATCGTGCGAACGAAATCGATCACTCCCTGTCCGCGAACCGCATCAAATTTCTGGGGAACATCAAACCAGAGTGCAAACAGCGGACCGTAGTTCAGCAACAGCTCGCCAACCTGCTTCTTGAGATAGGTAGTATAGGCATCCAGGTTACTGGTACTCCTGGGGGTCTTGCCACCCGGACTGGTCAGCGGAAAATCGGGATGGTGCCAGTCGCAGGTCGAATAATAGGTGCCAAAGGCGATTCCCTGCTTTTTACAAGCTTCGGCCAACTCTTTGACCACATCCCTGCCGAGTGGTGAATTCATCACATTGAAATCGGTCTGGCGGGTGTTCCACAAACAGAATCCATCGTGGTGCTTGGTGGTCAGGATGATGTATTTCATGCCAGCCGCCTTGGCCACCGTTACCCAGCTGTTGGCATCAAAATTTACGGCGTCGAATTTCTTGTAGAGCAAATCGTATTCAGCCACCGGAATTTCCCGTCCGCGCGACCATCCGATTTCGGTTCCTTTGAGCGAAACAGGGCCCCAGTGGATGAACATGCCAAACCGGGCGTCTTTCCATTTCTCGATGTTGGGTGGATTTGGTGTGGAGGTCTGACCTTTTACGGACCAGCAACAGGCCACAACCAGCAAAATGGCTGCAATTCTTTTCATGGCGTGATTGGTTAATTGAGTTTTATGGTATGGTATCAAAGTTTTAAACGAGGCCACCAAGACACTAAGGCACAAAGGATTTAATAAGTATTATCTGCGCAATTTCTTTGTGTTCACTTGGTGTCTTGGTGCCTTGGTGGCCTCGTTTACCTATGTTTAGAATATAAATAAAAAGTGACAAAATCAGTTTTAACGCTTCGCATTGAACTCCTTCACTGCATCAAACATGGCCACAATATTCTCAGGTGGCACATCCGGCAAAATGTTGTGCACCGTGTTGAAGACGAAGCCGCCACCGGGAGAAAAGATCTCCAGCCGCTCGAGCACCTGCTTGCGGATCTGTTCGGGAGAGCCGACATTCAGTGTACCAACCGTTTCAATACCTCCACCCCAGAAGCAGCATTTCGCACCGAACTCCTTTTTCAGGTAGTCGGGCTGCATCAGGTAGGCATTGGTCTGTACCGGATTGAAGATCTCGATTCCTGCCTCTATCATGTCGGGCATCAGCAGTGAAATGGAGCCACATGAATGGATGTAGGTGTGCATCTTGCTGTGGGTCTTCACATAATCGCAGAGGATTTTATGTCGTGGCTTGAACAACTCCCGGTAGGTATCAGCATCCATAAATGGACCGGAACTCATTCCCAGGTCATCTCCAAAACGGATGATGTCGACGATGTCGCCCACGGCATTGCAAACCTTTTCCAGCGTTTTCAGGTGCCTTACCAGGAGCTGGTCGAGCAGTTTCTCTACATTTTCGGGGTCACACATCAAATCCATCAGGAAGTTGTCCATCCTGCGCAGGAAGGTGCCCCATTCGAAAAGATTGCAACCGCAAACCACCAGCAACGCCTTGTCGGTGCTTTGCCTTAATTTCAGCGTCCGCTCACGCAGTTGGATCCAGAAATCATCCTCCCCGGCGTGGTCCCACGGACTATGGGCATCCCTTGCCCACATGATTCTTCCCATTTCAGCATCCAGGTCATCGTACGAATCAGGATAACCGTCTACATAGGGGAAATAGGTCTGGTCGAAAAAGGTGGCCCCGACGGGCATCCTCGAAAGGATTCGTTTCCCATCATCGTCATAGGTAACATACGATCCATCTGCTTGTAATTCAGGCTTGAACCATTTGGGATAAAAGGCAGGCGCCCCATTGGCAAGTGTCGTCGGAATCCAGTCGGAAGGCTGGTCGTTGAAGGTGCGCCCGATGTCCAGCACATCGATCCCAAACTGATCCAGGATGGAGAGGTCGGGCTGCGCCAGCTGCTGCACCACATCGTAGACCAAAACCGGCAGGTCTGTCCGGCCAAGGTGCTTGAGCAGGTTGCTGTAGGCAATGGCCGAAATACCGGAGCTGGGGGTTGCACCCATGTCAATTGGCACCTTCCCGGTAGGTTGGTGGTGAATGGCTGCTAAGATACGTTCTCTTGAGGTTGTCATAGATTCAAATCTGCTATGTTACTTTATAGTAATTCGTTTAATCAACTGCTATTAAGGTAAATCTACCCTGATAAACAATCAATCGAAAATCCAAAATCGAAAATCCAAAATCCAAAATCGAAAATCCAAAATAGCTTTTATACTGTACCACTTAATCCGATCAAAAACGAAGATGCAATGATAATCAGCAACGACAATACCATCAACACCCAAACTTTTAATGGTGCCCCTTTCCACTCTTTTCGCATAATTCCCCATACCGTGGCAAAAACGATGGTCAAGGCCATCAGGATGCCCCAGGAGGTGAAGGTGTAGGGTCCCATCTTGCTTTTACCCATGCCATAGACGATAAACTGGCTGAACCAGAGAAATCCAGCCATCAATCCAAACAGGTAATTGGCCGATAATATTTTGGAGGTTTCAGCCTGTTTGTAGTTTTTCAGCGATCCGTTTTTGTAGCCAAGATAGGTGCACCAGAAAATCGTAGTGACAAAGGTACCTGCAAACAATACCACCACCATGGGCATCATGGCAAATAGCGGGTCAATACCTAGCTTAATGGCATTTTCGGAAATAGGGTTTCCCTGCTCGAAACCCAATGACATGGCTGAACCTGTAAAGCCAACCAATATGGCGGCCATCGTACCTTTTACCAGGTTGAATTCGGAAATGCTCTCCTGCTTTTTGGCCTGCGACATAATTTTGTCCTTCAGGATGCCCGACCAGGCCGAGATCCCAATACCTACGGTTGCTATCAATATGCCAATCAATAGCATACTCCCGCCTTTGCCCTGCATCATCACCTGAAGCCGGCCGTCAATCAGCGGTGGGATCAGCGTTCCGATGGCCAGCATCAATCCGAGCGAGAGGGCATAGCCCAAAGACAGTCCAAGGTAACGCAAGGCCAGTCCGAAGGAGAGATTTCCAACTCCGTAAAGTGCCCCCAGCAGGAAGACTGTGACAAGGGTGGAGGAGGCGGTGGAGGAAATAATCGAAACAAAACCGGGTGCAAAGATCAGACAGGCGGTCAAAGGGAAAAGTATATAAGCTCCGAGGCTGAAGATCATCCAGTAGGTTTCCCAGCTCCAACCCTTGATTTTCCCAAACGGTACAGCAAAACTGCCCGAGGAGAATGCACCGAGTGCAATCAGCATTATTCCTGATAAGATACCTAGATTCATTTTTTTAGTTGTTTGGTTTTCAGTCGGGTAGGATAGCAGATCCATCCATGCGACAATGTTCTGTGAAACTAACAATTTTTTGCATGTTTAAAATTGAACTTATCAGGGATTTTTTTGAACTATTACGTTATTAATTTTGTCATTATTATTCCTATTTTTATGCAATGACCTTATTAAGCCACTCATTTAAAATAATATGTATTTAGAGCAGACCAGCGAATCCCTGATGTTTCATTTGCAGAATGTTGCATTTTTAAGCTTTGAAAGAGAGGAGGTCTATGAGGATATCATCAGTCCGTTTACAAGGCTTTACCTGGTTACAGAGGGATGTGGCTCGCTGGTTGTCGGGAAAGACAAGATTGCACTGGAGGCAGGAAAACTATACCAGATCCCCAGTTTTACCTCCTGCAGTTACCATTTTGGTGCCGGATTGTCGCATTACTACATCCATTTCAGCATCGATCAACCCAATGGACTGAGCCCCTACAGCCAGTTTTCCATTGCCACCAAGGTGGATGCAAATGAGCTGGATTACAAGCTCTTCAGCCGGCTGGTCCATATCAATCCGGATCTGCAGCTCCCGCACCACCATCCCAATGTCTACCAGACCAAACCCTGGATGAACAAAAAGGTCGACTTTCATACTGCCGGCCGCCATTTGGAAACGGTTGGTATCCTGAAACAGCTTTTTTCCCGCTTTTTGGAGCCTGGAGAGAATTATCCGGTTGCCAATATCTTGAAATACAACATTCAACCAATATTGCTGCACATCCGGAACAACCTGCAGCAGAACATTACCGTGGAGGAACTGGCCTGCATCGCCTGCTTTTCCAGAGACCATTTCTCCCGGGTATTCAAAGCAATCACTGGTTTAACTCCCTGCGATTACATCATCAGCAAGCGGATCGAACGTGCCCAGTTTTTGCTTTTGACAACAGATTTGTCACAAAACCAGATCATCGATCAGACAGGATTCAGGAGTGCCTCCTACTTCTCGCGGATATTCAAGAAGTTTACCTCTTATTCCCCAACGCAGTACAGGTTGCAAAGAGGGTAAGTAGCCGATGCAAGGAATGTTTAGGACTTTTTCACCTTACTGGCTTGTTAATTAAACGAAGTACGATTATTTTATGGTGGCCTAATTGATGTAAATTCAAAAATACAATGGGTTATCTAAAATAGATAATCTAAAATAGATAATCTAAAATAGATAATCTAAAATAGATAATCTAAAATTATTTGTTTATATTTGTAGAAATGAGTTGGATATGAGAAAGTCGAGTAATCCTTTTCTACTAAAGGGGTATATTTCTGCTGAGCTCTTTTGCGATCGGAAGAGGGAAATAGAAGTGTTGTTTGCCAATGTGCAAAATGGAATTGATACCACCCTGATTTCGGCCAGACGGATGGGCAAAACGGGACTTATTTTTCGTTTTTTTGACCAACTCACGGAACAGGGCGAAAAAAAGCCAATTTATGTTGACATATTCTCTTCCCGCAATTTGAGCGATTTTGTCAAATTATTGGCAGAAGCTATTTTGCTTGGTTTTCCTGATAAAACAACAATTGGAGCCAGGTTCCTGGAGTTTATCAAGGGATTTCGTCCCCTGATAGGTTATGATCCACTCACAGGGCAGCCTCAGATTCAAATAAATTACCAGTCGGCTCAGGAGAAGGAATATACCCTGCAGGGACTTCTTAATTTTCTGGAAGGTCAGGAAGTGCCGATTGTGCTTGCCATTGATGAGTTTCAGCAGATCTCGCAATATCCTGAAAAGAATATAGAAGCGCTTTTGCGTACCTATACCCAAAATTTGAAATACATCCGATTCATCTTTTGCGGAAGTCGCAAAGCCATGATGATCAATCTTTTTTCGAACGTCAAGCGGCCTTTTTATGCGACAACCCAATACCTCATGCTGGAGGAGATAGAAAGGAAGACCTATGCGCAATTTATCAGGGACAAATTTTCAGGGGCAGGTATGACCATCACGGAGGAGGCTTTGGAGATGGTATTGGACTGGAGTCTGTTGCACACGTTTTACACCCAAAGTTTGTGCAATATGCTCTATTATATAGCTGATAATCAAATTGAATTAGCGACAGTCAAGTTGGCATGTGTTGAATTACTGAAACGGAATGAACCAGTTTTTTACCAATACCGGCAATTGTTAACTGCTGCGCAATGGAATTTCCTTATTGCCGTTGCAAAGGAGGGGGGGGTCAAACAACTTACCGCCCAAAAATTCATCGCGAAATATGAAATTGGAACACCTGCCAATGCCCGCAGGATCAGCAGGTCGTTGGTCGAAAAGGAGTTGTTGCTTGAAATTGCCACAAAAAAGGAGACCACCTATCGCGTCTATGATCTCTTTTTGGCCAGATGGCTCGAAAGTGAGTATTAAAATGATTGTTGAATGAATTAAATGATTGTGCATGAAGAGATTCCTGCTTTCGCTAATTTTAAGCCTGCCGTTGCTTGCATTTTCTGCTTCGCAGGAAGGTCGGACTACGATCAATCTGAACGGTACCTGGCAATTTGACCAGACCCTGACGGCTTTTCCACCTGCCAGGTATACCCGCACAATTCCAGTTCCAGGGCTTGTACACCTGGCACAACCCAGGATTGAGGATTATGACAAATTCTTCAAGCGGCCCGGGAAGGTGGAGGCCCAAACACAGTACAATCTTTACAACCTCGACTATACTCCCCGCTACAACTGGTACCGGAAGATGGTCTTCGTGCCGAAAGAGCTGGAGGGAAAAGAGGGGATGATAACGGTCAGAAAAAGTCAGTATGTCACGCAAATCTATGTGAATGGGATGGATTTGGGAACCTCCATGGCCTGTTATACACCGGTGGAATTCCCCGTTACCAGGGCCGTGAAATACGGCCAGGAAAACGAGATTCTGATCAAAGTGGGTGACAGGGTCTGGCTTCCCTCCGAAGCAGCCGGGGGTACTGACAAAGAGAAAGAGCATTATCTTCCCGGAATCTGGGACGACGTGCTGTTGTCATTTACAGGGGCTGTCAGGGTCGACCGCCTTTTGGTTCTGCCATCCGTGGCCGGCAAGAAAATAACTGTCAAAGCCCAGATCCGCAATTTTAAGCCCGCTCAGATTTTTTATGGGGATGCCATGAACGATTCAGTAACCTTGGATATCTCGGTCGCAGAAAAGCTGTCAGGGAAAGTGATTGCCAATAAAACCGGACGATTCATGGCCAAAAGGGATAACCATACCGAGGCAGTTGTTGAAATACCCCTTTCGCATTTTACGAAGTGGACACCCGATCAACCTTTTCTTTATGTGACAACTGCCACCCTAAAAACAGACAAAGGTATTTCCGACGAAACCGGAAAACAATTTGGGATGCGCGACTTCACCCGCCAGGGAAAGTTCTTTTACCTGAATGGCGAAAAGATCATTCTTCGCGGCACCAATGTCACCCTACAGCGTTTCTTCGAAGATCCCGATTGCAGCAATTTGGTGTGGGACAAAGCCTGGGTGAAGAAACTGCTGGTGGATTATCCGAAGCAGTTGAACTGGAACATGATGCGTATTTGTGTAGGAATTGCCCCTGATTTCTGGTATGATATTGCCGACGAGTATGGTTTGATGTTTCAAAATGAGTGGCTATACTGGCAAAATCATGGCTGGGACGATCAAATCCGAAAGGAGTATACCGACTGGGTCTGGTCGGATGGAAACCACCCAAGCATTGTGATCTGGGATGCCATCAACGAAAACTGGGACAACTATATTGGAAACGCGCTGATTCCCGAGCTGAAAAAATTGGATCCCACCCGCATTTGGGATGCAGGATACATGACCGGTGATCAAATGGCAATGGATGAGATGGATGAACCGCATCCTTACCAGGGCGTTGTCAACTGGCTACAGCCTGGAGCAAACCGTGACTTTTATCCCTTGGGAAATCTAGATTTTAATCCCAAAATTATGCAGACTATCAACGACGCATCCTCCGCACAGCTTGTCAACGAATATGGTTGGATCTGGCTGTGGCGAAATGGCTCTCCAAGTAAACTAACGGTAGAGGTCTTTGACCATTACCTGGGTAAAAATTCATCTGCTGAACAAAATGTCGATTTTCAGGCCTACTGGATGCAGCTCGAAACGGAATGGCTGCGCAGCAATCCGAACATTGCCGGAGTGCTGGCCTTCTGTTATTTGGCCAACAACTATGGTTACACTGGTGACTGGTTTGCAGGGAATATCAAAGAGCTCAAACCAACAGCCACCCTCGATTGGTTTCAGCATGCCTTTGCCCCGGCAGCGACCTATATCAATCTCACCGACCAGCGGTACATGCGTCTGGACAAAGCGCTGCTACCGGGTTCTACTTTGCTTTTTAACCTTGCAGGCATCAACAACCTGCCAAAGCCGGTATCAGGGAAAGTAACAGTGAAGCTTTACAATGAGGCAGGCGAAAGTAGCCCATTGCAGACCATTCCGGTAAAACTGCCCTCTTTTTTGCGCACCGATATCCCGGTAGGAATTGAATTGCCAATGAAACCAGGAGGTTATCTGCTGGTTGCAGCGTTTACCCCCGAAGGAGGAAAACCAGTTCTGAGCAGGAGGTACCTGAAAGTGGGGGATGCAGCATCCTATTCCTATTGGCAATTGAATCCCTGAAAACCAGCGAAATATCTGCCACTGCCGCTTCAATCCAGTGATGAACAAAGGTCTCGCAAAGACGCCAAGAACGCAAAGAAAAGTTCCCTTTGCGTTCTTGGCGTCTTTGCGAGACACAATTGAATTTCTCTTTGCTGTAACCTGAACATTTGTTTATTCCAAATTCTTATTGATACATTTGTTCGGCAACAATTGTACCTTAGGAAGTGAACCTCATTTGCCGGGGATGTAAATTCAGTTTGAATGGAGGAGGATCTGAAAATTTGGGAGCGGATTCGGAGCGGTGATGCCTCAGCATTGAAGGCATTGCATGAAAGGTATTTCTACCAGCTGCACCTATATGGGAAAAAGTTGTGTCACAACTCCACCCTATTGGATGAAGCCGTTTCCGACTGTTTTATCAAGCTCTGGACCCGGCGTTCCGACCTGGTGATCACCAGGTCTTTTAAATCCTACCTCTTTTTAATGCTCCGCAATGGCCTCATCGATTTGCTTCGCCGGAAAGATCATACCCTCTATTTCGAAGAGGGTTCGGTTCCGGATTTACCTGATGAGTTGATGCAGGAGGAGCTGGACCGCTATGCCAAACTTTACAGTACCCTGGAAAAGCTGCCGGAGCAGCGTCGTCGCATCCTTGAACTGGCTGTTTACGATTCGTTCAGTTATGCCCAAATTGCGGAAAGGCTTCACATCTCCGTCAATACCGTAAAAACCCAGATGGGCCGTGCCTACCGTTTTATCAAAGAGGAATTGGATCCCAAATCGTTGCAGTTGTTCTTCATGCTAACCTCAAATAATCAATCGCGTACGGTCATTGCGAGCGCAGCGAAGCAATCTGTCACCACCCCACTATTTTAAATTCTGTTGATTCCCTACCGGGAAATTGGAATACCTCATTCACTTTTCTATTGATATTAATGCCCTGACGGGCAAAAATCTCCTCCCGTTCGTGTAATTCGTAATTAAATTCGTGAAATTTCTTTTTCAACTGTCACCCTATTTTCCACCTTTCCCGTCTCTTGAATAGAAACACTCACTACAATGACAGACAATCAGGATGCCCACTGGGAAAAAATAGCAGGAAAGCTGCATGGAGAACTTGATACAGCCGGGGAGCAGGAGTTTGATGCCTTGATGTCAGAGCCAATTCTTCGAAAGGATTTTGAAAAGGCTCAAAGTATCAAGAATGAGTTCTCCACAGCTGAAATTAGGACTGTCGAAGGCAAAACAAAATCATGGAGTAGGGTAGAAGCGGGCATCCGGTGGCACCAATTGCGCTGGATCCGGGAATCTTTGAAGTACGCTGCCATTGTGGCCTTCGCCTTCCTGGCTGGAAATCTCTTGCGTACCAACGCGCCATCAGACAATACACTTCACTATTCGGAGATTAAGGTTCCATTTGGTCAGATGAGCCAGTTGGTATTGAGCGATGGAACGCAAGTTTGGTTGAATTCGGGAACCACCCTTCGCTATCCTGACAAGTTTGGCGATAAAAGCAGAGCAGTTACCATAACTGGTGAAGCCTTCTTCAAAGTAGCCAAAATGCCTGACAAACCCTTTACCATCAATTCGACCGATCTCTCTGTGCAGGTCTTGGGAACCTCCTTCAATTTTTCTGCTTACCAGGAGGACAGCTACGCTTCGGTTACGTTGGTAGAGGGGAAAGTTGCTATTGAGGACAGCAAAGGTGTAGCTATAGCGCAACTTCGTCCGGGCCAGATGGCAACGAAAGAAAAGAGTTCTGACAAATTGACTATCAGCGAGGTAAAGACTGCCTCCTATTCAGCCTGGACCGAAGGGAAGATATTTTTTGACGACGAGCGGCTCGATCAGATTGCCCTTAAGCTGGAGCGCTGGTTCAATGTGGAAATTTCATTCGATGATCCAAATCTCAAATCCAAACGGTTTACCGGTACCATCCTGAAAAACAAACCTGTCGACCAGATCATGCAAGCACTGGAACTGCTCTCCCCCATCCAGTTCAAACACAAAATAAACGCCAATGGAAAGGACCAGATAACCATCTACAAACGAATTTAAAAAGAGTGCCTATGACAGACTAAACAACAAAAAAAACGGCGAAGATGTTCGTACCATCCTCACCGCAGTTTTAGATTCAAACAAACCGTTATTGTTAATTTAAATCACCGAAATTTATGAAAATGTACCGAATTAACCTCGGCGATAAATCGTCGTGGACAAAAAAATTGCGAATAATGAAACTAACTGTCATTCTGTTACTTGGAAGTTTGGTTGCCATGAGCGCAACTACCTACTCACAGAACACCAAACTAAACGTCTCCTCCAAAAACGCCTCTTTGATCGATATTTTCCGAAATATTGAAGACCAGAGTGAGTTTTATTTCTATTTCAACAAGGAGGAAGTGAAGTCAAAAGAAAATGTCTCCATCGAAATGAAGGATGTACCGATCAGCAACATTCTGGACAAGGTTCTGGCCAATACGGGACTGGAGTACAAAATTATTGACAGGTATGTGGTGGTCAAAGAGAAGGGATCACCTGACCCTGCGATGGCTTTGCAGACGAACCGAAAGATATCAGGAAAGGTTACAGACTCTTCCGGAGCTACACTTCCAGGCGTTTCAGTTGTGGTAAAAGGCACAACCAATGGGGTAATAACAGATATGGATGGGAAATTTTCACTGTCCAATATTCCTGAAAACGCGATTTTGCAGTTTTCGTTTGTGGGGATGAAAACACAAGAGATTAATGCAGCAAATAGTTCAGTTTTTAATGTTGTTCTCGTTGAAGAATCAATAGGAATTGAAGAAGTGGTAGCGGTAGGTTATGGTACGCAAAAGAA
>CAMCBW010000022.1 GCA_945873105.1 Tangfeifania diversioriginum
AAAGAAATTGCATCGAATCAAAATAAAACATCAAAATGAGATAACATGATTAGGAAGCGAGAGGAAAAAGATACTGATGAGATAATGAATGTTTGGTACCAGGCATCAAGTTTAGCTCATCCATTTCTAGAAGCTGATTATGTAGAAAAAGCAAAGAAGGATTTGAGAGATGTTTATATTCCAAATACAGAGACTTGGGTTTACGAAGAAAATTCTTCTGTAATTGGCTTTATTAGTATGATAGGCAATGAGATCGGGGGACTATTTGTATTACCAAATAAACACTTTAAAGGAGTTGGGACACAACTGGTAAATTTTATCAAGGAATTTCACGTTGAATTGGAGGTGGAAGTTTTTGAAAGAAATGCTATCGGTAGAGCATTTTATGAAAAATATGGTTTCTTGCAGATAGGAAGATATTATCATACAGAAAGTAACAATGATATATTAAGACTACACTACAATGATTGAAAAGCATACGTACAACAGCGCATATCGCTTATGGCTGGGGTTTTAGTGATTTCTGAAAGTTCGTTATTTTAATTAACTTAGTACCTGTAAAGAAAGATACAGCTCCGAAATCCGCCACAAGCCATATGCGCAAACCGCTGTCAGCCTTTAGCTCCCTACCTCAATAGTGCAGTCGCACACCACAGCAATGGTGCCTGGCCATGAAGGTCCCCGACGATCCGTTTGCGTTGAAGGTAGTAGTCGTGGTCGTTTTTGATATTGGTCCCTTCGCAAACTTCGGTTAACTCATCTTCTGCATTGATGTACCCGGTAAGCGCCAACCACCCTTTGCGGGCTGCTGCTCCATAAATTTTCTTGTCCAGCCAGCCATTTTTCACCCCGGTGATCATGGCATAGGTAAACATGGCGGTACCGGAGGTCTCTTTCCACGCAGCCGGGTCATCGATCAGCTGACGCCACATGCCGTCCGGTTCCTGGTATTTCAACAGGGAGGCCATCATTTTGTGATACCCAGCCATGATTTTAGCCCTGTCGGGATGGTTTTTTGGCAAACTGCGCAAGATTTCGGCCATACCGGCAGCCATCCAGCCATTGCCGCGGCCCCAGCTGAAATGGGTATCCGGAGAGTGGTAAAAAAGCCCGTTCTCCAGTTGAATTTTGTCGAGGTAGAGCACCATCTCTTTGGCAGCCCTGTCGATGTACATCCGGTCACCGGTTACCCTGAATGCCTGTGCCTGGACGGCAGTTATCATGAACATGTCGTCGATCCAGATGCGGGTCTGCCACGAGTAACCCTGATCGGCCCACTCCCTGGCCTCCTTCGTGGCATTTTCGGGAAGCTTCCACTGGGTATCAGCATACATCAGTCCAAGATCAAGGTATTTCTGCTGTTTGGTTTGCAGGTACAATTCGAGCGGGACTGCGCCGAAAACGTTGTTGTCTACATGATTGGGCTTTGGCTGGAGATTCTTTTCACTATCAAAAAGGGGTGAGAACCGGGCTTCAAACCGATTAAAAAGCGGTTGGTTTTTGGTCACTTCGGCAAACCACATGCCTCCCAGCCAGGCACATACATCGGGATAGGTGATTTGGGTGGGAGGTGTGGCTGGACGTGTATTTCCGTATCGGGAGTGACTGGTCTTCAGAAACTTCTCTGCTATCCGGGTGCCAATTTCCACGGGAGATTTATGGGCCGGCCAGTTTTTCAGGTCGTCAGGTTTTTGTTTGGCCTGGGTGGACAGGCAAAAAGTTGACAGCAAAAGGATGGAAATCTGTAAACGTACTGTCTGTGTGAAGAAAGAAGAAATTTTCGAGTTCATATTCTGTTCAATTACAATTTATTAGAAAAATAATTGTTCAATTGTTTTCATGGGAAGAAACATCTTACCATTGTCGGGAAGCTTGATAAAGCCATATTTTTCATAGAAATCCACTGCTTCTTTGTCCAATGGATCTACTATTACTGCAAATGAACCGATAATTTTTGAGGTGCTGTAACATCGGCTCAAGGCATCAAACAGCAACAATCTCCCGGCACCTTGTCTCTGATAATCAATGCTTACAGCCAACCTGCCCAATAATGTTGCAGGTATATTTTTGTAGGATTGTGGTAATTTATCCCTCATGATTGAAGGGATAAGGTTAAGTGCGACACTGTTGTTTGATAGTGTGTAATACCCTGTTATTAAGTTGCTTTCATGGGTAGTCATGACAAAGCAAGCCGAAAGTTTGCGTTTTACATCCTGAGTTGCCTGACTTTTCAAGTAGTTATCCAATGACTCTTTGCCACAAAAAAAGTCTTCCCGGTTATGGCTTGAATTCAGCCTTTCGGTTAAAAAGCTCACTTTCCAAGTGCTTTTTTGTATTCAAGCGAAGCCGATAGTAATTTTTCGTTTGGATGAGGTGGTTCCATCAAAGCATCGAAGAAAATAGCGCAATCCCTCTCGGAAGAGAGAAAAGACTCTCTTTGTTGAATAATTTGAATTGCTTTTTCCTGGACGGATAAGATAACGAAATCTGTCAGATTCCGATAACCGCCAATGGCAGCGGCACGTTCAAACAATTGCTTTTGTTCAATTGGTAAACGTGTGTCAAATCTTGCCTTCGGGGATTCTGCCTTTGTTTTCATGATATTTCTTCTGTATTACGACAAATATACGGAAAATGTCCGTACAAAAAGAATGAACTGACAATTTTATTGCAGGGTTCATGGCCATCGAAATAAGAGGTACCAAACAAAGGTAAATAAATCATATTGGTGATGACGCGCAATTATGTAGTTTATCCTGCCATTAATGGCCACAAAGAAAAACAAAGCTGAGCTTTTAAAATTTCTTTTTATTTCAACCTGTTTCTATTGATTGATACTCAGATGCACATATTTGATCTTCTCCCGGTTCCAGGTGTAGGTGAGGTGAACGGTCCCGTCGGATCCCTGGATGATGGCGGGATAGCTGAATTCGCCCTTGGGTTGGTCTTCCAATATTATCAGGTCACTCCATGTTTTCCCATCAGGGGAAATTAAAACCGAAAGCTTGTTCCTGCCTTTCTCTATCGGATTGCAGATCAGCAGCTGGGTGCCATCTTTGAGTGTGACCGCATCCAGTCCCGAATTGTTGTTGGGCAGGTTGGTCAGTTGCATCGGACTCCAGCTTTTCCCCTGGTCGGACGACCAGCTTTCTGCCACTCTTTTCTCCTTGGTACGGCAGAGCAGTTGGATTTTTCCATCGTTGTGGAAGAGGATGGTAGGTTGGATGGCGTTGATGCCGTTGTTGTCGATTTCGGTTTTCTGCCAGTTGTTCAGCTCCTGGTCGGAGGACTCCATGTAAACGGTCCAGTTTTGTTTGGTCTCCACGCTGGTAGGGTAGAGGATGGTTCCCTCTTTCAGTCGCTCGGGCTTGTTCTTGATGGGACCCAATAGCTTACCAGGAATCCTCTGGGCTACCGACCAGCTCTTCCCCTGGTCGGTTGAAATCTTGTACATTCCCCACCACTCCCTTGGGTTGATCCCCACTTTGTAATAGAGCAGGATGTCGCCATTGTCGCGTTTGAAAAGGACCGGGTTCCAGCAGGCGTAGCGTTTGGTGTCGCTTTCGATGCCATCGGCCACCAGCATGGGAGTGCTCCATTTCCCTTTGATGCAGGCGGCGGTATAGATGCAGACATCGGGGTTGTTTTCGTGGGTCCCGCCAAACCAGGCCGCCAGCAGTCCATCTTTGGTCTCCACGATGGTAGAGGCATGGCAGGAGGGGAAGGGGGCGGATTCGTAAATGAATTCGGAGGCGATCACCTTTGCGGTGAGTTTGGCGGGGGAGGCGCCCTGCACAAAGGCAGAAGCCAGGATGGCAAGCATTACCACCAGTGATAACTTTTGTAGGATCTTCATGGCAAATGTAGTTAATAGTTGTAGCAGCAAGACCATGGTTCATTCGGGTTAACCAGCCGAATTGTGCCGTGGAATATTCATTCAAATATACAAGTTGAAATTTGAATAAAGAAGGTTAATCTGAGAATGATGGGTAAACCTTTGTAAATTACAGGTAAAAGAGTTTCTTGAACGTACGCTCCTTTTCGGAGGAGGTATTTGATTGTCAACTTCCCGAAAAGTAAAATTGTAATTACAGAATGCATACTTACATCGATAGAATGTATAATTACATATTCAAATGTGATAATTACATTGGCAGAATAAATAAATAAGATAGCATATATGATATTTACTTTGGCAGATTACAATAATACAATTATAGAATCGATAATTACATGTAGATATATTATAATTACCATTGCAGAATTAATAATTACGTGGTAGAATTGTTAATTGTTATGATGAATTGACAGTCGAGGGTGTCTACAAAACACTTTGATTGCCTGGCTTTGCAATGTCGTCAGCCATGGCCGATATTTTAACCCCGGGATTTATCCCAAGGTTAACGAACACCATGAACCCCTCGTGCCGTAGGTACCACAGCGCGAATCCTGAATAAAACGGATGTAAGTAACCAAATCCTCCTCTTCTATCATAATTTGACCTTTCCGTCCGATACAATCCTACCTGCATCTTCCAAAATTAGCGCGCGGACGGTTTTTCCTCTGCCTCTGCATACCCGGGGTTTCACCCCGGGCTACCCACATTTCGCCACTACGTGGCGCAACCCCCTCTTCTTGTGACATCACCCTCGCCCCCAACTCCCCGCTATCATTTTTCCATCATTTCAGTCTCTCCGTCATTATTCCGTCATTCTCCATCTTTCCGCCATTCATTTCTTCCGTCCGAAGCAATCCTACCTTCATCTTCCAACATTTGTGCGCGGACGGTGGCCTCCCGCATTACGTTACCCGGGGTTCCGCTGCGCTCCACCCCGGGCTACAAACATATAACCCCTCCGGGGTAACGAGCGCTTCTTTCCATAATCTCCGTTTCCCCGTTTCATTTCTTCCATCTGGGTTCCCAAATCCCTCAGTCCCCCAGTTTTTCCTCCCCGTTTCAATTCTTCCTTCCGTCCCTAAGTCTCCAGGTCCCTCAGTCTCTAAGTCTTTCCTCCCCGTTTCAATTCTTCCTTCCGTCCCACCGTCCCTAAGTCTCCAAGTCCCCCAGTCCCCCAGTCTTTCCTCCCCGTTTCAATTCTTCCTTCCGTCCCTCCGTCATTTCTCTCCGTTTCTCCGTTTCCTTGTTTCTCCGATTCCCCGTTTCTCTTTTCATTTCCCCTAGCGATAAAATCCCCCTTTCCGTCGTCAAAACTGCCCCGATCGTCTATTCTTTTTTCATCTTTTTGGCGGTTGTCGTTCATTCGCTTCAAAATTAGATGAAGCCATGAGAACAAAGACAGTAAGATTATTTTTGACCACATCGATGCTCCTTGTATTGGGATTTTCCGTGGAGGCCCAAAACAAGGTTTGGAAGCTGGAGGATTGCATCAATTATGCGCTGGACAAGAATATCCAGATCAAAAAAGCGGACCTCACCAACAGCCAGAACAAACTCTATTCGGACCAGGCGCAGGCCAACAGGCTCCCTTCGCTGAGCGCCTCGGTGAGTCAGAATTTTAACTGGTACAAGGGTTTTGATGCCAACACCGGACAATTTGGCAGTGGCAGTGGATCGAATAGTTCCAATTACTCAATGAATACCAATGTGGTGCTTTTCAACGGGGAGAAGCTGACCAATAAAATCAAACAGGCCTCCATCAACCTGCAAAGCGGCCAGTACTATTCCGAAACAGTGCGGGAATCGGTGGGGATCAACATCCTCAATGCCTACCTGCAGGTGCTCTACTCTTACGAAAGTGTCAGCAATGCAAAGAAGCAGATTGAATCGACCACCGAGCAATTGGCACTGGCCAAGGAACGGATGGATTTGGGGGTCATCTCCATGGCTGATTACCTGCAGATCAAATCGGAACTGGCCAGCGAGAAATCAACCCTGGCGACCACCACCAGTCAGTTGGCCATCAACAAGGTGACGCTGATGCAGCTGATGGAGCTGCCCGTGGATCCCAACTTCGAAATAGGATCCCCCAACCTTGACAGTCTGCTGCTGACCCCGGCAAAGCCTGATGCGCTGGAAATCTACAAGCTGGCACTGGGTATCAAACCCCAGGTAAAGAATGCGGCACTGAACAAAGAGAGCGCCAGCCTGAATGTCGACATCGCAAAAGCCGACTATCTTCCCACGCTTTCGATGGGTGCCGGACTCTCCAGCGGTTATTCCAGCCTGACAACCGGTTCCGGCTATACGGCCCAGCTGCAGAACAAGCTGAATCCTTCCGTGGGCTTCTCGCTCTCTGTTCCCATCTTCCAGAAAAAACAGGTGAAGACCAATGTTAGCCTGGCCAATATAGCAGTTTCCAATGCCGAACTGGACGAGATCAGTACCAAAAATAACCTGCGCAAGGAGATCGAACAGGCCTGCGCCGATGTGGAAAAGGCAAAATCAGAATATGTGGCCGGATTGGAACTGATGCAATCCAGCCAGGAGTCGTACGAGGTCACCGATGAAAAATACAAGCAGGGATTGCTCAATTCGGTCGATTTCCTGGTGCAGAAAACCAACCTGATCACCTCCGAGAGCAAATTGCTGCAATCGAAATTCAGTCTCGTTTTCAGTTACAAGATCCTGGATTTTTACAAGGGGGTAGCGCTTTCACTTTAATAAAAAGAATTACGAATTACGAATTAGAAGGAAATATAAAATACATTACCATGAAAAAGAAATATTTGTACATCGGGTCAGGTTTGGGATTATTGTTGGTGGGCTTTCTGGCCTTCTGGTTTCTGAGAAGCGCGGAGCAAACCTACACTTTCGAAACAGTGAAAGTAGGGAAAGGAACGATCAGCAATACAGTAACGGCTACCGGGACGCTTGAGGCCATCAAGACAGTTTCGGTGGGTACCCAGGTCTCGGGCGTTATTGAGAAAATCTATGTGGATTTCAACTCCCTGGTCAAGAAGGGGCAGTTGCTGGCACAACTTGACGAAACTCCGCTGCTGGCCCAGCTGGATCAGTCCAAATCCTCGGTGGATATGGCGGAAGCTCAGGTGAAATACCAGAAGGCAACCTACGAGCGCTACAAGGCGCTGATTGCAAAGAAATTGATCGCGCAATCCGATTTTGATCTGGCTGAATACAATTACAACAATGCGCAAGCTTCGCTGAAAAATGCCAAATCGGTCTACGACAAGAACCGGATCAATCTATCCTATGCGCGGATCTATTCCCCCATCGATGGAATTATCCTCAACCGGGCGGTCGATGAAGGCCAGACCGTGGCAGCAAGTTTCAATACACCGACCCTCTTTACCATCGCCAACGATCTGACCCAAATGCAGGTGGAGGCCAAGATTGACGAGGCCGACATAGGCCAGATCATGATGAATCAGCGTGTTCAGTTTACTGTCGACGCATTTCCAGACCTCAAATTCGCAGGATCTGTCTCTGAAATAAGGAAACAGCCGGTGGTTACTTCGAATGTGGTCACCTATACCGTGATCATCCAGGCACCCAATCCGGATACCAAACTGATGCCTGGGATGACGGCTAGCACCACCATCTACGTCAATGAGAAGGTGGACATCCCGGTGGTTCCTGGTAAGGCCATTCGCTTTGCCCCCGAGGAGACCGTTTACAATTCCTATTACAAGTCTTTGCCCGCTGAGTCAAGAGGAAAAATGGCGGAGAAGCTCCCTGTAAACAGTGGCGCCAATCCCAAAAGCAGCTTCATCTGGATCAAAAAAGGGGCTGAGATGGAGCGCATCGAAGTAAAAATTGGGGAGAACGACGGCATCAATTACGAACTGCTTTCGGCGCTGAACCAGGGCGATGAGATCATCCTCTCCATGACGGCTGTCAAGGCCACAGCCGCCACGAAGGCAGCCGCCAAGAGTCCGTTTATGCCAACGCGTCCGGGACAAAGAAAATAACAACACGATGAAAAATACAATCATTGAAGTCACGAATCTGAAAAAGGATTTCCAGGTAGGCGATATGACGGTTCATGCGCTGAAGGGGATCAACCTGAAGATTCAGCAAGGGGAGTTTGTGGCCATCATGGGGGCCAGCGGTTCGGGGAAATCGACCATGCTCAATATATTGGGTTGCCTCGACAAGCCCTCTGCGGGCGATTACAAACTCGACGGGATCAGTGTGGCGGAGCTGACCAGGAACGAACTGGCGGAACTGCGCAATGCCAAGCTGGGATTTGTTTTCCAGTCCTACAACCTGCTTTCGCGTACCTCGGCCCTCGAAAATGTAGAGTTGCCACTTTTTTACAACGACAAGGTCAAGTCGAAGGAGCGCAGGGAGCGGGCCATCGCAGCCCTCGAATCGGTAGGGCTTGCCGACCGGATGCACCACATGCCCAACCAGCTTTCGGGTGGACAGCAACAGCGTGTGGCCATCGCCCGGTCGCTCGTCAACGATCCGGTGGTCATCCTGGCGGATGAAGCAACAGGTAACCTCGATACAAGAACCTCCTACGAAATTATGGAGCTCTTTCAAAGATTGAACTCCGACAAGGGGAAAACCATCGTTTTTGTCACGCACGAAGCGGATATTGCACGGCTCACTTCCCGGAACATCATTTTCCGCGACGGCTGGGTCATCAAGGAGCAGATGGTAGCGGAGCGTTTATCGGCCGCCGACCAATTGAAATTACTCCCGGTAGGAGATCACGAAGCTTAAAAGGAAAGATTATGAACTATGTCAATTTGGTGAAAATCGCAAAGAATGCGCTGCTGCGCAATAAATTCCGGGCATTTTTAACGATGCTGGGGATCATCATCGGGGTCGCTTCTGTCATTGCCATGCTGGCCATCGGTCAGGGATCAAAAAAGAGCATCCAGGACCAGATGTCAAGCATGGGTTCCAATCTGGTCTTCATCATGCCCGGCTCCCAGCAGCGGGGCGGTGTGATGATGGGAAATTCAAGCAGCCAGTCCCTTAAGCTGGAGGACATGGAGGCGATCCGACAGCAATGCCAGAATATCTCGGCCGTCTCTCCAGAGGTCAGAACCAGCGGCCAGGTAGTTTTTGGCAATGAAAACTGGCCTACCTCCATCTACGGCGCCAATGCGGAATATCTGGGAATCAAGAAATTTGCTGTCGAGAGCGGGCGGGTTTTTACGGAGCGTGAAATTACCAGTCTGGCAAAGGTCTGCCTGGTTGGTCAGACGATCGTAGAGAAAATATTCCCCAAAGGGATGGATCCGATCGGGCAGACCATCCGGTTCAAGAACATCCCCATGAAAATCATCGGGGTATTGAGCGACAAGGGTGAAAACTCCTTCGGTCAGGACCAGGATGACCTGATGATTGCCCCCTACACCACCGTGCAGCGCCGGTTTTTGGCCATCGATTACATCCAGGGGATTTACGCCTCTGCTGCCAGCGAGGAGAAAACGGATGCTGCCATTGCCGAACTGCAGCAGGTCATGCGCAAACAGCACAAGATTGCGAAGCCGGAAGACGATGATTTCAGGGTGATGTCGCAGTCGGAGCTGGTGAAGACATTTACCTCCATCAGCGACATTTTGACTACGCTGCTGGGCGCTATCGCCGGAATATCCCTCCTGGTAGGTGGCATCGGCATCATGAACATCATGTATGTCTCCGTCACCGAGCGGACCCGCGAGATTGGGCTGCGCATGTCGATCGGGGGCAAAGGACGCGACATCCTGATGCAGTTCCTGATTGAATCCACCCTCCTGAGTGTAGTTGGCGGTGTGATCGGCATCCTATTTGGTTACCTGATCAGTGCGGTGGTTGGCTCCCTGATGGGCTGGCCGGTGGTGATCATGACCCAATCGGTGGTGGTGTCGTTTTTTGTTTGTTCGGCGATCGGCATCTTCTTCGGATGGTACCCTGCCAAGAAGGCGGCAGGCTTGAACCCAATCGATGCGTTGCGGTATGAATAGAATTTCTAAATAATTATCTTTGAAAAAAAGAGGTCAAATGATTAAATCAATTGCCATACCAGACAAATGGATCAAGATCATGCTCCATACCATCGGCTGGATCATTGTCATGATCATTCCGCTCTACCTGCATTATGCCTACGGTGGGGCTAATATCCACCGGATGTATGAGTTTTACCTGCGTGCATTTTCTGCCGGGGTGATCTTTTACCTGGGCTACATGTGGTTGGTGCCAAAATTTTTCCTCCAGGAGAAGAAATTGGCCTACATGGCCATTTTGTTTGCCATCATTGCAGGCACCTACTTCTTCACCAATTTCGTGGATGATAATTTTCTGTCGGATCCGGCGGAAGAGGCAAGGTTCGTGGAGGCGATGAAAAAAATCAGTGGAAGTGACCATAATTTCCGCCCTTCCAGGCAGGTATTCAGTTTCATCAACCATTTTGTCTCCTCTTTGCTGCTTTCGGGCTTTGCCATCGGGCTGGGTGTGATGGAAAAGCTGAAGCTGAATGAAAAGCGGCAAAAAGAGATGGAGAAGGAGAAGTTGCACTCCGAACTGGCCTTCCTGAAAAACCAGGTCAGTCCCCACTTCTTCTTCAACACCCTCAACAACATCTATTCCCTGATAGGGATCGACGGACCGACGGCGCAACAATCGGTGCTGAAGCTGTCAAAAATGATGCGTTACCTGCTTTACGAATCCGAACATGGGGAGACGCTGATGAGCCACGAAATAGATTTCATGGACAATTACATCGACCTGATGAAGTTGAGGCTGAACTCCAGGGTGGATCTCCAGATCGATTTCCCCAAGGAGTTCTCCGATTTTTCCATAGCCCCCTTGTTGTTTATCCCCTTCATCGAGAATGCCTTCAAGCATGGCTCTGGACACAGGGAGGCCTCTTTTATCAGGATCAGCATGAAGATAGATGACAACATTGTCTTCTTTGTGGCTGAAAACAGCATCGGGAAAAGTACGCAAACCGGCGATTTGCAGCATTCCGGCATCGGACTCGAAAATGTGAAGAAGAGACTTGGATTGCTCTTTCCCGGCAGGCATGAATTAAAAATTGAACCAGGTGAAACCATTTTCAGCGTTGAACTTACCATTCTCAAAAACAAACAATTGGCATGAAGCTAAGAACAATAGCCATTGATGACGAGCCACTGGCGCTCAAGCTGGTTTGTGATTACATCGGTAAAACGCCCTACCTCGAACTGGTTGGCGCCTTTGACAACCCACTGGATGCCGTTGATTTCCTTTCGAAAGAGGAGGCAGAGCTGATCTTTGTGGACATTCAGATGCCCGATCTGACAGGAATTGAGTTTACCAGAAGCCTGGAGGAGGAGCACAAGATCATCTTCACCACAGCCTACGAAAAATATGCCCTGGAAGGATTCAAACTGAATGCCATTGATTACCTCCTCAAGCCCTTCAGTTACGAGGAGTTCCTGAAGGCCGCGGGCAAGGCGCACAAGAAAGCCGAGCTGGAAGCAGCGGCATTGCCAACCATTGAAGCGAACAACCAGTTCCTGTTTTTGAAATCGGAATACAAGATCCGGCGTATCAACTTCAACGATATCCTGTACATCGAGGGATTAAAGGATTACATCAAAGTTTATATTTCGGGGGAAGATAAGCCAGTATTGTCACTAAACTCGATAAAGTCGCTGGAAACCAAACTTCCCGAGGAGAAGTTTATGCGGGTACACCGCTCTTTTATGGTCAATCTGGATAAAATTGAAACCATCGACCGGAGCCGTATTGTGTTCGGGAAGAACTACATCCCGGTGAGCGACCAGTACAAGGCCAAATTCCAGGAGTACCTTGACAGGAATTTTCTATAGCTACATTAAAATTTTGGATTTTGGATTTTCGATTTTGGATTGGGGCCCTGAGCCAAAGGAAGATATTAATTTGGCACCTATTTGATCCTGGAATAAGGTTTTGGTTATCTCTTAACCTCCTATTTCTCTTATGTAACTACAATATTTCACGCAAAGGGCGCCAAGTAAAATCGGAAAGTACCGCAAAGTTCATTTTGGAATTCTTTGCGTCTTTCTTTGCGTTTTTTGCGTGAAATAATTGTGTTATTCATAAACGGACTTTGTTGATTCAATACTGAAGGGCGAATAAGATTACCTGAGAAAAATAAGGTTTTACACTAAGCCTGCTTGCAGTTAAAGTTAAATTATTGTTTGCAGTGAGCAAAAGGAAGCAGTAGGGAGAGGGTTGCGGACGCATTTCTTTTTATATTTGGTTTTTATTTTCAACTGAACTTGATTCTGGTGTCTTACCAGCATCAAAATCACCCAAAAAATACCAGCAATCATGAAGAAGTACGCAGCCATCCTCCTGTTAACCTGTTTTTACGGATTTACCCCAAACCTCTCGGCACAAAACGACCCCATTAAAAAAGGGTTGGAGTCCATCACCAACCAAAGCGTGAAGGGGCAACTCGATTTTTTGGCTTCCGACTGGATGGAAGGGCGCAACACTGGTACCAAAGGGATTGCCATGGCCGCAGATTACATCACCAGCATGTTTCAGGTTTATGGTTTGAAGCCCTACAGGCCACCCTACACCAACACCAGGGGAATGAGCCGGTCACTGCCGGTTATTGGAGAGCAAGGCTATTTCCAGGATTTTGCCATGCTGAAGATCCAGCCCTCCAAAGAGCACCAATTGTCCATCGTAACCACCACCGGTAACAGCTCACTGGTGCAGACCTTCAATGCTGAAACTGACTTTACATTTGGCGGAAGGTACAATCCCTCCACGGGGGGCATGTCGGGAGAAGCGCCTGTGGTCTTTGTGGGATATGGCATTTCTGATCCGAAAAATGGTTACGACGAATTCAAGGGGATCGATGTAAAGGGGAAGATCCTGCTGCGCCTTCGCGGATATCCGGGGCAAAAGGATACCAACAGCCTGGCCAGCAAAAAATTCAGACCTGATCCCAAAGAGTGGCGTCAGATCTACCGTTATGAATCCAACAAGAATGCCAAAGCGATGGAATTGGGAGCTTTGGCAGTTATCGAGATCAACACCTCGGCAGGTCAGTCACAGTTTAGCAACCCCAAAAACATCTTCAGGTATTATGTGGGTGACCTGGAGTTTGATGAACTGCCCGAAGCGCTTTACAACAACAATTTTACACTGGTGGGAGATAGTCTGGAGAAGGTCATGCCCTATTTTGTGGTTTCCAAGCGGCTATCCAACGAATTGACCAGGAATGCAGGGTTGGACATTGCCCGGTTTGAACAGCTTGCGATGGAAAATATTAAGCCGGCATCCAAAATACTGGCAGGAAAATCGATTCGCTTCAACCTGAAAAATCAGGTACCCGAGTTGTACAGGGGCAGGAATGTAGTTGGGATTCTGGAGGGTGAAAACCCCAACCAGGTGGTGGTCGTTGGGGCACATTACGACCACAAGGGAAAGTACAATGGCGTAGTTTGGAATGGCGCCGACGACAATGCCTCGGGAACCGTCGCCGTGATGTCCATTGCCCGGGCCTGTATGGCTACGGGTGTCAAGCCCAAACGTACCATCATCTTTGCTGCCTGGGATGCAGAAGAGGAGGGGTTGCATGGTTCCCACTATTTCGTGATGAATCCCGTCAAGCCTGACATCTTTGCCAACATCAATTTCGACATGATCTCCCGCGATTCCGATCGGGATACCCTGGGGGTAAAGTGCGACCTGACCTATACCAAGGCTTACGAGGTGCTGAAAACCTCTACCGAGAAGGATCTGGTAACTTACAAGATAGGGATCAAAATGAGTTACTCTCCGGAGGAGATCCCAAGCGGCGGTTCAGACTACAACTACTTTGCCGAGAAGAAAATCCCCATCATGGCTTACATGGCTGCCATGCACAAGGATTACCACCGTCCGGGGGACAAGCCTTACAAGGTAAACCTGGTGAAGATGAGCAATGTGATACGGATTGGATTTCTGAATACCTGGATGCTGGCGAATGTGGATCAGTTGAAATGAATGGAGGATGAAGGTTTCACTTTCAGGTGAGCCAACCCTATCCAATGGTCGCTTTTGCACAACCCAGCTCCTTTAGTTGTACCAGCCATTTTAAGTAGACTTCAGGGGTAGTCGTGCCCAGTTCGGCAAGGGTCTCCCTCGTTCCAATGCTGGTTCGTTTGTTGTTCCCGGTGTTGTGGTAAGGAAGGATTTCGATCCCTTTCAGGTTTGGGTATTTCCTGTCCAAATCCCTGATGTGCCCGAAATGTTCCACCGTATCGTTGATGCCGGGAATTACCGGACAACGCAGGATGACTGGAACACCACTTTGGTAGGCGATGTCAAGGTTTGCCAGTATTGCTTCATTTGGAGCACCGGTATACTTTTTGTGTTCTTCCGATCCTGCTATTTTGTAATCGAAAAGCAGGGTATCTACGTACGGGAGAATTTTCCGAAAATGCACTTCGGATGCAAACCCGGATGTTTCCACACAGGTATTTACGCCCATCTCCTTGCACCGCTGAAGAAGTCTCATCGAAAAGGAGAAATGCAACAAGGGTTCCCCTCCGCTCAGGGTCATTCCACCGCCTGAATTTGTGTAGAAATCGAGGTCGGCCATCACTTCGGCCATCACCTGATCGATGGTCATTTCTGCACCGGTGATCTTCAAAGCACTGGAGTTGCATGCTTCGACACATTTTCCGCAAAAGGTACACTTGTCGTAATCGATGGTATGGATGCCATCTGTCAGGTGGTGTACCTCATCTTCGCAGACTTTGGCACAATCACCACACGAAGTGCATTTATCGTAATAGAAAAATAGCTGTCGAGAGGTGGCGACAGCTTCCGGGTTATGGCACCAAAGACATTCCAGCGGGCATCCTTTCAAGAATACGGTGGTCCGAATGCCAGGACCATCGTGCAAGGATGCCCGCTGGATGTCAAAAATGATCGCCTTATCACTCATTGTTAAGCCTTCATCCTAGTAAGTTACACGGCTTAGGATTTCCAACTGGACATCTCTGGGAAGATCAATGTAACGTGAACTGAACCCCCCAATTCTCACGAACAGGTCTTTGTGGTTTTCAGGTTCGACCAGTGCCTTCTCCAAATCTCCCCGATTGATGACAGTGATCATGGCCTGGGCTCCTCCTTTTTTGAAATAGGTGTCAAGCAAGACTTCGAACCTGCCCCTGTTACTGGTAAAGAAATCCCTGCCAAAACGCATGTTTTGTACGGTCCCGGCATGAATATTATGGCTTGGTTTTACCAGTGAATTGATCAGTGCGGTTACCCCTTTCCTGTCATTTCCACCGGCAGGAGTATTGGCGTTGGCCATTTCCCTTCCGGCTTTCCGACCATCGGCAGAGGCCCCAACCCACCGGCCAAGAATGGTGTTTTGCTTGTTGTTGATGAGCACATTGAGGTACCAATCCAGGTTGGTTCGGTCCCGCTGGTCGCGGATGTGGTTGCACATGAAATCATGCAGTTCCACCATGATATCATCGGCATAATTATCGTCATTTCCGTATTTCGGGCACTCCTTCAACAACTTGTGTTCCTTTTCATACCCAACAAAGTTGTTGTCAAGGGCCGCTACCAGCCTGTCTGCTGAAATCAATTTCTTGTCGAAGACCATTTTTTTGATGGCAGTCAGGCTATCGGCTGCATTGACACTGCCAAAAGATTCCAGGGAGCCTCCCAGGTACCTGATTCCTCCTGAAAAGATTGCCTTGCCGCGGGCGATGCAATCATCGTACAACATGCTCAGGTAAAGGTAGGGTGCCTGTTTCCCGGATTCCACATATTCCAGCTCTTCGTGATCGGCCAGAATTTCGATGTAGAAAGCCAGTTGTTTTTTGAATGCCGTAAAGAACTCCTCGAAAGTCTTGAAATCCTTCAAATCCCCGGTAGGTAGTCCAAGTCTTTTGCCGGAGATATGATCGATGCCATCACGAAGGGTAATATCAAGTGCTTTGAGTACATTCAATGAACCACTGGGGGTGCCAAATCCCATGTGGTCGATCACAATTTCCCCGCAACCAAGCGGCATATACTGTTCTGCATCCTTGACCGGAACGTCGTGGGCCTGGGCAACGCCCGGAACCAGCACATCATCGTTGTAAAGCAACGGGAAGGTATGGCCATCGCCAATCAGGGTAATCGATTTTTCCATCAATTCGGGGTTCATCCCCTCATAAAAACGGAGAGTGGTCTGCGGCAGGATGGCCCTTCCATAGGTTCTCATGGTTTCCAACACCAACAGGGCAAATCTGTCGGCATTTTTCTCGTTTCGCCGGCCTCTTCCGCCAATGATCACACGTCCGTCAACATCGCGGAACAGTTCGTTGATCAACCTCCAGTAGGAGTGCATCAACGACAAAGCCTCTTCCTCTGTAATGATACCGTTGTCAATATCGTGAACATAGAAGTCACCCAAATAAACATCCACTCTGCCTAATTCCAGTGAACCGCAAATCAAGGTATAGAGCCACGACAGTTGAAGGGCTTCGTAGAAAGTTTCGGGTTTGGAGACTGCATTTTTCTTCAATACTTCGGCCAGTTTCCAAAGTTCCTGTTTGCGTTTGAGATCAGAAGTGGCATTGGCCTTATCGATTGCCTGTTTTTCGTAGTGGTGGCAGGAATCGATAAAAACATCCAGGGCAATCAACATTCCTTCATAAAGCTGATAATCCCCACCCGAAGCCCTCGATTGGTTCATGTAATCGGTAATTTCGAAGATCATGCCTGGAATGCCGAGACGCAGCAATTTCTCGTAATCCACAAAGACTCCGGCCATGCGATAAATTGGATTGGCGATCAGCGGTTTGAAATTGTAAGGCAAGGACACTATCTCATCGCGAAAGAGCACGGGAAGCATCTTTTCTGTAAATGCAGCTTCTACCTTTGCCTTTGAAGTCTCTTTTTTCCAGAAATGAAGCATTTCATGCACACCATCTCTTTGATCCATCGGAATATTGCCTCTTTCAATGGCTTCGATGATTTTCTGATCGTGACAAAAATAGCCATATGCAGCACCTCCGGGTGCATTGTGCGGACTAAAACCGACCCAACCCCAAACAGTACGTCCGGCCAATCTGTCATTCTCCTGAATCTCCGTAAGTATTGCCGGAAATTGAGCCTGGTGGCACCTTGCCTCGCGTATGGCGATGTGTTGGTCTCTGTTTTTTCTGTATGCTTCGGTGAAATTCAATTCCATCGAAAAGTTGTCTACCTTTTGCATGTTGAGGGTTTTTACTGCTTATTAAACGATTTTATAATGAAAAAGTTATCGTAACGAGTCAACTTTGAAAAGCCTCTTTCTGCCACAAAGACACAAAGGCTTCACAAAGATATCAGTGTTTACTTTGCTGCTGCGTTTGCTTTTACGAAGGCAATGATTTCGTCTGTATTGGCGTATGCCACGGCGGTATAGGTATCCGCCGCTCCGTAGTAGATGGCCAGCCTACCGGTCGCACCATCCGCCAAGACTCCTGTCGGGAACACCACATTGCCGACATATCCTGCGGTTTCGTATATTTTTTCGGGTGTCAGCAGCGGAAAGGTGCAGCGATAAAGTACCTTCGATGGTTCGTTGATGTCCAATAGCGCGGCCCCCATGCTGTAGACAAAACTGTCACAGGTATCTGTAACGCCATGGTACAACAACAACCATCCTTCAGTTGTTTCAATTGGAATGGGTCCCGGACCAATTTTTACCCTTTCCCATTTGCCCGGTCCGCGGGTAAAGACGATCCGGTGCTTTCCCCAATAGGTCAGATCGGGGCTTTCGCTGTAAAAGATGTCCCCGTAGTTGATGGCCATTCCCTGACCCATCGGACGGCTAAGCATGGCATATTTACCTCCGATCTTCTTTGGAAACAAGACTCCGTTGCGGTTAAACGGAAGAAAGGCATTTTCTATCTGGTGAAAAGTTTTGAAATCGGTGGTCCAGGCTTGTCCGATGGTGGCACCATAGTAAGCGTTGCACCAGGTGATGTAGTATTTATCTTCGATTTTACACAATCTCGGATCATAGGCAACAGTTATTTCTCCCAGGGAGGGATCCGGCGAAATGAAATCGATCGGCTCTTCCTCAATGGTCCAGTTGAGACCATCCGGGCTACTGCCCAAATGCAGGTGAGGTTCCATGGAGAGCCAATCGACACGAAATACGCCGATGAAACCATCTCCCCAGGGCATCACGCAGCTGTTGAAAACGCTGCGCGCCTTTGGAAACGGATGCAAATCGATGATGGGATTTGCACTGTGACGCCAGACAACCTCTTGGCAATCCACGGGTTTGGGTTCCCAGGGAATGTTTGGCAGCGCATCAGCTATCAGTGCTGTTTGCTTTGAATTGTCAATGTTTTGCATAATTTTCTGTTCTTTATTTTATTCTTTTTGGTGCAGGTTTAAGAAATAAATTTTTTAGATCAAAATGCCGGAGGCATTTCATGTGGGTAGAAAGCAAATGATTGATCATCCATTTCGTCCCGTACGGGACGTGATATTCTCCAATTATCCGTTTTCTACCCACATTAAATCCCTGCCGGGATTATAATAATTAAATTTAAAATGTTTTTAACTTCCCAAACCAATGATCACTACCAACAATACAACTACGCTCACCGCTGCGAGCGTTGCTCCACCAACCCCCAGCCAATCTTCCCGGTTCCACTTCCGGAATTCCCAATTTGAACCAGGAAACAGCTTCAGGTGGGC
The DNA here is from genome assembly GCA_945873105.1 of Tangfeifania diversioriginum. GTDB lineage: Bacteria > Bacteroidota > Bacteroidia > Bacteroidales > Prolixibacteraceae > CAINVV01. The sequence goes on from CAMCBW010000022.1 coordinate 18,590, forward strand.
AAAGCGGTTGGGATTGGCGCGTGTTAGCTCCATTTCACGGTCGTCGTCTTCGTGTGTGCCAATGACCGGGGTTAACATTTTGCCAAAGAACTGGTCGAGGCGTGCCTTCTCTTCTGCCTGCGTAAACAAGGCTACCAGTATCAATACCAGGAACGGAATGAAAATGCGGAACAGAAAGGTGAGTGTCTCATTCAGGGAGTAGGAATTTTTTGACAAATCCCAGCCCAGATAATCCAGGGCGATGAGCTCGACTTTCAGGTTACCCCTGCCAATGGCTTTGCCCTCCCGGAACTCAAAGCCTTCACTCCAAAAGATCGACTTTTTGGGCAACAGTACCTCTTTTTGAAATTTCTCGCCAGATGTGAGCAGTTCGGGGCGTAGACCTTCTGCCAGGGAAGCGGCATTCAGCCGATCCCACTTTGCGACTGCCCGATCCCGTTCCTGCACATCCATTTCCCGGGCAATGTAGGTTCGGCTAACGGGAATGGACTGGGTTGTTTTGCTGAGGTATTCTGACTGACGAACACCTGGAATCACAGGCAATCCAAAGGGTAGTACCACCGTCGCAACAAACATGACAACCATGGAAGCCCATGCTCCTGCGGCATTCGATCTCCGCCACACCATACCCAGCCAGAAGCTGGCAGCGAGGATGCTGTTGAACATCATGGTCATTTTAAACAGGCCGAACAAGCCGTTGGACTGTATGGCAAAATAGGCCGATGTCATCATGTACAAGGCTCCAAAAACTCTTCCGACTCTCACGTAATGTGCCTCGGTACAATTTGGCCGGTAGGGTATGTAAAGATTGTTGGTGACCAATGCTGCTGCGGTTATCATGAATGCCGACTTGGCGGCCATCAGCGCAGCAATGAGACAGGCGATCATCAAACCAACAAGGCCAATTCCTACTGGTCCCAGCAAATCGCGGGTGGCATGTCCCCAGACATAGTCGGGGTCTGAAATAGTTCCACCATAAAGCACCAGCGTCAGCAATGCCACCACTCCCCACATGACACTTGAATAGCGTTTCAGCAACATCCCGGATACGAAACCATACCGTGCCGTGTAATCATCCTTGGCAGATCCGCAGGCAGTCATCTGGTTGGCCTGTACTGCGGTTGCCAGCACGATCATAATCGAAAAGCCTGCGATCCAGTACCAGGTAAATTCCACCAGGCTTGGGGATCCCCACAATTCCAGAAAGGAGGCAGGTAGCACCTTGTGCATGGTGGTAAATGCGCCGAGCGCCCCTCCTTCCGCCCCGTACATGCTGTTGATTTTCAACATGGCAAAGGGAATGAGCAAGATGGACAGCAGGATGATGAAGGCTCCCTGAACCAGGTCGATGATGAAGGCTGCTGCCAACCCTCCTATGCTGGCATACAAGAGGGTTATCAAGGCTACGATGCAGATCAGCAGATTTTCGTTGAGATAGGAGTATTCTTTTTTTGGATTGAGTAATTGCAGTTCAGCGAGCCGTGCTTTTTGTTCTGATGCAAGCAGCGCAAAATCGGCAGTTTCCAGTTTTTCGCGTTCAATAGCTTTTGCATATTCTACCCGTTCAATGGTTGTCAAGGCAGATTCCGGTTTGGCAGTGATGGCTGCGATGGTTTTTCCCATGGCCATCAGTCCGATGGCACCAATCATGACGAAAAAAATGGTTTGACACAGGGCATAAAAAGCCGCCATGCGTTTGGATCCATAGCGTTCTTCGAAAAAATCACCCATCGTTAGTAACCTCAATCGCCGGTACCAGGGTGATGTCATCCAAAAGACAGGCAGATTGATCAGTCCGCCTGCCAGCATTGCCCAAATTCCTGACGCACCATTGGCATTCACCATGGTGGTGGTAGTGGTAACGTTCTCGACTGAAGTGGCTTGTCCGAATGCTGCAAAAGTCTGGATCAACTTTCCAAAGCGCCGACCACCCATGAAGAAATCTTCGCGACTTTTTACCAGTTTTGAAACACGTATGGCAATGTAAATGATGGCAATAAAGTAGACAACAATCACCGCAAGGTCAACAACTGAAAGGCCCCAAACTGAAGCATGCATCATGAAAATTTTATTTGACCCATTGAAAAATGGGGGAAGTTAGGCTTCACAATGAAGCAATAATTCTAGATAATGAGATATTTATGTTTATTTTTTGACACTGTCTTTATTTCGTTTTTAGACATGGTACACCCAAACCACAAATTTCTATGCAAATTTGAGTTTGATTTGAAAATTATTGCCGTTGCTATTCGCAAACAACGGCAATAATTTAAAGTACAACATGCAGTGGTATCAAATCCACCGGGAATCTATAAAAGGCTTACTACAAATCCTCGTCTGGTGGAATGGTAGTCAATGGTGGCTTGTTGTTCCCATAGCCATCGTAGCCAAAGTTCTGGTTGATCACCCCCTGGGTATTGGAACTGATGGAACTTTGTGGTACCGGCCACAATACATGGTAGGCGCTCATCGTATATTCCTGGCCATTGTTGGCTTTCACTCCCTTGTTGTACCAGTCTGTTTTTGACATGATCCGGTCAAAGTAGAAGTTCTTTGTTCCAAAGTTTGCCACAGTATAGGTGGTACCGTTGTAAGCCTTGCCGGTTTTCGCAAAAATGAAGGCGATGCGGTTTAACTCAGTTTTACGGGGCTCTTCCCAATAAAGCTCACGGGCACGTTCGTCAAGAATGGTTCCAATGTCGATTTTGGAGGCATCGGTATAGGGAGCACAACCGGCGCGGGTATGGACTGCATTGACATCTGCCATGGCCTTGGCGTTGTCGCCTTTCCACCAATAGGCTTCGGCACGAAGCAAATAGGTTTCAGCCAGACGGAAAATGTACCAGTTGTAGGAACCCCCTTGTGGCTGCGTTCTGCGCGGATCCGGATTGTAAACTTTGTAATGGGGCCAGCTGAACCAGTTGCGGATGGTATCCGTTGTCAGGACTTTCCCTGCTGCATCAAAAAGCTGCATGGGTTTACCGTAATATGCATTTCCTGATGACTTCAGATTCGGATGGTTGTAAACAAGGTCCGTCATGTTCATCCAGTTGCCTTTCTTGTGCCTCAGGTCATTGGGATCATCCCAAATCATTTTGGAATGATACATGGTGTTGCGGGCACGACCGATACCACGGCCAAAAGTCTCGAGTTGCTTGTAGTCAACATTTCCGGTAAGGTCGGAAGTCGCAGGACCTTTGCCATCTGGTGTTTTGAAGAAGTTGGAGTTGGATACACCCCAGAAAGGAACTGCCTGGCGCATGATTTGCAGATCAAGTCTTGAATCGATTAAATCCTCGACTGACAAGGCGAGCATCAAAACCTCCTTGTTGGCAGCGATGGCCTTGTTGGCCCACCAATGGAGGGTTGCTACCACGTCATTTCTTACAATACCCTGCTTTGTCAAGTAATCGCCATCTTCTTTCGGTACTGCACCGAAAGGAGTCTTCATCAAACTGTAAACTCCTCCGTCAATGGCTCCATTGGCTGCTGCAATGGCTCCATCAAAATCGCCCAGTGCAAGGCAAATCTTGGCCAGCAAATGCTGGCAGGCGCCCTTCGTAACGCGACCCCTGTCTGCCTTGTCACTACACCATTGTGCGGCAAAAGTCATGTCCTTTTTCATTTTCTCCAGGATGACTTCCCGCTTGGTGGAATAAAAGTCCAGTTTTGGTTCTATAATTTCCTTACCGATAAAAGGAATGTCTCCAAATTGCTGGGTCAAACGGTAGTAGCGAAAGGCACGGTGAAAGTAGGCTGAACCCAACACTGCATTCTTCTCGGCGTCAGTGGCAAACTTGGTGTCGTTGATCCGTGAGATGACCACATTGGCATACTTGATTCCACTGTATTGTTCCAGCCAGAACCAACCAATTTTGTTGTAATCACTGTGATTCAACTGGGAACTGGGGGTTATTTGAATATTCAGGTTCTGGGCAGGACCCGGTTTGTCGGTGGTACCTTCCACAGCAACCTCAGAGAAGATAAGTTCTGTAACGAATGGGGGCGTATCACCATACCATTCGTAGCGCATGTTTCGCTCGCAGGCTGTCAAGGCTCCGTACAAGCCGCGGGAATCGACGAAGGCATTCTCAGGGGTAAAGATGGAGAGTGGTTTTGGTTCCAGCCATTCTTCACTGCAATTTGTCAAAGTAAATACCAATGGTACAAAGAGCAGTTTTCGTAAAAAGGACTTTATATTGTTTGATTTCATCTTTATTTGCTTTTAAAGTGAATTAAAGGGTTATGTTAACACCTAAGGTAAACGTACGGGGAGAAGGACCGTTGGTCAGGTTGTTGTTGTCATCAGGATTGCGGTATTGTTCCGGATCCCAGAATTTCCATTCCGGAGCCCAGTAACCCACGTTCCTGATGGATCCGATTACTTTCAAATTGGCGATGGATACCTTCTTCAGGAAACTTGAGGGAACATTGTAGGCAATACTAATGTTATCAAATCGAATGAATGACCTTTTTCTCCAGACATTGAAAACTGCACCACCCTCATTGGAATAGATACGGGCAGCATCGTTGATTGGATTCTCTGGGGTCCAGTAAGGTGTAATGTAGGCATTGACCCTTTCCGGAAATCCATCCCTGTTTTTAGCCACGTTGTAAGCCCCGTAATGGCCCATGTTGGAATAGAAGGACAAAGAGAGGTCGAAATTTTTGTAGAGGTTAAACTCTTCCCGAAGGTTCCACCTGACAACCGGTTCTCTCTGACCCAAAAATTGATTGTCCAGCTCATTAATTTTACCGTTTCCATCCACATCCTGCAGGTGGAAGTCGCCAGGGTATTGGCCATATTTGATGGCTTCGGCTTCCTCTCCTTTTTGCCATACTCCCAAGATTTTTGGTTCCCATATTTCAGAGTTGGAATGACCAATGAACCATTTGTTGGTTTTGTCATCACCCTCTTTCTGGCCAATCACATTTCCGCTGGCATCCGTCACATTCACCATATCACCATAGAGGTGAATGATTTCATTCTTGTTGTAGGAGATGTTGAAACTGCTTCTCCATTTGAAATTTTCCTTGTCGATGATCCTGGCATTCAGGGTAAACTCCACACCCCTGTTCTCCAACTCTCCAAGGTTGGTGGCTACCGAAGCAAATCCAGTCAAATCCGGCAATTTGCGGTCTACCAACAGGTCGAGGGTATTCATTCTGTAGTATTCCAGTGATCCGTCGAGCAGGCCTTTCATGATGGAGAAATCCAAGCCGAAATTCAGTGCCCGTCCCCGTTCCCATTTGAGGTTTGGATTGGCCATCCTGTTTACATAAAGCTGGTTGCTTTCATAGATACTTCCAGCAAGCGTCTGGTAAGGATATTTTCCAATACTCATGGAAGACAAGGCGTCGTATCGTCCGACCTCCCTGTTGCCATTTTCACCCCAGGATGCGCGAAGTTTGGCATAAGTCAGAATGTCATTTTCAAAGAAATTCTCGTCTGACATCACCCAACCCAATGCGACAGAGGGAAATGTTCCGCGGGGATTTTGAAGTCCGAAGGCTGAATAACCATCGCGGCGTACAGAGGCGGTAATCATATACTTGCTCTTGTAGGAATAGAATACCCTGGCCATCAAGGCATCGCCTGTACTGTATTCGTCGTTGCTGCTGATGCTATTGGAAGTACTCTTTCCGGCAGTCATGTTGTGGTAGCCCAATGCGTCAGTTGGGGAGAACCCTTGTGTTAACATTTTGTTTTGCCAACTTTGGTATTTCTCGGCATTGGCCAACAAGGTAACGTCGATCTGATGATCTTCGTTGATTTTCTTGTTCCATTTGACCAAATTGTCAATTTGCCAGCTGAAGATGGAACTCTGTTCCCGACTGGCCTCTCCGCCAAACAGTGCCCACTCTTCGTGCAGGGCTGATCTGTGGTTTAAATTCTGGTACCATTGGTAGCGTGGAGAGTAATTGACCTGATAGGTAATGCCCAAAGGCAAGGTTACTTTACCAAACATGGTACTGGTAAGTGTGTAGTAAGTTACGCTCCTATTGGTAAACATCTTGTCGTACAAGGGATATTTGGATCCACGGCCCAGGTCATCGACCGGACTTTCCCGAATGGTCACCCCATCATCCTTGTAAATAGAACCCCATGGTGAGCTGTTCCAGATTTGTCCCCATTGGGCATTGATATTGCTCTCATCCCGGTTGGCAAATTGCGTGTTAATCCCAACACTTAACCAATCTGTCACCTTGGCTTCTACATTGAGCCTGCTCCGGATGGTGGAGAATTTGTCGCCCACAATGATTCCTTCGTTGTTGGTATATCCCAGAGACCAGTAGTAATTGATTTCATCTTTCTTTCCTGATAAGGCTAAATTGTAATCTTGCCTAAGTCCATTTTGAAAAACCAGATCATTCCAGTTTACCGGTGTATTGGCCTTGTAATTTTTTACTTCAACGGGTAGCAGTCCCAACCGTGCCAACCAAATATCGGTCAGTTCACCGGTAGCACCATCTCTCCAAAGGGTCTCGGTTACAGTGGGATCCAATTTGGTAGGATCGTCGAACTTGTATAGCTTTTGATTGGTAGCAGTATTGTAATAATTCAGTGATTTCATTACATCGGTACGCCAGTCAAGAAAGTCATACGGATCATGAACCTCCTGCAAAGTTGCCATGGTTGCTACCCCTATGCTTGAATTAAAGTTGATCATTGGTTTGCCCTGTTTCCCCTTCTTGGTGGTAACGATGACTACCCCGTTCGAAGCCCTTGCCCCGTATACTGCCGAGGAGGAGGCATCCTTCAGAACATCAATGGTCTCTATGTCGTTAGGATTGATATCTTCCATTCCGCCCTGGTAAATCACTCCATCCAGAACAATTAATGGAGAGGAGGCTGTCTTCAGGGTATTGTCACCCCTGATCTCCAAATCTCCTCCACCCTTGGCAAGTGAAGCATAACCGACGCTCAATCCAGCGACATTTCCCCGAAGAATGTCCTGAACCGACTGCGGTTTCTCGTTTTGAAGCTGTTCAGTTTTCACCTGGGCAACGGCACCGGTTAGGTCACGCTTCTTGGCTGTTCCATAGCCAATGGCGACGACCTCCTCGATCTGTTTGGTATCTTCCTGGAGGGTTACATTGATCTCAGCCTGGTTGGTAAACGCTACTTCCGATGCGGTAAAACCAATGAATGAAAAGACCAATTTCGCATTGTCCGGAACATTGGATAGCGTATATTTCCCATCCATGTCAGTGACCGTACCTGTCGTAGTTCCTTTTACAACGATGGATACGCCGGGTAATAGCTCCCCGGTTGTGGAAACAACTTTACCTTTCACTGTCTTGTTCGTCTGGCCTATCGCACTGGATGGTGCAACAAGCAGACAGGAAAAGAAAACTAGAAAACTCAACAAGAGAATTCCCGATGCCTTGTTCAAACAGGGCATCCAACTCACATCATTTCGATTCTTCTTTTTCATAAATAAATTGAATTGTTAGTTTGGTAACTGGATTAATTGCAGGTCTGCAGATTGAATGAGCAGACAACAATTAACATTTATTAAATATTCAAATCAAAAATAATTACTATTCAAGTATGGAATTAATATTTGATTTGCAAATGCTAATACTATATTTGCCAATACAAACTATTTGTAGTTTGTAGTACCAAGCATAAAATTTGTTGACATGCATCCATTCAAAGAGTTTATTAATTATCCTGTTGATAGTTCTTTTCTCATCAAATTTGACAATCTGCCTCATTTCAGATTTCCGTGGCATTTTCACGACGAATGTGAGATTGTGTACATTATCAAGAGTTATGGGAAAAAATTTGTAGGTGATGCCGTAGAAGAATTCGGTCCGGGTGATTTGTCCATCTACGGCAGCAATCTTCCCCATTTTTACATGAGTGATCCGGCTTTTTACGTGGGTGATCCAAATTTGCGGGTAAATGCCATCGTGGTTCAGTTTCCCGTTAGCTACTTTCCGTCCTCACAACTGCAGGCGGCTGAGTTTATTTCTGTGAAGAGACTGCTCAGCAGTATTTCAACCGGACTGACTTTTTCGGCAGCAGCGGCAGAAAACGGAGGGAAGATTCTGCATGAAATCTACCAGGCAAATGGCATGGAACGCTACCTTTTGTTTGTAAAGCTGATCGATTACCTTGGAAAGTCTGAATCAAGACCCATCACAACGCCTGATTACATTCACACCAGGAGTGCGCAGGAGGATCCCCGAATGGCGAAAATCTACAAATTCACCACGAGGAATTACAATCGAAAAATTGTTTTGGACGAAGTTGCTTCCGTAGCCGGAATGAATGTCTCTGCCTTCTGTCGCTATTTCAGAAAAAAATCGGGCAAGACCTTTGCGCAATATGTGAATGAGCTAAGAATCAGTTATGCATGTAAGTTTCTAAAGCACGGGAATCAAACTATTGCGCACATTAGCGATGAGGCAGGTTTCAACAATCTTTCGAATTTCAATCGTCAGTTTAAAAGTATCATGGGGAAGTCACCATCCGCATACCGTGAATTGTTTGTCTCACCTGGAAGCCATTGACAATTACTTCTCCTCAGGAAGACAATCAATTTCTGCAATATATGCCTTCTGTCGTGCAATGAACGCAAAGTTCGCAAAGATAGAAGACCGAAACCATAGGATAAGTGGTTACGGTCTTTTTGCGCCAGGGATTATCATCATTGGTTTTCGTTTTTTTCATGGAAATTCGTTAACTTAGAGTATAAATACGCTAACTCCGATTTCAATGTCAGTTTTACCCTTGATCCCAGATGAAATTATAATCAATAAGATCTACCTGATAAGAGATCAAAAGGTAATGATTGACAGAGACTTAGCTACTATTTATGGGATAGAAACCAAGGTGTTGAAACAAGCTGTGAAGCGAAATCTAGAAAGGTTCCCAGAGGATTTCATGTTTGAAATGACCAAAGAGGAATTTGAAAATTGGAGGTCACAAATTGTGACCTCCAATTCAGATAAAATGGGATTAAGGCATGCCCCTTATTGCTTTACAGAGCAAGGAGTAACCATGTTGTCATGTGTTTTAAGCAGCAAGAGAGCCATTGAGGTAAACATAAAAATTATCAGAGTATTTTCAAGGTTGAAAGAAATGGTCTTAACCCACAAGGACATCCTCTTAAAACTGGAAAAATTAGAAAATCAGACAGATAAAAACAGCAAAGAGATTCAGATTATCTTCAATGCACTGAGGCAGTTGCTAAGTCCCCCAATAGTTCCAAGAAGAAAAGTAGGATTTAAGATTGGAGCTGTTTAAGAATTGAAAATTACACTTCCTACCTCATTGGACTATAACCCTTGAAGAAACTTCGCCCGTAGCGCCACCTTGTTCACTTTCCCCACACTGGTCTTGTCGATCACCTCTGCCCTGGCGACCTTCATGGTAATGGCTTCGCGTGGCAAAACACCTGAATCGACACTTGCCTTGACGGCCTGCACGATCTCCCTGTCTTCAAAAATGGCTCCTGCCTTTGGCACGATGATGGCCAGTGGGATCTCTCCCCAATTGGTATCAGGGGCACCGATGACAGCGACTTCAGAAACTCCGGCGTACCGGGCGATCACATCCTCCATCTCCAGGGAACTGAGCCACTCGCCGCCTACCTTGATTACATCCTTGGTCCGGTCGGTAATCCGGATGCTGCCGCTCTCATTGACACAGGCTACATCGTTGGTATGCATCCATCCTCCTTCCCACAGTTTCTCTGAATGCACGTGGTCCTTCAGATAGCCCTGCGTCAAGTAAGGGGAGCGGACAATAATCTCACCGGGTGTCCGGTCATCCCAGGGCACATTGGCCCCGGAGGGATCAACCACCCGCATTTGTGCCAGTCCGATGGGCCGGCCTGTACGGCACCTCAGATCGGCTTGCTCTTCGGAAGAGAATTCCAACTCCTCCGAGGAGAGTTGAGAGAGCGATAAAACCGGACAGGTCTCAGACATGCCGTAACCGCCAAAGACATCAATTCCCCTTTTCAATGCCTCAATGGCCAAAGCTCTCGGAAGGGCTGCCCCGCCAATGATACAGGTCCAGCGTGAGAGGTCGCACTGTTCGGAAGACGGATCTTTCAGGAGCATGTTGAGGATGGTAGGAACACAATGGCTGAAGGTCACCTTGTGGGTTTCCAGCAGTTTCAGCAGAATGGCTGGCACATATTTCCCCGGATAGACCTGTTTAATTCCCATGTAAGTGGCAATGTAGGGGAGACCCCAGGCATGTACGTGGAACATGGGAGTGAGCGGCATGTAGATGGATTCGAGGTGCAATCGCCCCTGTACCGAATTGGCAGAGAGGGCGGCTGTTGTAGCCAATGTATGCAGTACAAGTTGCCTGTGGGAAAAGTAGACTCCCTTCGGAAGGCCTGTCGTTCCTGTTGTGTAGAAGGTGGTAGCTCTGGTGTTTTCATCCAGTTCCGGAAAATCAAAGTGGGGAGAGGCATCGGCCAGCAGTTGTTCGTATTCCCCTTCAAACTGAAAATGGTGTTTGAAGATCTCTCCCCCTTCATCGATCAGGATGAATTTTCTTCCATCCGCAATACGCCCCCGGATGCTCTCCAGCAAGGGCAGAAATTCGGTGTGGCAGATGATCACATCATCCTCTGCATGGTCGATGGTATAGACCATCTGTTCGGGAGAGAGCCGGATATTGATGGTGTGAAGAATTGCTCCCATCATCGGAATGGCATAGTAGGCTTCGAGGTAGCGGTGTGAATCCCAGTCCATGACTGCCACTGTACTTCCTTCGGTGACCCCGATGGCAGCCAAAGCACCGGCAAGCCGGTGAACCCGTTCTTTCCATGTGTGGTAGGTGATGGTTAGCTGATCCCGGTAAACGATTTTCTGATCGGGATGGTTGGCCAGGGGAGCCTCAAAAAGTTGTTTAATGAGCAGTGGATAGGCGTATGCTGATTTCGTCTTTTCAATCAAATTGGACATCATGTTCTTTGTTTGGTGATTTTAAAACCTCTTTCGACAGGTTCCAAAATTAGCAGAAAGTATGAAATGCCCATGAGAAAATTTTCAAACCAACCGAAAATGAATAAGTGGGTATTCCATTTGGCCTTTAAAAGACAATAGATAAACAAATGAAAACATCGTGCACTGTCGTTCACAAAATAGGAGGTAAGTTGCGCTGGGGCCTCTATTCCTGAAACTGGAATTTAGTCCTGCTCCTCAAAATATTTCCGGATAAGCCGGGAGAAATCACCCAGGGAGATTGGTTTGGGAAGGTAGTCGTTGCACCCTGCATCCAAGGCAATCTCTCTTTCCCCTTTCAACGCCAGGGCTGTTTGTGCCAGGATTACAACCTTTGTGTTGAATTGGCGGATTTGGCGGGTGGCTTCGTAACCATCCATGCCTGGCATCTGTATGTCCATTAAAATCAGATCAATATCAGGGTTTTTTCTGCAGGCTTCAACGGCCTCATCTCCAGTCCCGACTTTCAATACCTCTTTGGCAAAGGATCGGATCAGTTTTCGGAGAAAAAGGTCTGATATTGGATCATCTTCTGCCACCAGAATTTTTAATCCATTGATATTTAAACTTTCCCATGTGCTGTATTTCTCTGAAACAGCTTTGTTCGCGGCAATATTTACCGGATCAAAAGGGATGGTAAAGTAAAAGGCGGAACCTTTGTCCAATTCACTTTCTACCCGGATCTCTCCTCCCAAAATCTCCACATAGGCTTTGGAGATGGCCAATCCAAGCCCGGCTCCTTCGTAATGCCTCGAGAGTGATTCACTTGCTTGTCTGAAACGTTCAAAGACAATTTCCTGTTGGTCTTGCCGGATTCCAACGCCTGTATCCTTCACAAAAAACTCAAGAAATCGTCCCTTCTTCTCATAACCCAGCTCGATGCTCCCCTGGTTGGTGAATTTTACGGCATTCTTCACCAAATTGGTGAGGATGGCGTACAGTTTCTCCCGGTCAGTGAGTATATGCGAGGATAGATCCGGTAACCCGTGTTTGTAATTGAATTCTACTCCTTTTTTCTCTGCCTCGGGTTTGAAGAAGGTGAAGATATACCTGACCTGATCGTTGACATTGGTTTCAGTCATGACAACCTCGGTATGCCCGGCTTCCAGTTTGGAGATACTGATGATATCGTTGATGATGTTCAGCATTCTTTGGCCACTCTCTGCAATGATGCCAATGTACTCCTGCTGCTCTTCCCCTGACAATTTGGGTTCTTTTAAAAGTTCTACAAAACCAAGAATGCCATTCATGGGGGTCCGGATCTCGTGGCTCATGTTGGCCAGGAAGGCTGTTTTGAGCATGTCACTCTCCTCCGCTTTCAATTTGGCTACCAGCAGCTCCTTTTTTTGGTCCACAAATTCGGTGAAGAGGGTGGCAATTTGTTTGTATTCACCCGGACATTGTTTCAACTCACTCACGAGGGAAGGGTTTTCTGTTTCCAGAATCTTTGTCACAAGTTTCAAAGGTCTGGTCACCCATTTGCGGAAGGTAAAGTTCAGGATGATCCAGGTGATGAGGATGGAGGTCAGCAAGGCAATGATCATGAACATCGAAATTCGCCGGTAAACCAACAGCAAATTGGAGGACCGTTTGAAGGAAACCTTCGCAATCTCCTGGTTGTTCCAGTTGCGCAACGGGACATAGGCATACGTCAGTGATCGGTCTTCTGGATTCAACGTGTCCTGGGGCGACACCGCTGTGATCTCAGCCCCATGCTGCTTGGAGAGCGTTTCCAGGAACGCCATGTTCCAGTTTCTTTCCAGTACCAAATAGCCCATCGGTCGTGTCAACTGGTGGGTTGGATCCATCTCCGGATGAACGGTGGCAGCCGAGATCTCAAACAAATCTTCCGGTGTTTTGTGAAAGAAGTTCATAAACTTTTTCTCTTTCAATTTTTGCAGTATCTCTACGGTGATATTTGAGGGATATTTGCGGTCTGCGGAAGTTGCTTCGTGAACAAGGTTGAAAGAGGAGTCATATACGGCAACGTAGTCAATCTTAAAGGACTTCAAAATTGTGGTGATGTTGTTTTCGTACCATTCTGTGTCGTGGGGCGTAAGGTGTTTGACAAAATCATCCCAAAAGGTATAATCGTAGGCAACCTGAATGAGGAGTTCAGTCTTGTTCTCCACCATTGACCTGTTTTCATTCTGAAGTTGATCATGGGTAGCTTGCTGAATCAGTTTCTCCTGGTGAAGGGTAGTTTGGTACAGAAATACCAGCATCAGCAAGAAAAAGAGGCCGGTGATGTACAACAACAGATTGATCCTCGAATGGATGGCGGAAATTTTCATCTAAATGTAAACTAGGAAACTGAGCGAGGCAAATTTAAAACAATATATTGAATAAAATGCATAATTTCACCTTGCAGAAGATGGTGTCTCCAATACTGTCCGGTCAGGGCAAGATTGTTTTCCGAACTTCAACCTTTGGTCTACCCATTTGGAAATGAAAGCTCTGATGCACGGCAATGTACAGCATGACAAAGTTGGGGATGGCGTTTTTTGAGGGATCAGCCTGATTTTTTAAACAAAACCTGCATGATATTTGTCAATGGGAGATCAGGAAGCAATCATAGCTGGTGTGCAATCTAATTGAAATAACTTACATTTAGCGGAGTTTATGTTAAGATGGGACAGTACTTTCTGATTTGTCCTGTTTGATGCATAGGTCAGGTAAATCAATACAATTCTCTTCTTAATCTGACATGTATGGAATCTTCAGAAAAATACGGGAATGAGTCTCGAACATCGTTTGACCAATTTCAACGTTTCTTCAATAACCTGCAGGATGCTTTTTTTCAGGTCGACCGTTTTGGTATGCTGGTGCTGGTAAATCCTTCTGCCGTAAGAATGTTTGGTTACAATTCAGGTGAAGAGATGACCGGCAGGCCTGTTGTTGAGTTCTATGCCAACCAGGAGGAGCGGATGAAGATGCTGGCTGAGCTTAGAAGCAAGGAACAATTGGTGGATTATGTAGTCCTGGCCAAAAGGAAGGATGGCAGCAAGTTCTGGATATCCATGAATGTTCAGTATCTCTACATCAACGGCGAATTGGATGGATCTGAAAGTATAATCAGGGATATCTCGAGGCGCAAGACAGATGAAGAAAAAATCCAGACATTTTCCAGTATTCTGGAGCAGAGTCCTGTTTCCATTGTTATTACGGATGTACTAGGGAATATTGAGTATGTGAACCCCAAGTTTGAACAAACTACCGGCTATAGTCTCCAGGAAGCGATGGGTAAAAATCCCAGGATATTGAAATCCGACAACAAAACCCGCGAGGAATACCAGGAGATGTGGAATTCGATGACCTCCGGGAAAGAGTGGCATGGCGAGTTTCTCAATGTGAAAAAGAATGGGGAGCTCTACTACGAATCGGCTTCCATCTCAGCCGTACGTGATGGAAACGGCAATATCATTCGCTACATAGCGGTCAAGGAAGATATTACGGAACGGAAGAAGCATGAAGAGCAGATCAAGACCCTGAGCACAGTGGTGGATCAGATTCCTTTGATGATCGTTATCACGGACAAGGGTGGTAAAATTGAATATGTCAATGAAGAGTTTTCAAGGTTTACGCAATATACTTCCAGGGAGGTCATCGGGAGAATCCCAATGATATTTAACCAGAAGCACCATACCGCATGGTCCTATTCCAAAATGTGGGAGACCCTGCAGGAAGGAAAAATGTGGCTCTCTGAGTTTAAAAACAAGAAGAAAGATGGAACCATCTTTTGGGAGAATGTTACGGCCTTCCCCCTTACTTCCGAGGATAGTTTAATCATGAACTACATCATTATCAATGATGATATTACGGATAAGAAACAACTGCTCGACGATCTGGTGAAATCCAAGGAAAAGGCCGAGGAGAGTGACAGATTGAAATCTGCCTTTCTGGCCAACATGAGCCACGAGATCCGAACACCCATGAACGGAATCCTGGGATTCACCGAACTGCTGAAGGAACCAAATCTATCCGGTGCCGAGCAGCAGTTTTACATCAAGATCATCACAGATAGCGGTCACCGAATGCTCAACCTGATGAACAACCTGATAGATATATCAAGGATTGAATCGCATGAGGTGAAGATCATTCGCTCATCCTTTGACATCCGGAAGAAATTTGACCATTTGCTGGATTTTTTCAACCAGGAGGCAAAGATGAAGGGGCTCAGGTTAATCTGCAAATGTGAATTGTTGCCCAATGAATCGCTGATCGAAACCGATGTGCAGAAATTGGATTCTGTACTGGAGAATCTCCTCAAGAATGCCCTGAAATTCACCAAGAACGGAACCATCGAATTCGGATGCGAGAAGCAGGAAAACCTTTACAAGTTCTTTGTAAAGGATAGTGGTGCAGGCATTGATCCTGCCCACCAGTCTATTATCTTCGACCGTTTCAGGCAGGCAAGTGAGTCGCTGAGCCGGCCCTATGAAGGTGCCGGATTGGGGCTCTCTATCTCGAAAGCTTATGTGGAGATTTTGGGAGGCAAGATTTGGGTCGATAGTGAGCCTGGCAAGGGAGCCATCTTCTATTTTACCTTGCCTGTCCAGGTAGATCGGGAAGCGGAGGCTCTTTCTCAGGTAGTTGTTCCACTGCCAGAAATACAAGTATTGCCAGCTAAATTTAAAATGATGTTGGTCGAGGATGATGATATCTCGATGAATTACCTGGAGATCATTTCCGAAAAATTCTGTCAGGAGATCTACAAAGCCAGCTCCGGAACGGAAGCTGTTGAGCTGTTCCGTAAAAATCAGGACATAAAAATGATACTGATGGATATTAAGCTTCCCCTGATGGATGGTTTGGAGGCAACGCGTCAGATCAGGGAATTTAACAAGGAGGTGGTCATCCTGGCACAAACTGCCTATTCCATGGTGGGTGACAGGGAAAAGGCAATGGCAGCCGGATGCAACGACTACATTACCAAGCCGATTGAAAGGGATAAATTAAAGTCACTTGTCCTGCAATTTGCCAACAAATGAAGAATACTGTATCTTGCTTGTGCTAAAATTATCAATCGAACTGCCATGAACCGTTTGCTTTTTATCCTCCTGCTTTCATTTGTTGCCGGTATCACCATCGCTCAGAAAAAGGTCGCTCCGGTCCCAGCCAAATCGGCCATCATTGATCTGCTGAGCAACTGTACTGTTAGTAGCATGGAAGGCCACATTGCCCACAAATGCGATCTGGCCTACGACCACCGTATCCTGGCACAGAACGTGGACAAACTGGTCTCCCCCTTCCGCAACCGTACGGAAACCTCCTGCTGGCAGTCCGAATTCTGGGGGAAATGGTTCACCTCAGCGGTTTTGGCCTATCGCTACCATCCAACCACGGAGCTGAAGCTCAAACTGGACAGTGCAGTTGCCGGTTTGATTGCCACCCAGACGCCGGATGGATACATCGGCAACTATGCCGCCGACAAGCACCTGCAATCCTGGGATATCTGGGGGCGCAAATATTGCATGCTTGGACTCCTTGCCTGGTACGATGTCACAAAAGATAAGAAATGCCTTCAAGCAACCCGCCTGGTAGCTGACCATCTGATCAAGGAGCTGACCGACAGAAAGGAGAAGATTGTCCTGCAAGGCAACCACAAAGGCATGGCTGCCTCCTCGGTATTGGAACCCATCTGCTTGCTTTACAACTATACCAATGAGCAGCGCTACCTGGATTTTGCGCTGGAGATCGTCCGACAATGGGAAACCCCGGAGGGTCCCCAACTAATTTCTAAGGCAAATGTCAATGTAGGGGAGCGCTTCCTGCCCAAACCATCCCCCCAGACCTGGTACAGCAAGAACCAGGGACAGAAAGCCTACGAGATGATGTCGTGCTACGAAGGTTTGCTTGAACTTTACCGGATTACCTGCAAAAAAGAGTACCTGGTAGCCGTGGAGACCACCTGGCAAAATATCCTGGATACTGAAATCAACATCGTTGGTTCAGGGGCAAGTACCGAGACCTGGTTTGGAGGGAAGAAATTGCAGACAAGGCCCATCGCCCATTACCAGGAGACCTGTGTCACCGCCACCTGGATCAAACTTTCACACCAATTGTTCCGCTTGACAGGAGCCGTAAAATATGCGGATGCCATTGAGAACTCCTATTACAATGCCTTGATTGGCTCGATGACCGCCGATGGCAGCGACTGGTCCAAATACACCCCCGTCAACGGGGAGCGCATGCATGGCAGCGAACAGTGCGGAATGGGCCTGAATTGCTGTACCGCCAGCGGACCGAGGGCACTCTTTCTACTTCCGAATACCATCGTGATGAGTGAACTTTCAGGGGTACGGGTGAATTATTTCATACCCGGAAATTATCTCCTGAACTCTCCCCGCAAACAATCCATGGAGGTATCGCAGTCGGGCGATTACCCCGTCTCCGGGAAAACAACCATCCGTTTGAAAATCCAAAAACCGGAGCAGTTTGAGCTGAAGATCAGGATCCCCGAATGGAGCCTGAAAAATTCTGTGAAGGTGGATGGGCAAGAGGTGCCAAATGTTCAAAGAGGGGAATACCTGACCGTAAACAGGCTTTGGAAAGATTCGGACGAAGTGACGCTCGAGCTTGACATGCGGACCAGGATCCAAAAATTGGACGACTCCGGCGATTTTCTGGCCCTGGTGAGGGGACCGCTGGTGTTGGCAAGGGATGCCCGTCTGGGTGGATCCAGCGTAGATGAAAGTATCACTCCTATTGCCAACAAGGAGGGCTATCTCGATCTCCAGGTCGAACCCTCCCCGGGTGATTTCTGGGTCAAAGGCAGGGCCCGGTTCCAGCTGGAATCCTATACCGAGAAGGGGGCTGATCCGGTGGAGCTGAATTTGTGCGACTATGCTTCCGCCGGGCTAACCTACACCCCTGAATCCAGGTTCAGGATATGGTTCCAGCAACGGTACGATCCAAGGAAGAATTAGCCGGATAGTTCATTTCGTCCTGTTCGGGACGAGACAATCACTATTTGTCGATTTTCTACCCACCTAAAATACCTGGAGGGATTAAAAAAAAATTAAATTTAAACAGTCTCTCAATCTATTAAAAGAATTTTTAATGGTTGAAACTGATTTCTAAGAAAGCAAATCATTGTTGTATGCGAAAAAAGAACCTGTTATTCGGATTATCATTGGCTGGCTATTTGTGCTTCCAGGGAAGTACGTTTGTTATGGCCCAGCAATCCACCTTTTTGGACAATCCCTACAAATACCTGGAGGATGTCAGCATCTACGAACTGAACCAGCAGGAGGGTCACACCGTTTGCATCCCTGCCGCCACCACTGAGGAGGCCTTGAAATTCCAGCGGTTGAAATCCGGCAATGCATTGGTACTAAATGGCCAGTGGAAATTCCATTTTGCCAACACCCCCGAAGGCACCCCCAAAGAGTTCTACAAAACCAATTTCGACGACAAGGGATGGTCCGACATCAAAGTCCCCTCCAACTGGGAAATGCAGGGCTTTGGCGATCCGATGTTCCGGAATGTCTCCCAGCCATTTCGCGCCGATCCACCCTTCGTGCCCCGCGAATACAACCCAACCGGCTCCTACCGCAAGAGCTTTACCCTGCCGGCCGGTTGGAAAGGGAAACAGATCTTCCTGCGGATGGAGAAGACAGCCTCTGCCTCGTTTGTCTGGATCAACGGGAAAGAGCTGGGATACAACGAAGGGGCCCAGGAGCCTGCGGAATACGATATTACCAAATTTGTAAAACCAGGCACAAATACGCTGGCGGTCAATGTCTACAAATTTTCGGATGGTGTATTCCTGGAGTGCCAGGACTACTGGCGACTGGCCGGAATCTTCGACGATGTCTGGCTCTATGCCACGCCCGAGGTGCATCTTTCAGACTGGTACGCGGTTACCGAGCTGGATGAAAAATATGTCGACGCCACACTAAAGTTGCAAACGACTGTGAGCAATTTTGCCAAAGTGCTCAAAACTGGGTACAAAGTTCGCGCCTCCCTGTTGGATGCCGGGAACAACCTGGTTACAAGCTTCTCGTCGGATGCTTTTCAGGTGGGAAAGGAGAACAAACAGGTGATGAATCTCTCTGCTCCGGTCAAGGATCCGAAAAAGTGGACAGCCGAAACACCCAACCTCTATCATCTCACCTTGGAACTGGTCAACGGAGAGGGCAAAACGGAAGAGGTGGTAGCCGGACGAATCGGCTTCAAGGAGACAGAGATCCGCCACCAGGTCTTCTACCTCAACGGGAAGGCCATCAAACTGAATGCCATTAACAGCCACATGCAGCATCCTGACCTGGGACACGCCATGGACGAAGCTACCATCCGAAAGGATTTTGAGATCCTGAAACATTTCGGCATCAATTGTGTGCGTACCTCCCACTACCCGCCTGTGGCAAGATACCTCGAACTGGCCGATGAATACGGGCTCTACATCATCGATGAAACCGGGGATGAATCGCATGCCACCGAATATGTCTCGGCCAATGTTGCCTGGGAAGCCATGTACCGCGAACGGGTGCGGAAAATGGTACTGCGCGACAGGAACCACCCATCGATACTATTCTGGAGTGCCGGGAACGAAAGTGGGGAAGGGGCCAACATCTGTGCGGTCATCGACGAAGGAAGAAAACTGGATCCTTCCAGATCCTGGATGTATGGCGGTAACGCCTTTGCCCACCGTTGCGAGGAGATTATCGGGCCACGCTATCCAACTCCCTTTGAGCTTAAAACAGAGGTGGGGATGGTACCCGAAAATGTTGATCCGCGACCCTCCTTCATGGACGAATACCTCTCGGTTGCCGGGAATGGCGGCGGAGCATTGGATGATTACTGGGAGGTGATCTACAACTACCCCCGGATCATGGGCGGAGCCATCTGGGATTTTGTCAGTCCGGGACTGCGCGAACCCATCCGCCAACTTACGGATGATTCTGGTAATAAGGTTCCGGCACACCTGATGGGACGGGCCAAAATCGTGGAGGGGCACCAGGGCAAAGGGCTCGACCTGAACGGCCACGACCAGTGGGTCGAAGTCTACCAGGATAAAAAACTGGAGCTCGCAGGTGATGAATTGACCCTTTCGATGTGGGTATTTCCCCGCTCCCTGATGGGCAAGGGTGGCACCCTGCTGACCAAGGGGAATTACCAGTTTGGCGTGAAGCAAATCGGGACGGATTCGCTGGAGTTTTACCTCTATACTTCTAAGAAGGAGCAATTGCGTGCGGCACTGCCCAAGGATTGGCTGCAAAAATGGCACCACCTGGCCGCTTTTTACAACGGAAAGAGCATGAGTTTGTTCCTCGACAAGGAAAAACTGGCCGAAAAGAAGGTAAATGGAAATTTAAAAAATTTCCCTTATCCGATGAATGTAGGCAGGAATGCTGAACTGGACGGTCAGGAGACCAAAAACTACCTCTGCGATGCGGTCATCGACCAGGTGGGGGTATTTGCCAAATCCATGGAGGTGAACGACCTGTACAGCCCCAAAGAGGAGTTGAAGAGAGATGCAGCAATTTGGCTCGATTTTGAACAGGAACAAAAGGGCGGTGAATTCTTCAGTTACGGAATAGGCGCCCGCACCTATGGGAGCATCTGGCCCGACCGTATTGCCGAACCGGAGATGTGGCAGATGAAGCGTTCGGCCCGGCCGGTCGAGGTGAAATGGAGCAACACGGAAAAGCTGGAGGTTGCGGTGCTGAACCGCCATTTCTTCACCAGCCTGAAGGCCTACGACGCCAAATGGAACCTGGAAGAGGATGGCCTCTCAATTGCCTCGGGTAAATTTCTGGTCCAGGCAGACCCGCAGTTGGTTGAAAAGTTGGTGCTTCCTATCGGGAAGCCGGTGTTGAAGGCCGGATCCACCTACCTGGTCACCCTCAGTTTCCATTTGAAAGAGGCAAAGAAATGGGCTCCCAAAGGTTTTGAGATTGCCTGGGATCAGCTCGAAATGCCCTGGAAGGTTCCTGTCGCTCCGGTACAGGCAGTGAATGAGGGGGCACCTTTGAAGGTGACGAAAGGTGAGGCGGATCTTACCGTTTCAGGTTCCAATTTTGCCTACACCTTCAGCCAAAAGGATGGAGGACTTCAATCCATGCAATACAAGGGGAAAGAGCTCGTTCAGCAAGGACCAAGACTGAATGTTTGGCGGGCGCCACTGGCCAACGAACAGGACGACTGGACCACCTATTCGGTGAATGTTATTCCAAAACCGGAAGGTTACGGGAATCAAATTTCTACCGCCTGGTATGCGCTGGGCTTGAACAAAATGAAGTATATTCTTGAAACTGTCGACCACCGGGAGGCTGATAGAAAGGTAGCTATTCACGTTCACGAGGTGGTACTTTTCGGCAATTCAGACAAAGCCGGGTTCGACAATGACATGGTTTATACCGTTTCGCAGGATGGAACCATTCAAATCGACCAGACCATCAACCCCAGCGGGAAGATGCCTGTCTGGCTGCCCCGCATCGGGACAGCATGGATCCTGAACAAGGAGCTACAGCAGGTAGAATGGCTGGGCCGCGGTCCGCAGGAGAACTACCCCGACCGCAAGACCGGTTATCGGGTTGGCCGCTACAAGTCGACAGTGGAAGAGATGTTTGTCCCCTACCTGTTGCCCGAAGATTGCGGATTGCGGACCGACAACCATTGGGTGAGGCTACAAGACAGTGAGGGTAACGGATTGGAATTTTCTGCGCAGCAGCCTTTCAATTTCAATTGCTACAACTACACCACAGAGAACCTGTCCAAATCGAAGTACACCTATCAGCTCTCCAAATCGGAGGGTATCACCTTCAATTTCGATTACCAGACCACCGGTGTCGGTTGCACTGCCCGGTCAGTATTCAACAAATACCAGACGATCCCACAGTTTGTTAAGTTTACCAGCTTTGTGAAGCCAATAAATAAATGATATTAGACATTGTATGGTTTAAGAAATATTCTGTCCCTACGGGCAATGTCAATAAGTTAAGCATTTTTGAGTGTGAAATTTTTTCACGCAGAGAGCCGCAAAGAAGCCGCAAAGATCCGCAGAGATTGCCATCTCAGGTTTCCTTTGCGGCTCTTTGCGTTTTCTTTGCGCCCTCTGCGTGAACCCTTCAAGCTTATAGCCAAACTCTAGAATAATTCAGTGTATCTATCGCTGATTACTGAAATTCCTGTACATCTCCTGCACCTGCGGTTCATTGGGATACCATTTGACCAGCTGTTCAATATAGAGCCTGGCCTTATCCATGTTTTTCTGGTTGATGTGGAAGACAAACAGGGCATACAACAGATCAAAGTTGCCGGCATCCAGCTGTAGTCCCCTGACAAAAGTGGTTGAAGCCTTTTCGTTGCTGCCAACCATCTGGTAAAGCAACCCAAGGTTGTAAAAGAGCCTGGGATTATTTCCCGGTAGGGTTACCGCCTTTTCAAGCAGACCGATGGCTTCGGGGTATTTTTTCTGCTCGCTGTACAACAGGGCCAGGTAATAGTAGCCGTCGGTGGTTTCGGGATGTTTGGCCACGATATCCTTGTAAATGGCCGCCGCAAGATCTGTCTTTCCCTGTTGGTAATAGATCATCGCCAGGTTGGTCTTGGCTGGATAGAAGAGGTTGTCAATCTCCAGGGCCGATTTGTAGAACGCTTCCGCCTTGGGCAGGTTGTTCAGTTTGGCATAATAGTTCCCAAGGTTGTAACTCCCGGAAGGGAAATCAGCCATGTTCTCCTGCGCTTTTTTGGATTCGTCCAATGCTTTGACAAATGCCTCGTATTGAATGGGGTTAAAAGCGCTCTTGCGGTAGGTAGAAAGCCGGTTTCCTGCCTCCATCCTTACCAGTTTGACCGGATCGTTGACCAATGGAACCAAGGTATTGAACAATCCTGCTGAATCGGAAGCCATGTAATTCTGCACGGCAGCATAGCGTAGCAACGGATCCGGGTCATTCAGCGCCCTTTTGACTGCCTCGGTGGCCTTCGGACTGCGGTAGGCCGACAGGTAACCGATCGCGGTAGCCCGGATGATTTCGGGATAGAGGTTGCTGTTGATCATCTTCAGCAATCCTAAATCTGCACCTGCTTTTCCGTTCAGGGCATCGTAAAGTACCGTGCCGTAATGGGGTTTTCTCCGCTCTCCATACCATTTGTTGACCCACTGGAGCGCCCATTCATCGGTTTTGTCGTCGTGGCAATTGGTACAGGCATTGGGTGTTCCCAGTTTCACCGACAGGTCGGGACGCGGAATGCGCATGCTGTGGTCGTAACGCTTGTCGACCCCCATGTAATATTTGTGCGGCATGTGGCAATCGCGGCAGAGGGCGCCATCACCCGGACCGAGCCGCTCTCCGCGCTTGTTGACGAAGGAGGTACCTGATTCACCCTTTAATTTGTGCATGTGGTGAATGGGGGTGTCGTATTCCGTGTCGCGGTGGCATTGGTTACAGAGGGCATTCCCTTCAAATTTCCGCTTCAGGCTGTGGGGATCGTGGCAATCGCCACAACGTACCTCTTTCATGTACATCTTGCTCTGGGTGAAGGAGCCATATTCGTAATCTTCGTCCAGGAACTGTCCGTCGACATGGTAGATCGGGGTGGTGGGCAACTGGGGGTTGGAATTGTCAAGGAATCCACTGTTGTGGTAATCAAAGTCTCCCAGCGAACCCCTGCGGGCATGGCAACGGGCACAATCCTCCACGTATTTCCGGGAGGTGATCTTGCTGGTTTGAATGGTGAGTCCGGCATTGACATCCTGTGGCCTGCCCATTTCGGGCAATTTGGCCCAGTCGTTGTGCAGGGAGCCTGGCCCGTGGCAGGCTTCGCAATTGACGTTGATGTCGCTCCAGGTGGTGTTGTAGGTTTTTTTCTCCAGGTCGTAATTCTTCTGAAGGTTGGTCGAATGGCACTCGGCGCACATGCTGTTCCAGTTTTGGGCCTGGTTGGTCCAGTAGAGCCAGTTGTCGGGCTGCAGATCCTCGGGTTTGTAGACCATGCCTGCCATGTGGAACCATTTTTTTTCGACGGTGTTCCAGGCAATGGGCAGGCACTGGTATTTGCCATTTTCAAATGGGATCAGGTATTGCTGCAATGGCCGGATGCCGAAGGTATGGGTCACCTGAAGCTCCTGTTGGACACCCCCAACACCTTCCGTAAAGACAAAAAACTTACCATCCCGCTTGTAAAATTTGGAAGTTTTACCGTTAACCGTGAAAGTCGCGTTGTTGAAGTTTCCCACTACCGACGAATCGGAGGCGATGGCCATGGCCCGGTCGTGGTCGGATCCTTTCCAGAGTCGGTACTCTTTCTGGTGGCATTCGATGCAAGTCGTTCCGCCTGCAAAAGTGGCTACACTCCTTGGTACCGGTCCGTTGGTGCGGTTGAGCAGCAGGGAGAGTGGCAGCGAAAGTACAATCACCACGGTGGCAACCAGTCCGGTATTTTTCCAGGTTTGATGGTTCATGGGATTCATACGTATTTAAGTTGGTCTTTCCGGAAGCTGTTCCGTTCCTTCAGGGTACCGATATCTACTTTGACAATGCCGTTTTCGATGAGCACCGGGTAATGGTCCAGTGCCCTGGAAGCGGGTGGATTCAATACCTCCCCGTTGATGGCAAAGGAGGAGGCATGGCAAGGACAGATAAAGCGCTTGTGTTGCTCTTCCCAGGCGATGGAGCAACCCAGGTGTGTACAGCGCAGTGACAATGCGATAAATCCTCCATCTTGCTGCCTGGCCAGGTAAAACCTGCCCCCCATGAAGCCAGTTACGCTGCCGGGTGCAAAGGATTCTGCCGGACCTGCCTCAAGCAGCTGCTTGGGGACCTCCGCGTTCTTCTCTTTCCCCGAGAAGAGGTAAAGGGAGACCATGCCAGTCAATTCAACTCCGGCGAGCAGGCCCAAACCCTTCCAGGTTTTGTCGAGGAAGTCGCGGCGGTTGAGCGGGCCTTTTGGTTTTACCGCCTCTTTTACCGGGTTTTTTTTGACGATTTTCTTACTCATGCTACTAGCGAAGATATTTTTTTTCCTGCCTTCGCAGGATTGTTATTCCATTTACAGCATCATTACATTCCACGGCAAACTCAGTTCCATGTCTTTCCCCCTGAAGAAGATTCCCGTTAGGGTAAGCACAACGAAACAGGTCATGATGAATACAAAGATGGCCTGCACCAGCTCCGATTTGGTCAATGACTGCTTTTTCAGGAAGAAATGGTAAAAGCCTGCCATGGCCAGCAACAGCAGCAAAAGAGGGACTATCCCGTTGCTGACAAATCCTGGTAAAGGTTGCAAAAGTATTTCCAGGTCCAGTAAATATTCGTTCAGCAGGATTCCGAAGATGGTCAGGAGTGCGGCAAATTTGGCTGTTGAAATGGATGAACGCTTCCCGCTCTCAGAAATAAACCACACCCCATTGGGCTCCTCCTCATATTTCAGGTAGGGCAGCGCTGCCAAAAAGCAGACCACACATGCTGGCAGGATAAAGGCAGCCACAAAGGGGTGGAAATGCATCAGCAGCTCCTGGACCCCGGCAAAATACCATGGAGCCTTGGTTGGATTGAGGCTGTAAGTCGGATTGGCCTTCTCCAGCAGTGGTGCATTGAAAAGCGCTCCAAAGGAGAAGATTACTGCCAGCAGTACCAGGGCCACGATGAACTCCTTAAATACCAGGTTGGGCACCACCGGGACCATCACCGGCTCCTCCTTCGACGGAGGGACCAGAAGACCTCCCGCTTTCCGCACCTTCCAGAAATGGTAGACCACCAGTATCACCAACAGCATGGGAAGAACGGCTGTATGAAATGAATAGAAGCTCTGCAGGGTGTTGGCATTTAATTCGTTGCCTCTGATAATGGTGGTCCGGAGGCTCTCCCCAACCAATGGCAGATAGCCGATAATGTTGGTGCTGACAGTGACAGCCCAGTAGGCCAGCTGGTCCCAGGGAAGGAGATATCCGGTGAAATTCAGGAAGACAATCAGCAAAAGCAGTACCAATCCGAACAACCAGTTGGTCTTGCGAAGATCCCGGTAGGCCCCCGTAAAAAAGACACGGAGGAAGTGCAGGAAAGCGATGAGGAGCAAAAAT
Organism: Tangfeifania diversioriginum; assembly: GCA_945873105.1. Classification (GTDB taxonomy): domain Bacteria; phylum Bacteroidota; class Bacteroidia; order Bacteroidales; family Prolixibacteraceae; genus CAINVV01. The sequence goes on from CAMCBW010000022.1 coordinate 44,598, forward strand.
ACCCCACTCCAGTAGTGAATGTTGCGGATAAACTGTCCGAAGATGACCTGATTTTTCAGAAACAGAATGGAATTGTAGGCTTCTGCCGGAAAGGGGTCGTAATAAAAACGAAGCAATATCCCGGTAAGTAGTTGTAGCACCACCAGCAAAGCAGCCATTCCTCCCAAACCGAATGACCGGTTAAAATCGAGGGATGCCTCGTTGACTTTCCTGGGATGCAAGTGTAGCAGAACGGCTCTCATAGGTTAATGCTTCCAGGTTTTCTTGCCAAAAGTATAGGTCAGTCCAAGGGCCGGCCCATTGTACCCCCAATCAAAATGGGCCTCCGCATCTGGTTTAACTACATCCACGCTGAAATTCAGTCCGGCATACCCCAGGGAGAGATTCAATTTGTCAACGATTTTGTAGATAAAGTGTAGATTGTAGGTCAAAATACTTCCGGAAACTTCTCCTACGGTTAAGGCAAGATAGTTGACATCAAAATTTAGGGCAAGCCGATTGCTGACAGCATAACCACCCCAGAGGCCCAGATCGGGCAAGGGAGCCGTAAATCCGTAATCATTGCCCGCTGATTTATCCAGGTTTTCAGCAGTCAGTGAGATACCAACCTTGCCACCGACAAGGTGTGTTCCCACCAATACCCCCAATTCTAGTTTTGGCTTTGAGACAATGGCATAGCCATAGGAGACCTGGTAGATGGCGGTGTTGAAGAAGCTTTTTACAGTTGCATCCACTGGATAGATCTGGCCATTGAAGTTGATCTCTTTGTCCAACCGGTAAGTGGAATTCCTTGGAATATTGTAATAGTTGAGTCCAAGACGCGAACGACGGGTAATGCGCCACTGCAATTCGCCGAGGAAGGTTCCATGGGTTGATTTAAAACCGAGGTCTTTTTCAAAATCAACTTCTGTACCTTGTCGGCCCCCATTCACGCCGATCTGAATATCGGTATTGGAAATAGGCAGGAAAAAGCCTCCGGTCAAACGAAAACGCTCCACAAACCAGGGAGCAGTTTTAATATCGGTGGATGAATTGCCGCTGTCTTTGGCAGTAGAACCCTTTGACCGTGCCTGGACAGTCAGGGTAAAAATTAACAACAAAAGTAAAGCGTAATGAAATCGCATGATTGAATAGTTGTTTGATTGGCTTAAATATTTCTGTTGACAGAATAAAAGTACTACAGTTTTCCATTTTAAGAATTCTTTCCCTTATTTCTTTCCATAAATTTGCCGTTAGGCAGAACCTCCGGTTGGAAAGTACCGTATAATAAGTTTTACACAGGGATCCCTGAATATCATAAAGTATTAAAGTGCAGAAAGTAACAGGAAAGCCAGCGAAGCCCAACATATTTGCAGTCTTAAAGCCCTACCGGCTCATGATCAGCGGACTGGTAGGTTTTGCCCTGTTGAGCAATGCTGCCAACCTGGTGATTCCCAAAATCATTTCGCACGGGATTGATGATTTTTCGGTGGGCATCTTTGATTACCAAAAAATAATCCTTGAATTCCTTGTCGCATCCTTCGTTATTTTCCTTTTCGCTTTCTTGCAGGGATTGGTGCAGACCTATGCTTCTGAACAGGTAGCACGGGACCTCCGCTCCAACCTGACAGCCAAAATAAGCCGGCAGAGTTATGCCTTTGTTCAGGAGGCCAACCCTTCCAAACTATTGACCAACCTCACCTCCGACATTGATTCTATCAAGGTTTTTGTCTCGATGGCCATTGCCTCGCTTGCCTCTTCCATCTTCATCATCCTGGCTGCCACCGTACTGCTGCTTTCGATCAACTGGAGACTGGCACTGGCCGTTCTGACGATTATCCCGGTCATCAGTGTGGCGTTCTTCCTGGTTTTTCGGAAGGTCAGGGTATTGTTCAAAAAGAGCAGGGAGGTGATCGACTGGCTCAACAAGGTCATCAACGAAAGTATCATGGGTGCAGCACTGGTGAGGGTACTGAATTCGCAGGCGCTCGAATATGGGAAGTTCATGGATGCCAATACCCAGGCCCGGAATCTGGGGATGTCGATTCTCAAACTTTTTGCCACGCTGATACCCATTGTGGTGTTCGTGAGCAACATGGCCTCCCTGACCATATTGGCACTGGGGGGGCATTTTGTGATCAATGGTTCCATGTCGCTGGGTGATTTTGCCGCATTCAATGCCTACCTGGTCATACTGATTTTTCCCATTATCATCATTGGTTTTATCAGCAACTTCATGGTACAGGCCTCTGTATCCTATGGCAGGATTTGTGAAGTACTCGACGCCCCGGAGACAAAAGAGCGCGGAACTGTAACCACCCCTTTGCTGGGACAGGTGGAGCTCCGGGATGTCTCCGTCTTTTACGGAGAGAAACCGGTGTTGCAAAATGTTTCCATGGAGTTGAAACCGGGGACCAAAACTGCCATCATAGGTCCGACAGCGGCAGGCAAGACGCAGTTGTTGTTTCTGCTGACCGGACTGATTCGTCCCTCCAGCGGCACTGTCTTGTTTGATGGGGTTAACCTCGATGAATACCACAAGGAGGATTTCCAGCACCAGATAGGATTTGTCTTTCAGGATAGCATCATCTTCAACATGAGCCTGAGGGAAAACATTGCTTTCAACGAAAAGGTAACCGGCGAGTCGTTTGCAAAGGCAGTTGAAACGGCCGAGCTGACAGATTTTATTGCCTCCCTTCCGCTGGGTTTGGACACCATCGTGAGTGAAAGGGGAACCTCACTCTCCGGCGGACAAAAGCAACGGATCATGCTGGCCAGGGCGTTGGCACTCCATCCGAAGATTTTGTTGCTGGATGATTTTACGGCCAGGGTCGACAACCTGACAGAGGAAAAGATTCTCGGGAATGTGGCTAAAAACTACCCCGGGATTACCCTCCTCTCCGTTACCCAGAAGATTGCCTCTGTCATGAATTATGGCCAGATTATCCTGCTCGAAGAGGGAGAGATCCTGGCCAGGGGAAGCCATGATTCATTGATGGAGAGTTGTCCCGAATATGTGCAGATTTTTAACTCCCAACGCAGCACCAACCGTTATGAAGTATAACCTCAACCTCAAGAAGGAGCTGCAGCCCAACCAGAAAATTGGTACGGCGGCCATCCTCAGGCAGTTGCTCAAGTTGGTGGGAGAGGAGCGTCAGAGTCTTTTCATCGCCATGTTCTTTATCTTCATCAATGCCGCTTTAAACCTTGTCGGGCCTTACCTGATGGGGTATGCAGTGGATCATTTCGTGGTAACGAAACAGTATGACGGAGTAGTTCGATACGCCATCATCCTTTTTGGGGTCTACTCCCTGGCGATGGTGAGCGGTTATTCGCAGACCCAGCTGATGGGCAGGGTCGGGCAGCGGATGCTCTACAACCTGCGCAATTCGGTCTTTACCAAATTGCAGGAGCTGCCGATTGATTTTTTCAACCAGAACAAGGCAGGAGACCTGATATCCAGGGTCAACAATGATACAGACAAGATCAATCAGTTTTTTTCACAATCGCTCGTACAGTTTATCAGCAGTATCTTTACCATGATTGGAGCCGGCATATTCCTGCTCTCCATCAACCTGAAACTGGGCATAGCAGCCTTGCTGCCGGCCCTTTTACTCTGGTTTTTCACCAAAAGCATATCCCCCTGGGTAAAAAACCGAAATTCGGTGAACATGAAAAGCACCGGGAGTCTGAGTGCAGAAATACAGGAGAGCCTCCATAATTTTAAAGTAATCGTTGCTTTCAACCGCAGGGATTATTTTCGCAAAAGATTTGAAGAGGTCAATGCGGAAAACTACAAAAGTGCAGTAGGAGCCGGCATCGCCAACAATATTTTTACCCCGGTCTACGGTTTCTTTTCCGCCATTGGCCAATTGGTAGTTCTGACCTTTGGGATTTACCTGATTTCTACAGGTGAGTTTAGTATCGGATTGCTGATCAGCTTTTTGGCCTACATCTTTCAGTTTTACAATCCATTGAGGCAGATTGCCGCCCTCTGGGCCAATTTTCAGGTAGCACTTGCCGGTTGGGACCGGATTTCCCAGATTCTGGAGATGGAAAGCAACCTGAAGATAACAGCAAAAAAAGCCAAGGAGAAGAGTCAATTCCTGTTGTCATTCCGCAATGTTACCTTTGCCTACAACACCGGGAATGATATCCTGAAGGAGGTCAGCTTTGATCTTGAACGGGGTAAAACCTACGCCTTCGTGGGCCCCACCGGTGGTGGAAAGACCACTACTGCCTCCTTGATGGCAAGGCTCTACGATCCGACTGAGGGGCAGATTGTGTTCAATGGCCAGGATATCCGCTCCATAACGCCCGAAACCAGAAGCTCTGCCATTGGTTTTATCCTGCAGGAGCCTTTTCTCTTCAGCGGAACCATCCGGGAGAATATCCTCTATGGCAACCTGCGTTACAAGGATTGCTCGGATGAGGAGCTGTTGGTGGTGCTGCAAAAGGCAGGATTGGCGGGTTTGCTGGAAAGGTTTGAGGGAGGACTGGCTACGGTGATCAACTCTTCCGGTGATGGTATTAGTTTGGGACAGAAGCAATTGATTGCATTTATCCGGGTGGTGCTGCGCAGACCCGTGCTGCTCATTCTGGATGAAGCCACTGCCAACATTGATACGGTTACCGAACAGTTGCTGGAAGAGGTCCTGGATAAATTGCCGGAATGTACCACCCGGATCATCATTGCCCATCGTCTGAATACCATCGAGAATGCGGATGAGATCTTTTTTGTCAATGCAGGATCCGTTACCAGGGCCGGTTCCCTGCAGGATGCAGTCAAACTGCTGCTCCACGGGAAAAGGGAGAGTTAGTGGCAGGCTGATGGTTGAATCTCTTTAAAAATCAATACATTTACCTGACATTAACCAGATCGGATAGGGAAAGGAAAAATATCCGGCCGATTTTTTGGTCTTCCCGAAATATTTTTTAGTTTTGAAAAAACATCACAGAAGTTACCTATGAATATTTGATCATTCACGATTCAAGGGGGTGATTTCATTGGAAAATCCATCGAAAAACAATTTGTCTAACACCTTAATGCTTAAATTTATGAAGAGAGTTGCCTTAGTTTTATTTATGATCCTTGGTTTTATATCACTTTTTGCCCAGGAATCCATCAAGTTACAGAATGCCGGAAACGATGCATTGAAAGCCAAAGATTACGCCGGGGCACTTTCAAATTACGAAAAAGCGATGGCGGTATGGGGTACTGCTCCTGTTGATTCCATCATGTTTTACAATTGCGGTATCTGCGCCATTCAGGTAAAGGATTTTGACAAGGCAATCAAATACTTCGAGCTTGCGGCCAAACACAACTACAAGGCAGAAGCCGCACTTTTGAATGTCGCGCGCATATACAAAATGCAAAAAAACAACGATGCCTATTTGAAAACAATCAACGACGGCATCGCCAAATACCCTGCCAATACCGCTTTTAAGGCAGAGCTTGCAACAACTTTCCTGATGGAAGGAGTCAACCGTTACAACAAGGGCAACACCTTGTTGAAGGCTGCTGTGGATAAAATCAATGCCAAGAAGTACAAGGATGCCAAAGATCCCGGATACATAGCTGAAGTTGCCAGTGCCAAAAAGGAGTTTACGGAAGCCATTCCTTCCTTCGACAAGGCTATCGAGCTCAACCCGGCCGATACCAAGGCTCCTGAGCTGAAAGCAGCTTGTGAAAAGCAGGTGAAGGCGCTGTAGCACTAGTATGTAAAATTTTTTACATCGCTGGAAGAGGCTGAAATTGAGAGATTTCAGCCTCTTTTTGTTGATGATTCTGCAAATTGGTTGGGATCAATAATTTTCTTCCTTCTTCTTTTCCTATATTTTTTTAAATATCTTTAAAGAGTGTTGGATGAGACGCTGTGTATGAATCAGATTGATCTCATTGATCACCATTTTAGGGAAGACCAAATTAACCATCGTCGGAATGAATTCACGCGAAAGAATCTTAAAGACACTCAACCATGAGGAGCCCGACCGGGTTCCATTTGACCTCGCCGGATCTACCTGGACCGGAATCACCAACGGTGCTTACCAAAAGCTGCTGCAACATCTTCATCTCCCGGTTGAAGAGCCTGTCTGGGCCGATGTGATCCAGCAAATAGTGGTTCCTTCACCTTTGGTGCTGGATCTTCTCCGGGTAGATACAAGGGGTTTGTTGCCCTTGACCAGCCACAACTGGAATGTATACGAAAAGCTGACCGATTCGGGTGCCAATTGGGAGTACCAGGATGAATGGAACTTCACCCACCATTTCCCCAAAAAGGATGGTCACTGGTTCTCGCTGGTAAAGAATCCCATGGAACATCTTGCTGAACCTTCTGAAAGTGATATTCTTCATTTCAAGTGGCCTTTTGCTGCAGACAAGAGACGGATTGCAGGCCTGCGCGAAAAGGCCCTCCAATTCAGGGAACAGGGAAAATTGGTGATGATCAAGGGGCTTTGCGCAGGCGTTTTTGAGATGCAGCAAAGGGTGAGAGGTATGACCAATGCCATGATGGACCCTTTTATGTTTCCTGAATTTTCAGATCAACTGATTGGCAAAATTGCCGACCTGAAAATCGAATTTTGGGAAATGGTGCTGGCCGAATTGGGAGATGTGGTGGATGTTGTCGCCGAGGGTGATGATTACGGCACACAAGATTCACAATTGATAGCACCCGATCATTTCAGGGAGCAATACAAACCCCACATGGGCAGGGTCATCTCAGCCATGAGAAGCAATGCCCCAAATGCAAAGGTGATGTTTCACTCTTGTGGAAACGTGCGGCCGATCATTCCTGATTTCATTGAAATGGGCATCGATATCCTGAATCCGGTGCACATCACCGCGACAGGCATGGAGCCAATTCAGCTGAAGAAAGATTTTGGCCGCGACATTGTCTTTTGGGGTGGAGGAGTGGATACCCAGAAGGTACTCCCTACCTCTTCGCCGGAAGAGGTTGCCGACAACGTTAAGAAAAATATAGAGGCGCTCGCACCCGGAGGTGGATTTGTCTTTGCAACAGTGCACAACATGCAAAGTGAAGTTCCGCCTGGCAACATCATGGCAATGTTGGAAACCCTTCATAAATACGGCAAATATTAACCAAACTAAAATAACAGAAAATGAACCGCAAAGAGTTTATCAAAAGAAATGGTATCGCTGCAATAGGTGCAATGATCGTTCCGACCATCGTTCCTTCAAATGTTTTTGGGAAGTCGGCACCGAGTAACAAAATCAATGTCGGCATGATCGGTGTAGGCCGTCAGGCTGTCCATGCCAACCTGAAGAATGGATTCCTGAAGCTTGACAATTGCCGGGTGGTGGCCATCAATGATGTTGATTCGTGGCGCCTGGAGAATGCGGCAAATGTGATCAATCAAGCGTATTCCTCTAATTCAGGATCGGGAGTGAAGAGCTATGGCGATTACCGTGAGGTCATTGCCCACAAGGGTGTGGATGCAATCATGGTCTCTACCCCGGATCATTGGCATGCACCGGCTGGAATTGCTGCAGCCTTGGCCGGCAAACACATTTCGGTGGAGAAGGCTTTGTCTGTTAGCTATTCACACAGCCGTGCCCTGATAGAAGCGGTAAAATACAAGGGGGTTCACAACCGGCTGGACAGCGAATTCCGCTCCCTGCCGCATTTCTGGAAAACAATTGAGATCGTTCACAATGAGGTGATCGGGAAGCTTAAATCTGTGAAGGTGGGTGTGCCTTCCGAGTTATCCGGTAGTGCTGTCGGTCCGCAACCAGAGATGGAGATTCCCAAAGAACTGAATTATGACATGTGGCTGGGGACTGCCTTTCCGGCTCCCTTCACCCGTACACGTGTTCACGATTCACATACCATTGACACCCGTCCCGGATGGCTAAGAAATGAAGATTACAGCAATGGCATGATCACCAACTGGGGTGCGCATCTCTGCGATATCGCCCTGTGGGGTATGAAGAAAGAGTTGGAACTGCCAGTTTCGGTGTTGGGTACAGGGAAATTTACCCAAGGGTTGTGGAATTCCATCGAATCCTTTGATATCGCCTACAAATATGCCGACGGAATGACCATGAATTATTCCATAGATAAACCTTATGTGAGGTTTGAGGGTGACAGGGGTTGGATTAAAATCAGCTACCCGGATATGATAGAGGTCAGTGACCCTTCCATTCTCAAATACGTGCCCGGACCGAATGAGGTATCCTACAAAGATACCCTGACCGATAAGGCAGACTTCCTGCGTTCCATCGAGACAGGCAAGAAGACGCTTGAGCCACTCGAAGTTGGTCACAATGTTTACTTTACTACGCTCATGGGATTGATCGCCATCAAACAGGGAACCGAACTGAACTGGGATGCTTCCGCCAACAAATTCAAGAACAATACGGCTGCGGATGCCATGCTTTTCAGACCTATCCGTGAAAAATGGCTGGATAAGAATGTGGCCGACTGGATGAATAAATACCAGCAGGTCACTTTAAAATAGTCTTGGGTCAACTCCGACCAGATAAAACATCCTTCAGTGAAAGATATACATCCGGCAAATGAGTACAGGAAAAACTAATTTCAGGTGGGTGATTGTTGCCATGCTATTCCTGTCGACAACCATCAACTACTTCGACAGGGTGCTTCTGGGGATACTGGCTCCAGATCTTGGGGTTAGCCTGGGTTGGAATGAGCAACAGTATGGATACATCGTCTTTGCTTTTCAGCTTACCTATGCCCTTGGAACCTTTGTCATGGGTTATGTCATGGATCGTTTGGGTACCCGCTGGGGATTTGCATTGGCCGTTTTTCTTTGGGGAATGGCAAGCAGTTCCCATGCATTGGCACGAAGCTGGATAGGATTTGCTATTGCCCGAATGGGACTGGGAGTTGGTCAGGCAGCCAATTTCCCGGCCAGCATCAAAACAATTGCAGAGTGGTTTCCTGCCAGGGAGCGGGCTTTTGCTACCGGACTTTTCAATGGAGGATCCAATGTAGGACAGGTACTGGCACCCCTGCTCATTCCGGTCATACTGATGTTATTTGTCTCCTGGCAGTATGTATTTCTGTTTTCTGGTTTGCTGAGTGTTCTTTGGCTTGCGATGTGGATGATCGTATACCGTACCCCGGATCTGTCAAGGTTCGTGAACCAGGAGGAGCGGGATTATATCCGGCAGGACGACGGATCAGTGGAGAAAATGAAGGTACCCTGGAAAAGATTGATTTTTTACCGGCAGACCTGGGTAGTGGCGCTCGGAAAACTCTTTGCAGATCCGGTATGGTATTTCTATCTCTTTTGGGGAGCCAAATTCTTGCATGCGAAATTTGGTGTTAACTTGTCGGGCTTAGCCATTCCATTGGTTACCATCTACATTACGGGATATGCAGGAGGGATTGCCGGAGGCGCCATGTCGTCCTGGTTGTTGAAAAAGGGGAGAACTGTCAATTTTGCCAGGAAAATTACCATGATGGTCAGTGCATTGCTTGTATTGCCTGTAATGACAGTCCCATTCCAGTCATCCATTTATGTCAGTGTAGCACTCATCGCACTTGCGGCTGCAGCACACAATTCATGGTCTGCCAATATTTTTACAGTAGCTTCCGACCTCTTTCCCAAAAATGTCGTCGGTTCTGTGATTGGTTTTGCCACGACGGTAAGTGCTATTGCCGCCATGATTACTTCCCTCCTGATCGGTTATGCGCTGAACAAGGCAGGTACAAATGGGTACGTTTTTCCGTTTGTTGTGGCCTCATTTGGGTATTTGATCGGGATCATTGTCGTACACAGATTGTCGCCAAATTTAGAGGCAGTATCGTTGAGGAGTGAATAAGGTGGAGGCACTCCGGGCACAGTACAGAAGAATGATATTCATCGTTTCTCGGCATCTGACAAGTACCAGGCACCAACGAAAACCAGAAATCGTAGAAAATGAGAACCTATACCTCCAGATCGAGAGTCGATGCGGCGATGAACCTGCAGCAACCCGACCGGGTGCCCCTGATGTGCCAGTTCAGCATTGGCAGCATGATGACCCTCTTACAACCCAATCCGGTTGATTTCTGGTACGACAAGCATGTTTTCGCGCAAGGGCTGGTCCAACTGTGCAAAATGTTCAGGTTCGATGGGATTCTGGTAAGTCTGCATGGACATTCTGACAGCTGGAAAAAGGAGCTGGAAAGTTGTGAGTCTCTGGAAGAAGGAGTCTTTAAACTGACCTTCCCGAACCGCACAGAGGTGCATTCCCGGAAGGATTTACCCCTTGTTGCGTTCAACCACCAGAAGGAATTGACGTTGATGGATGAGATTAGCCTGGATGATGCGATTCCTGGTGTGATCAACTACATTCCGGTATCTCACAATCTCTATTTCAAACTGGATCAGGAGGCTCTTTTCGACGTCTTTGATTTGGTAAATGATGAGGTAGGTGATTCCCTCTCCATTCATGGTGAAATCACCTCCCCTTTTGACTATTTTCTGGATATGTTTGGCTACGAGAACGGATTAGTCTCCCTCATCCTGGAGCCGGAGCGATGCAAAATGATCCTGGATAAATTCACCAACGGGATCCGGGATCTGGCTGTAAAAATGTGCGAAAAGCCAATAGATGCCATCAAGATCTCTTCTCCGTTTGCAGGGATGGGATTCATCTCTTCGGATCAGTACACGGAATTTGTGTTGCCTTATGAGCGCCGGATCGTTGAGGCTATTCGAGCCAAAGGGGTCCATGTATACCTCCACACCTGCGGCTCCATCGGCGACCGGCTGGAGATCATGCGTGATAGCAATGCCTCCGGACTTGAATGCCTGGATCCTGTGCCTGTAGGAAATGTAGATCTGGAGAATGCCTTCGATCGGATTGGGAATGACCTCTTTATCAAGGGAAACATCGACTCTGTTCATACGCTGCTTTATGGCGATGATGAAAAAGTAGTATCCGATGTAAGACGGATCATCGAAATTGGCAAGAGCAAAGGCAAAGGTTTCATTCTCAGCACGGCCTGTTCCATTGCCCCAATGGTCACCAAAGAAAGGTTGTTGCTGCTTTCACAATTGATTGACAAATATGGAATTTACAATCAGCTCAAAACCTGAACTGCATCCTCAATGTAAAAACATTGTCAGAAATGTCTGAAGTAAAACCTTGTAACTTCGTTTTTTCATTCCATACCCGCGCATAGTACACCACGATCTTGACATTTTCAGTCAGGTAATTCACATAACCAGCTCCCAGGGTGCTGTATTTAACATTGGCACTGCTAAATGCAGAACCTGCCGCACCAATCTCATTTCCTTTAACGACGGTATTTGGGTCATACCAGTCGTATTTTAAGAGAAACTGGTGCTTGGTGGAGAAGAGGGACTGGATGTAATAGAAATAGGCTCCGTTGAATTTCCGTACATGGAACCCATCGGTTCCTGTTAACAAGGCGACCGGGGTTTCACTGCTCGATTTGGTGCCGGTCTGCTGCCCTGTGATGAATTCACCCCTGAATTCAGAATACCCAACATTATTTTTTATCTTGAGCTGAGCATCGGCACCATAATAGATCCTGGGAGATTTTCCATATAAATTGGTGGCACTCGAATCGACTACCGTTGTTTTAATTCCATTGACTGTCCCTGTCGAATAGCGGTATTTGGTATTCTGCAATAAACCTCCCTGGAGTGTAGAGCCACCTATCGACAGTGTGACTTTTTTGGAGAGTTTTATTGGTTTGGAGTAAACCCTGGCAATAAAATCCTTGTAGTTGTCATAATCGCCTGTCGCGTTGATTCCCTGGCCATTGAATATCCCAAGGTCAATTTTTAACTTGTTAAGATATTTGATCTCTCTTCTTGGGTCGAAGCTTATTTCCGCTCCAAGATCCCGCTCACTTTTCATCAAAATCTGCGACATTCTACCCCTTTCAGGCGACTCCCTTTCGCTGCTGCTGTAATTAACTTCAAACCCCATCGGTCGGGCAAACATTCCGGTAGTAAAAGAAAATAGCTTGAACTGATTTTCAAAAATACGGCCCCAGACATCCCTTACGGTAAGTCCTCTTTCATTTGCATCAAATTGAAATGCAATCTGAACCCCTGGTCCCCGGTTCTCCTTGAAATGAACGTAGTCAATGCGTATCCTGCTGCGTCTCAGCATGAACCTGTTGCTTACCTGTGTGCCAAAATCGCCACTTTCATAGCTTTTAATACCTTCATCGCTGGCAACCTGAAATTGAGGCTGGATATAACCGCCAATTTTTATCCGGTCAAACTTTTTGTAAACAGCCAGCAAACCTTTCCCTTCATTCTTGGTGGTGTCCACCATATCCATCAGGAACTGTGCATTTACCTTTATTGAACAGAAAAATAGCAATAGGAAGAATATCAGGATTGGTCTGAGTTTTGTCACGGTATGATTTTTTATGCAAAGAAAAGAAGTTCGGCAATAATTTAAAGCATGCCAATATTATTAATTATTTTTATGAATCTATGAAACAGAAAGTAGCTTTGGTTTTGGGAAGCGGCGGTGCCCGTGGAATTGCACACATTGGTGTAATCAGGGCATTGATCCATCATGGATTTGAAATAACCTCCATTGCCGGAACCTCTATGGGAGCAGTAATTGGAGGAGTCTATGCAGCCGGCAAACTGGATGAATACGAAAATTGGATGCGGTCGCTCAGCAAAATGGATGTCTTCAACCTGGTCGACTTCACCATGAGTACACAGGGAATCATCAAGGCAGACAGGGTATTAAAAGAGATTAAGAAAATTGTCCCAGACCAGAACATTGAAGATCTGCAGGTCAGGTTTGCTGCAGTCGCTACCGATATCCTAAAGCGGGAAGAGGTTGTAATGACCGAAGGAAGCCTGTTTGAGGCGATCCGGGCATCCATATCTATCCCACTGGTGATAACACCTGCCCGGAAAAATGAGACATTGTTTGTCGATGGGGGTATTTTAAATCCTGTGCCGGTCAACCGGGTGTTCCGGCAGCCGGGAGATATCCTGGTGGCAGTCAATGTCAATGCCTTCCTGCCTTATGAGAAGCCTCCAGAACCTCACCACGAATCCAGCCATTTCGAACAACTTTACAGTGGGAAATTGTTCGATTTTCATGCAAAGCTGGAAAAGCTTTTTCCTCCCTCCAAAAAGGAGAATACCGGCTATTTCAACCTGATCAGGGACTCCTCCAGCATCATGCTGGCCCAGATTACCAAATTAACCCTGGAGATGCATCCTCCCGACATCTACCTGGAGATTTCCAGACACTCCTGTGGCATTTTTGATTTCTACAAAGCCCAGGAGTTGATCGGGCTGGGGGAGACAGTAGCGCTGGAGAGTCTGCAAAATTGGAAGGTATAGCGGTTGGTGCCGTTCTTTCAAAGACTATTTATCCTTTTTTTGCAGTTTCAGTTTGACAAATGGGTACTGCAGTCAAGCAGTGTCTTGGATCAAACCAGGGATTCCCTCACATCAATCATGCACTCAATCTCCTGCGCCTGAGAGAGAAGAGGATTTCAATTATATTCCAAACATCAGTTTTTGTTTACTTTTCCAGGACGAATTATTTTTACCAATTTACTTTTATCCTTGGTTCCATAGTATTACTTTTATCCACTCTGAAGGAGTCAAACACACACATCAAATAATTGAGCCCTATGCAAAACAGACGTAATTTCTTAAAAATTTCAGCAGCAGGATCTGCCGGGTTGATTTTACTCGGCGCAATGGATAGCAAGGCAGGTATTGCCGACGACCGCAAAAAATTTGGCGTTGGTCTCCAGTTGTATACCATTCGGGATGCCATGGCTGCAGATCTTCTGGGATCCTTGAAGAAACTCTCCGCCATGGGATACAAGACCCTGGAGTTGGCAGGCTATTCGGATGGGAAATTTTATGGTTATTCAGCCGCCGAATTCAAAAAAATTGTTTCCGATCTGGGCATGGTGGTGATAAGCAGCCATTCAGCGGTCGAATCAAAGGGCATTACCATGGATACTGCCAAATTGATGGCCGATGCGCATGCCGCATTGGGTGTCAAATATTGTGTCCAGCCCTGGGTCAACGACGAGGACCGTACCATCGAGAAGTACAAGAAAATGATCGGCGACTGGAACAAGGTGGGCAAAATCATGAAAGAGGTCGGCATTCAGTTCGGCTACCACAACCACAATTTCGAGTTTGCAAAGATCAATGGCGTAGTTCCTTATTACGACATCTTCATGCCCGAAATGGACAAGGATCTGATCACCATGGAGCTGGATCTTTTCTGGGCCTCCAAAGCCGGCCAGGATCCGATCGCCATGTTCAACAAATATCCCGGCAGGTTCCAACTGCTTCACTTCAAGGATATGAAAACCAAACAGGCACCCTTCTTTGATGTGATCAAAGATGACGTGTGCAGTGTTGGTGAAGGAGTCATTGATTTCAAGAAAATTTTGACCGCCAAAGAGACTGCAGGTATGAAGTACCTCTTCGTGGAAGACGACAACCAGGGCAACGGAAAACCCTTCGAAGCAGTTGAAACCAGCCTTAGAAACATTACCACGAAGATTCTGAACAAGTAATTTTATATACATCTGGCAATGAAGGCTTTTTCAATTCTTTTTTATGCCCTCTCAATTATGTTTCTGATGGTTAGTTGTGGAAATACAAAGGTGGGTCCAGTAAAAGGGGAGGTGAGTGATGTGGATGGCAATGTGTATGCTACGGTGACCATTGGTACCCAGGTTTGGATGGCAGAAAACCTCAAAACCACCAAATACAACGATGGGAAGTCCATTCCGGATGGGAACAATGAGGTTACCTGGAAAGGGTTTAAAACCGATGCTTATTGTTGGTTTTTAGATGATTCATCCAACAAGGCAACCTATGGTGCCTATTACAACTGGCATGCAGTGAACACAGGTAAGCTCTGTCCGGAAGGCTGGCACGTACCGGCAGACAAAGAGTGGAGAACCCTGACCGATTACCTGGGAAGTGAAAATGTTGCCGGCAATAAAATGAAAACCTCCTCCGGTTGGAGTAGAGATGGCAATGGCACCAATGAGAGCGGCTTCTCTGCAATGCCTCTGGGCTACAGAAATACAAAGGGATTGTTCAGTTCAATGGGTATTAGTACCTATTGGTGGAGTACTACCTCCGACAGTGTGAATGGTTGGTATACAGTTCTTTTTGGCAAAGATGGCACAGCATTTAAATACTACGGCCGGAAGGAAAGCGGATTTTCCGTACGTTGCCTTAAAAACTAAGCATTTTATAGTACTTGAAAAAGGGAAGTAGAGCCGGGTCTTACTTCCCTTTTTTTGCATATCGGTGGCTATCTCCCCTGTCTGTTATTTCTTGCCAAAACTTTTCACAAAGAATTCCGTAAAGAAATTACAAACAATAACAGTAACGATTTAATTAGCTACCAATGAAGTACCACAGATTATTTTTATTCGCTTTGATTGCATTTGGATTAAATGCATGTGATCAGAAACCGGCAAAAAAACAGGCCGAAAACAATGTAAAATACTACCGCAGCATCCAATTCAGCGAAACCCCATGGGATACAGAAGAGGGTCTTCATGAACTAACTGCCGAAGAGGCAAAAACGGTTAACAACTACAAGTTTACTTTTGCAGGAAACAACCAGCTGGCTTCGGTGGAATACAACCGAAACAATGTGCTGCTGGACTACGCTTCAATCAATGCAGCAAAAGTTACCTTTACCTACGAAGGAGACAAACAGGTCAAACGCTTCTTCAATGCAAAAAATGAACCCATTAAAAACGGTGGGGCATCCGTTTTTGAATATACCCTGAATGAAACAGGCCTTCGGGTGGCTATGCGCTACCTCGACGAAAACAATGCCCCTGTTGAAAACCGTAACAAAATCCACAACTACCAGTGGACCAAACTTGAAAATGGCATGATCAAGGAGCTGCGGTACAATCTGGCCAAGGAGAGTGTGGTGATGAATGAATTCTGCCCGTTCTATGAACTGCGTTTTACCTATGATGACAAAGGTCTGGTGACCCGGATGGCCAACTACCAGGCAGATAGTCTATACAATTGTACTGCTGAAAACTGCGGGGATATCGGTGTCTCCTATTTTAAATTTGGATACAATGAAGCGGGCGATCTGCTGGAGTTCTCTGTGCACAACACCGCCGGACAGCTTTCCAATTTGTATTGGGGATGGGCCAAGCGGGTGAATGTGGTAGATGCCAATGGGTACGTTGTTGAATCTACCCAATTTGACCAGGACAATGAATACCTTGGTGGCAAGAATGTTCCTGTAACCAAATCGGAATACGACCAATTTGGGGCCCTGGTGAAGCGGATCTCCCTGGACAAGGAGAAGAACATTGTCAACAATCCCGCCAATGGGGTAGCTATGGTGGCCTATAAATACGATGATCAAGGTCTGCGGACTGAAACGCTCCAATACGACAAGGACAACGTGCTCATCGTTCCTAAAAAGTAATCATCCTACCAAAATCACCAGGCATGAAACCAATCGCCCCAATCTCCTTTTTACTTCTTCTCCTGCTGCTTTTTTCCTGTGCCGGCGGGGGAAAGAAAGCTGCGCAACCGAAGGAGACTGAATCCGTCTCTGCTGTGGAGTCAAAAACTGCAACAGTTCCGTTGAACCAGGAGGCTCAAAAATTGTTGAAATTCCTGGAAGAATCAGGGGATTATGTCAATGGCAGGAACTTTCCCTCCCTGATAAAGGCATCAGCGGTATTCAAAGAGCTGGATGGCAAGATAAAGATCATTGACCTGAGAGCTCCTGAAACTTACGCCAAAGGTCATATCAAGGGCGCCATCAACCTGGAGTTTGGTAAAATCCCCGAATTTTTCAGCAACACCATCAAGCCTTTTGAATATGACAAGATCATTGTAGTGTGCAATTCAGGACAATATTCGAGTTACACCGCGTCACTCCTGCGCCTGATGGGTTATGGAAATGTCTATGCCTTGCGTTGGGGAATGAGTGGCTGGAACAAGGATTTTGCCAAAGATAACTGGCTGACAGCTGTCTCAGATAAATACGAAGGCAAGCTGGAGTCCACTGAAAATGAAAGAGCCATCCTTGCCGACTTTCCTCTGCTGAACACCGGAAAAGCGACAGGAGAGGAGATCCTGACGGCTCGATTCAACCAGTTGTTTGCAGAAGGAATTGCGGATGCCTTCATCACCTCTGAAAAAGTCTTTGAACATTCCCAAGACTATTATACCATCAATTTTGAGCGCAAGGACAAGTACGATGCGGGTCACATTCCGGGTTCAGTGCGTTACAAAACCAATGGTACCCTGGGAATCGTGGCTGAAATGCAATCCATCCCGACCAACCGGGAGGTTGCCGTCTACTGCGGGACCGGCCACAACTCCGGATTTGTAACGGCTTACCTGCGTCTGTTTGGCTACAATGCCAAAACAATCCTTTATGGGAACAATGCATTCATGCACAGCAGGATGTTGAAGGATAAAACTTTGCTCTCCTGGCTTCCTTTTACCGAAAGTGACATTGAAAATTTTCCCTACCTGAAAAATTAGGGAATCGCCTTAATTTAACTCCTCTTCCAGCCTGGCCGATGTGTCGGGCTGGAATTTGTATTTCAACACTTCGGGGTCTTCTTCCAAAGTTAGTATATACAGGTTGCTGTAACCCAACTGGTTCAATATGATCCAGGCCTTTGAGGATATCGCAACATCATCTGCGTAAAGAACTACAGTTCCTTTGGTCCTATCCAGAATCTCCCTGTTCTCAGGGTCCAGTAGTCGCTCTGGTGAAATATAAATGGTCGGGTGGAATTGGAGGGAATCGTGGTGATCCTTGTTGCTCAGGTCAATTACAAGGCTGGACGCTGCAAGTTTTTTTAGATGGTCAGGCGTGATGAGGTTTCCGTGGTCTTTTGTTTCTTCCATTGCTTTGCTGACGGACTCTTTGAATACGTCGGGATTGTTCATCCTGATGATGACCAGTATCAAAATAGGAAGCAAAACCAGTGCGGCCGTTTTAAATTTTTTTAGCTGATTCATACTTGAAGTGTTAGGATTATTCACAACCACCATCCAGTTTTGATTGTTTGAGCCTTTTTGTACTGAAAAAGCGGCTCTTGAGGCTGTCGGGCAAACTGTTGATCTGGGTAAAAGCCTTACGGGCATTCACCCTTGCTTCAAACCGGGCATTCTCCGCCGGGGTTATCTTATCCCCAGAGAAATTGCTGTTCATCACTGTCCTGAACCATTCGTTGAGTCCACCTTTCAGGATGAAGCAATTTTTATAACCCTTCCCCGTGGCAATGGTCCAGGCATAGGCAGCTGTTTGATCGCCATTTCCATAGAAGATGGTCCTGGTGCTTTTTTGACGGATAGTAGCCTCCCAGGCAGGATCCAGCAGCGTAGGGAAAGGGATGTTGACAGAGCCTGGAATGTTGCACTCCCTGAACTCCTCCGGACTGCGCAGATCGATGAACTGCACGGTACTATCCTCATTGTTGAGGTATCTGGCTGCCTGGTCCACGGAAATATAATGAACTTCATCCAAAGATTTGGCAAGCAACTCCTTGGATTCCAAACGGAATGATTCGGCACCATTGATGGGCAGGAAGGCGACAATAATCCCCAAACCCACCAGCCACACCGAAAAAATTATTCGTGCATTCATTTCTAGCTTGTTTACAGATCAGAAGTAATATCAGGCCTGCTAAATTTTTTCTCTGCCAGCTCCGCAACCCAGAACAATAGCACAGCTGCCAAAATCAGGAGCAAGGTAAAGACTCCCGGCGTAACACCCAACCATTCATTTATTTGCAATGCGCCTTTGTAACTTCCATTGGCCAAAGATTGGATCACCGGATAGGTTTCTGCAAAGAGAAATGCCCCAAAAAGGCCACCCAGCAGGAATACCATCCCGTCAATCTTCCCAATGGAAAGGGCACTGATACTGGTGCCCGGACAATATCCACCCATGATGAACCCTGCTCCCATGATGATTCCACCGAGGATACTGGCCTTGACATAGTAAGGATTTACGAATACCTGGCTTAGGTCGAGCAACCCAAAAAAACTGAGCAGTTGAGATCCTGCCAAAGCTACAATGGCCGCCGTGAAAAATACCTTGAGTACGGTGGTGTCATAGCCGTAAAACATCCCTGCAAGTTTGCGGCTGGAGGAAAATCCTGCCTGTTCGAGGGCAAAGCCAAAACCAATGCCTATCGCGAAAGCAATCAACAGATTGATCCATTCCGGAAATTCTGAAAGTACTGAAAGAGGTCCCATATCTTTATCCTTTATCCTTTACCCTTTATCCTTTACCCTTTATCCTTTACCCTTTACCCTTTACCCTTTAACCTTTACCCTTTACCCTTTATCCTTTACCCTTTACCCTTCCCCCTTTTATATCCAAAGTTTTCTAAAAAACCAGGCAAAAATATAAGCTGATCCGAAAATAGCCATCATGGTAACAAATCCGGCGACCGATAGGACTGCCATACCGGAAAGTGCTGCACCACTGGTACATCCGCGGGCAAGCTGTGCCCCGTAAACAAAGAATGCTCCTCCAACAAAGGCAAAAGTCAGCCGTTTTACATTCGAAATTTTGGGTGATTTCTCGATCTTGAATTTTAGTCGGTGCGACAGGGCTCCGGAAATAAATCCTCCCAGGACCATGCCCAGCACTTCAAGGGCCAGCCAGTTTTTGAGCGGGTTTTCGCCGTTCTCAAAATATTTGCTGTAATAGGATGATTCCATTGCATGCTGTTTGTCAACGGTGCCAACCATGGCAACCATGGCATACTTTATTCCGCCGGAGGCGCCTAACCCTCGTCTCGAAAGATACATAGCAGCCAAAAGTACCAGTCCGAGCAGAAGGCCGGCGAGGTATGGGTTCATGTATTTGCTTTTGTTCATGGGTATTTGGTGTAATGGTAAAATGTTGTGTGGTATTTTTAACGATACGTCAAAACTCATTTCGGTGTTTCAGGAGCGAACTTATTTCAGTCAAAAGAGTTATTTTTGGATCATTAGCTACCAAAACTATTCAAGATGAGATCCAAGATTTTTACTATTTTTTTTGCAATACTCTGCCCTATAATTGCCCCAATCGTTGTTTTTGCCCAAGTACCGGAAGAGGAGATTTACCGCGAAAGTTGTACCAGCATCACTGCAGGGAGAAAAGCCACAGCGGATGGCTCGGTGATCACCGCGCATACCTGCGATGCCTATTACCGCACCTGGCTGCAGTTTGTTCCGGCACAGAAATTTGCCAGAGACACCACCCACAAAGTTTATTGGGGAACCATGCATACCCAGACTCCAACGAGCATGGACAAAGTTGAATTGAAAGGCGAAATACCGGAAGCTGCCAATACTTTTGCCTACCTCAACACAGCCTATCCTTGCATCAATGAGAAGCAACTGGCCATCGGCGAAACCACCATCAGTGGCCGGAAGGAACTGGTTAACAAAAAGGCGCTATTCCTAGTGGAGGAGCTTCAGCGGATTGCATTGCAAAGATGCTCCACCGCCCGCGATGCCATCCAATTGATCGGACAGCTAATCAAGGAATACGGCTACGCCGATGCGGGTGAGTGTATCACCATTGCCGACAAGCGGGAGGTTTGGCAAATGGAAATTTTCGGGGAGGGACCGGCAAAAGTTGGAGGAGTATGGGCCGCACAAAGGATCCCCGATGATCATGTTGGCATCTCGGCCAACATTTGCCGCATCGCAGAACTGAAGAAAGATGATCCAGATTTTTATTTGTACTCTGAAAATGTTTTTGAAGTTGCCAAACAAATGGGTTTTTGGGATGGCAAGAAGACCTTCAAATTCTGGGAGGCCTATGGCGGAACCGAAAAACCCTTTGCGATCCGCGAATTTTATCTGTTCAACCTGCTGGCTCCCTCCCTGGGATTGAAATACAACAGTGCAGAACTTCCATTTTCGGTAAAACCTGAAAAGAAAGTTACCATCAGACAGCTGCTCGAAATTTACCGGACCACCTACGATGGTACCGAATATGAGCTGATCCGAAACCTTAAAGTTCAACTCAAAACAAAGAACAAAGAGGGTATTGAAGTAATTGACACCATCGTCAGTCCGGCTGCACATCCGTGGATGTCGACCGAGAAAAGAGAGTTGCTAAACACCCTGAGAAAAGATGCAGTGGTCATCTACAGGCCCATCTCTGTACAATTCTGTGCCTACTCATGGGTGGCGCAACTCAGGGATGATTTGCCGGATGCCATCGGTGGACGCCTGTTTTTTGGATTTGATGTTCCGCGTTTGAGTCCGCGGATCCCTATCTACTGCGGGAACCTTGATCTCCCGAAAAGTTTCAACTTGTGCGGACAGGACCAGTTCAGTCGTGAATCTGCACTTTGGGCTTTCCGTCAGACCAACAGGCTGGCTATGGTAAACTGGAAAATCGGCAAAGAACTCATTGAACCTGAGGTAGCGAAGGAAGAAAACAAGCTCTTCGATGAAATCGATCGGATTGAAAAGAGGGCAGCCGAGTTGCAGGAGATGGATGACAAGAATAGAAAAAATGGCAACGAAACCAAACTTTGCAGGGAGTATTTAACCGGTTATACCAATGGTGTTGCCCGTTCGGTTACAGGGAGATGGTGGGATCTGGGAGACGAATTGTGGGTAAAACTGCGGTGGAAATTTTGATTTCATTGAACCCTTGGGATCCTGAACCAAAATTGGCGATAGCCTGGATGAATCCCCGTGTCGAAGAGTTAAATATCCCTAAACGAAAGGAATTCTTCATTTTTAAGCTTACATTTATAGTCCGTTACATTTTTGTAGGTAAATTTTAATTACAAAGCCAATATGAAACGAATCCCGAGGTAGGTCGGGAGAGTTCCATACTACCTTTAAAAAACAAATTGATAAAGTATGAAAGCAAGAGGAATACTTTTTTTATGTCTGTTGTTCGTTCCGTTTCTTACCCAGGCAGGTGAAATCTATGGAACCGTGAAGGGAGATGATGGAAAACCATTGACGGGTCAAGTGGTGCAAATCATGCAAATTGACAAGCTGATTGCCTCTGCCAAAACCGATGAAAACGGATACTTTACGGTGACAATCAAGGAGATCGGTAAATTAAAGCTTGAAGTTGTTGGATACAAAGATGCCAGTTTTGAGGTGTTTTCATCCAATAAGTCAACTCGTTACAATCTACTGATGCACAAAGCCGGTGACAAATGGATACTGAAGAGCCTTTAGTGCCCAAGAAAGAGAAGCGCGACTTGTGGGACAAGATTCAAATAATTTTGCAACCCATAGGTGGATTGTTTACTGCCCTGGCCATCGCATTGGTGAGCTATTTTGGATCCAATTATTTGAACAACAAGCAGAACAATGAGTCACGGATCCAACTCTACACGCAATTGATGAGTGGTAGGGAACAGTCAGAAAGTGCGCTTAGGAAGGACATGTTCAATTCGATTTTGGGAACCATCCTCAAGGATTCCCACTCGTTGGATGAAAACATTCTGCAACTGGAGCTGCTGGCTTATAATTTCCATGAGTCACTTAACCTGATGCCACTTTTTGTCTACCTTGACCGCCAGATTGCGCTGGAAAAGAACCTCCAAAGTAAGGAGGCCTACCGGAAGCGGTTGTACAAAATGGCAGGGGATGTTATTTCCAAGCAGATATCAAGCCTGGAGGGGGCGGCCTCAAGAGAGACCATGTTTATTACCTTCCCGTCAGATTCATTGGGTTATAAACCGGGCCTTTCCCAGGAGCTGACCATTGATTGGAAAGATTCAAAGGTGTTTAGTGATACGATCAGGGATGGCTCCAGAAAGAGTGCCTACAAACGAGTCGTATTTTTGAAGGCAACCGGTATGAACATTGATGAAAAAACGGTCAATGTCAGGCTGGACATTGAGACCTCCAAAGACGGTAAATTTGTCAACATGGTAACCCAGGAGTTCACGATCGATTATTTCCAGTTTCCGATGATCGACAACACACGCCTGTCCAACGATATGCGATGTGCGGTGGTTATGCGTGATTTCGATTTCCCTAATTTTATCGAAGTGGATATTCTCTATTTCCCCGGTTCACACTCAAGCCTGAAGGAAAAGCCCTACTACGACGAGGTCGTAAAAAAGCTATTGATGAACCAGTAAATAGGCATTGGTTTTATGAAATGGCCAATCTGTTGAACAAAATAGCAAAGCAATTGTAATTATTAACCAGGTTGTATCTTTTGTCTTACATTTGGTTTTGAAAAGGAATACCAGGCATGGAGACAAGTAAATTGTCGGCAGGACTTAAACAGGTAAAGCATGAACTTTCACGAGAAGACCAAAGAGGAGCTGATAGCGTCGTTACTGGAGCTGCAACTGGAGAACAGGGTACTAAAGCAATCCCTTGAAAAGAGCGTTTTCGTGAACGCTGCATCCCTGGGGAAAGATCCTTCCGGTCAAAGGGAGTTTAGGGATACAAAAGAACATTTTGAACTATTCTTCAACAACAGTCCGGATGCAGTACTGATTACGAGGCTAAGCGATGGCATAGTGGTAGAGGCAAACGAGGGTTTTGCCAAACTATCGGGTTACACCAGGGAAGAGACACTGGGTTTTTCCAGTATAGATTTCCAATTGTGGAAAAATCCGGAAGACCGTAAGCAGGTGGTCAATGAACTCCTGAAGAACGGTTTTTGTGAAGATTACGAAGCAGAATATGTGCGCAAAGACAGGAGTTCGTTCGTTGGGTCGATATCGTCAAGATCTTTTATCTTGAACGGCATTCCGCATATTTTCAGCAGAATTCAAAATGTTACGGAGAGGAAAGCCTCAGAGCAAGCGCAGCGAAGCAGCGAGGAGAAATTCCGTCGGTTGTTTGCCAACATGATCGATGGTTCCGCCTTGCATTCCCTCCAGTACGATGAACAGGGGACTCCCGTGGATTATATCATCAATGAAGTAAATCCGGCTTTTGAAACCCTGCTTGGTATTTCAAGGGAATCTGTCCTTAACAAAACGAGCAAAGTAGCCTATGGGGTGGACAATCCTCCCTATTTTGAAATATTTTCCAGAGTAGCGCTGAGTGGCAATCCGGAGGTTTTTGAAACCTATTTTGCTCCGCTCGACAAATACTTGTCTATTTCGGTCTACTGCCCCTTCATTGGCAGTTTCGCCACCATTTTCGAAGACATCACCAAACGCAAGAAGGCCGAGCAAGAATTGCGCATTGTGCTGACCAAATACCAGGTGCTCTTTGATATTTTCCCGGTAGGCATCACAGTTACAGATGCTATGGGCAAAATCATAGAGTCCAATCCAATTGCAGAGTCACTTTTGGGTATCTCGCTGGAAGAACAGGAGAGAAGGTAAATTGATGGAGAGGAGTGGCGTATCATCAGACCCGATGGGGAAACAATGCCAACACAGGAATATGCAAGCGTTCGGGCCCTCGACGAAAGGTGCCAGGTAACGAATGTGGAGATGGGGATTGTCAAAGGCAACAAGCAGATTACCTGGCTCAATGTCTCTGCCAGTCCGGTGCCGATTGAAGGGTATGGGGTGGTTATCGTATACAGCGATATCAGTGAACGGAAAAGGGTTGAAATCGAAAGGGAAAAAACCCAAAAATTGCTGGAGGACTCACAAAGAATCGGAAAAATTGGAGGTTGGGAGTTAAACATGGATAGCCAGGAACTTAAATGGACCAGGGAAATGTATCACATCCATGAGGTTGAATTGTCCTTTGAACCTAAGGTGGGGATGCGGGAAAAGTTTTATACTCCTGAATCCTTGCCCAATGTTTTGCGTTCCATTCAACAGGCCATTGAAGACAATGGTTCATATGAGCTGGATTATGAGATTATTACCGCAAAGGGAAACCGAAAGTCTGTAAAGGAAATCGGAATGGCAGACCTTGATAATCGCCGGGTCTATGGCCTTTTTCAAGATATCACTGAACGTAAAAAATCAGAGCAGGCATTGCAGGATAGTGAAGCAAAACTTCGGGAATTAAATGCCACAAAAGACAAATTTTTCGCCATCATTGCACACGACCTTAAGAGCCCTTTCAATGGAATCCTTGGCTTTAGTGAAATATTGAAAGATGAAGCACGTGATCTGGATATTGATTCAATTGTAGCCTATACAGAAATCATCTATTCAACGGCCAAACAGACACTCAAGCTTTTGGAGAATCTTTTGGACTGGGCTGGAATGCAGCGGGGCGGTTTTCACTATGAACCGAAGAAAACCATCGTTAACAATGTGATTGAAGATGAAATAGGAAGTCTGATTCACTATGCAAACCAGAAGAACATCTTGCTGCATTATGGGGCAACAGACGAAGTTGTTGTTACCGCAGATGAAAAGATGATCAGCACCGTGCTCCGCAACCTAATTTCCAATGCCATAAAATTTACTCCCAGAAATGGGAAAATTACCATTGATTTGAAGAGGGCGAAGGATCAGGTGGAGGTTGCCATTTCAGACACCGGCGTAGGGATGGAGCAAAAGAGTATTGAGCAACTGTTTAAAATCGAGACCAGTTTTTCCTCCCGTGGCACCGAAAATGAGAAGGGTACCGGACTCGGTCTACTCCTGTGCAAGGAGTTCGTTGAAAAGCATGGAGGTAAAATTTGGGTAAAAAGTGAGAAGGACAAGGGTAGTACCTTTGCTTTTACCATACCAACAGGCGAACAACATAATTTGTGATTCATTTTTTTCTATATTCGGATTCTGGAATAATTTGGAATCAACAAGAATGAAAATAGTAATTGTAGGAGCCGGAGAGGTTGGTACTCACCTTGCAAAGATGTTAAGCAGGGTAAACCACGACATTGTTTTGATGGATGAAGATGTCGAAAAGTTGCAGCAAATATCAAATCAGGTCGATCTTTTAGCTATTCCCGGTTATGCAAATTCCTTCAAAGATCTGAAGGATGCAGGGGTACCAGGGGCAGATTTGTTCATAGCCGTAACTCCTTTTGAGGATCGAAATATTGTGGCCTGTATCATTGCCAAGGATATGGGGGCGAAACGAACCGTTGCCAGGGTGAACAACGGGGAATTTATCAGTGAGAAGAACAGGGATCGTATCACACGGTTTGGCATTGATGAAATCATCTATCCCGAGAATCTTGCAGCAAGACAAATTGTTACATCAGTAAAGCAGGTCGGGACCCGCGAGATGATTGAATTTTCGGGAGGCAAGTTAATCCTCATGGGAATAAAAATTCGGGAGAACGCTCCGATTCTTAACCAGACATTCGAAAAAATCTCCTCTGTTAACAGAGAAATCCGGGCGGTTGCCATTGCCCGGGGATCCAGATCATTTGTACCGCATGGTTTAGACAAAGTCCTCAATGGAGATATTGTTTTTTTCATCACGACCAAGGCCAACCAGCAACTCATATTTGATATTACCGGGAAGAAGATATTTGAAATCAAGAACATCATGATCCTGGGAGGGAGTAGAATCGCGCAGAAAACGATCGAGAAGCTTGGCGATCAATTCAAGGTCAAGGTGATTGAATCGGATCGGGAGAGAGGCGGGAGAATTGCCGGCAAGTATGGCAATGCATTGGTTATTAACGGAGATGGCAGGGATTTGGACCTGTTGAAAGAGGAGTCTATCGAGAAAATGGATGCTTTCATTGCCGTAACCGGAAACTCTGAAACCAACATCCTGGCCTGTCACCTGGCAAAATCCTATGGGGTAAAGCGCACCATCGCCGAGATTGAGAACATTGATTTCCTTACCATGGCGGAAGAAATTGGCATCGGAAGTGTGATCAACAAGAAGTTGCTGGCAGCCAGTTACATCTACAAATATACAGTGGGGTCATCGGTGGCCAATGTAAAATGTCTGACCGCCTCCGATGCCGAGGTCTTCGAATTCCTGATCAAGTCGGAGTCGAAAATTACCCAAAAACCCTTGAAAGATCTCTCCATTCCTTCCGACATCATCATCGGGGGAATTATCCGAAACAATGCAGGGTTTGTGGCCACGGGAGATACACAAATTAAGGTTGGAGACCTGGTCGTAGTGTTGACACTCTCCTCCTCCATCGGAAAGCTGGAAAAGTTCCTCAAATGACCGTAATGGCAATCGCTCAAAGTGCATGTTAAACTTCAAGTTGGTTCTGAGAATCATTGGGTTCCTTCTGATAGTGGAAGGGGTTTCCATGCTATTGGCTTTGTTGGTGGCTCTGATTTACCAGGGTCCAGATGTGGTTGCCTTTGTTCAATCCATTTTGATCTGTTTCGTCACTGGTTCTGTAATCTTGTTAATTACCAGGAAGGCCCGACCAGAGCTGGGCAGACGGGAAGGTTTTATTGTCGTTACTCTTGTTTGGGTTCTCTTCTCTTTTTTCGGTAGTTTGCCCTATATCCTGAGCGACTCAATTCCAAATCTTACCGATGCCTTCTTTGAAACCATGTCGGGTTTTACCACCACCGGTGCCTCTGTTCTAGATGACATAGAGTCAATGCCATCTGGAATTCTTTTTTGGCGAAGCCTGACACAGTGGCTGGGAGGAATGGGTATTATCGTCCTAAGTTTGGCCATCCTTCCCATATTTGGCATCGGAGGGATGCAACTATTTAATGCAGAGGTTCCTGGAATCGTTGCCGATAAAATCAATCCGCGAATTCAGGAGACTGCCAAAACACTATGGCTTATATACGTTTTATTTACTTTGGCCGAAACACTGCTGCTTTGGATAGGAGGTATGACTTTGTTCGATGCCATTAACCACTCCTTTACCACACTGGCCACCGGTGGATATTCGACCAAACAGGCAAGTATTGCCTATTGGCCCTCGCCTTACATCCAATACGTCATCACGTTTTTCATGGTACTTGCTGGCATGAATTTTTCGCTCTCTTTTCTAATACTCACCGGCAGAATCAAGGAGGCGATCAGAAATGAAGAGCTCCGTTTCTATATTTATTTCATAGTTGGATTTACTTTGATTTTATGGGGTGGATTGCTCCTGACCACAGCTACCGGAGTGGAGCAGGCATTTAGGGTGGCAATTTTTCAGGTGGCATCCATTATAACTACCACTGGATATGCAACCGTCGATTACATGAAATGGGTTCCATTTCTTATTTTTGTTCTCTTTGCCGTCTTCTTCTTTGGGGGCAGTACCGGATCCACAGGTGGCGGATTAAAGATCATGAGGGTGGTATTGTTGCTTAAAAATTCCTATTATGAATTGCGCCGGATCATGCATCCAAAAGCCATGATACCGGTTCGATTCAATGGCAAACCAGTTTCTGAACAAATTGTCGGAAACGTATTGGCTTTCTTTATGTTCTACCTCGCCATATTCTTCATCAGCTCTATACTGATGTTGTTGGTTATACCCGATTTCCCTGCTGCAATGGGGGCAGTCGCTACATCCATGGGAAATATAGGTCCGGGATTGGGTGTTTTTGGACCAGCTGCTAGTTTTAGTGCCTTGCACCCTGCCGGCAAATGGTTTCTCTCCTTCTTGATGATGCTGGGTCGACTGGAGTTGTTTACGGTGCTGGTACTTTTTTCTCCCGCTTTTTGGAAAAACTAAGAGGCTGTTTGATATTCTCAAAACAACTTGCCAGCCTGGAATAAATATTTTTAGAAATTTCTGTCCAGACTATTGGATTTCTAATTTTCAACATTAACTTTGCAATTCAAAGTACTTTCAAATGAGAACAAATTCAATCAATCCCAGGGAAGATCTTCAGGCCATTCGCGAAATCATGGAGCGTTCCTCCAAATTTTTGTCGCTCAGTGGATTGTCCGGCATTTTCGCAGGAGTGTGCGCCCTGGTAGGAGCAGGCGTCGCCTGGTTTATCGTGCTGGATTCGGGTAATGTATGTTTTGATGAATACATGTACGGGTCGGATGGATCAGCAGGACCGGCTTTGCGCGCTTACCTGGCATCGGTTTCGTTGCTGGTTCTTGGATTGGCGCTGTTGGGGGCTTTTTACTTTTCATTGCGGAAAGCCAGAAAAACTGGCCTGCAATTTTGGACCAATTCTTCCCGGCGAATTCTTATCCATTTGCTCATTCCATTGTTTGCTGGAGGATTATTTATACTGATTCTGCTCCTGCAGCAAAATTTTGTGCTGGTGGCCTCTGCCATGCTAATTTTCTACGGCTTGTCACTGGTAAATGCCGGAAAGTTTACTTTTAGCGAGCTACACTACCTTGGCCTGACGGAGATTGGACTGGGTATCCTGGCTGGATTCTTCGTACATCAAGGACTGCTCTTTTGGGCAATTGGATTTGGCTTGATGCACATCATTTACGGTGCGGTGATGTATTACAGGCATGAGCGGTGAAGGCAGAGGGCATGGAGCAGAGGGCATAGGGCATGGAGTTTGGGCAGAAGGTACTTCAATGTCATCGATCAAGTCAGACAGTGCGATAATTGTAAAAACAGTAAATATTAAAACGAAAATCTATTCTGGTGAAAAATCCAATTTCCAACCTTCAGAAAGTTTTTGAAAGCCGCATCAGGCTTGGAATCATGTCGGCACTCATGGTGAATGAGACGCTCGATTTCAATGCGCTGAAGGAGCTGCTCGCCTTGACTGACGGGAATTTGGCCAGTCACCTGAAAGCGTTGGAACAACAGGAAATAGTGGAGGTTTCGAAGCAATTTGTAGGACGAAAGCCAAGTACCACCTATAAGGCAACGGATAGCGGCAGGAATTTATTTCGCCAACATCTGGCAGCACTTGAGAAATTAATCAACAATCAATAATTTTTTTATTTCAAACTTTGAAATGCAAAGTACTTTTAAAAGCTAAGAAAAATGGAAACAAAAGGAATTCAACAGTTTATGAACAGCTACAGTGTGAAGATGATCATCGTTTCAGGATTGGCCATCCTGCTGCTGATCCCCTCTTTTTTGATCATGGAGATTATCAGCGAGCGAATTGCGCTGAGCCAGAAAGTGAAAAAAGAGCTCTACACCCAGTGGGGCGGAAAACAGGTGGTGGCCGGACCAGTGTTGAATATTCCCTATACGGTAAAAGAGACAGGGGAGAAAAACCAGGTGACCATCGAGCGGCACGGAGTGGTACACTTCCTGCCTGAAACATTGAAGACAGCGGGTACATTGTATCCAGAAACCCGGAAACGGGGCATATATGAAGTGGTGGTTTATGAAGGAAAGCTCCAATTGAAAGGCTCATTTTCACAGCCGGATGTGTCGCAGCTGGATCTTCAGAATGCCGAATTTAACTGGGGAGCAGCCTATTTTACCATTGGCATTTCAGATATGCGCGGCATTAAAAATCTGCCGGAATTGGTGATCAATGGTCAGCGGTGCAAAGTAGAACCTGGGGTGGCCGACAACGATCTGTTCCAGTCAGGAATTACAGTCAAAGCTGGTTCCCTGGATTTGAAACAACTCATGAATTTTGAACTGGATCTGGTTCTAAACGGATCGGAAGATCTGTCAGTGGAAGCTTTGGGCAAAACGTCGGAAGTTGCCTTGAAATCAGACTGGGCAACGCCCAGTTTTACCGGCGGATTTCTGCCGGAAAACCGCCAGGTGACCGAAAAGGGATTCACGGCCAATTGGCTGGTAACTCACCTGAACCGAAATTTCCCGCAACAATGGGTCGACCGGAAATACAACATCCATGAAGCCAAATTGGGGGTCGAACTGCTCAGTCCCATCGATCATTACCAAAAATCGATGCGCTCTGTAAAATATGCCATCCTCTTTATTGCCCTGAACTTTATCATCTTCCTTTTCGTCGAAATTAAAAGCAAGGTAAGAATTCATCCGTTCCAGTATTCGCTGGTGGCCTTTGCCCTGTTGATCTTTTATGCGCTGCTGACCTCCATCGGCGAGCAGATTGGATTCAACTGGGCCTACCTGATTTCGGCCATGGCAGTCACCCTGCTGATTTCGTGGTATACCTTCACCTTCCTGCGCGATGTTCGCATGTTGACCTGGGTGACGCTGCTGCAGACAGGATTGTATTTGTTCCTCTTTACCATCCTGCAAATGGAAGATTATGCCCTGCTTGCCGGAAGTATCGGCCTGTTTGTCATCCTGGCGATGGTCATGCGTGCGTCGCAGCAGATTAAATGGTATTCGGAAGGGTAGCAATTAGGTGATAATTCTCTATTTTTATGCCTTATTTTGCGGGTATGGAAACGAGAAGCATTCTCCCCTTTGTGCTATTTCTTTTGTTAAACAGTTGTTCAACCAGGGAACACCTGCAATTTAACACGGTGGTCATGGATGGCCCGGTTGCAAAATTTGCCGGCGAGTTGACAAATCAGGGCTTTAACCTCTTAGACTCGTCCAAAACAGGGGAGATTGTACTATTGGGAGAGTTTCTAAACAAAGAATGCAGTATTGGTGTTTTTGGGACAGGGAAGGATCATCTAACCTACAAAATAGTCGTTCAGTTTCCTGGTGAAGTAAGTGATTCATTGCAGCATCGCTTTGGTAAATTGCAGCAGCTCTATACCTCAATATATGGGAATGGCACAAGCAGATACCAAAAATACAAAAAGCGGGATCGCCTCCTTTTCAATGAACCCGGACTCACCAGGGAGATAAGGGCAGGAGACTTTACAAAGTATACTACACCCGCCGGGGATATCACCATAGAGGTAAAAGAGGGGTATATCTCCATCACCTATTTGGACAAACAGAACAATGAAATGAGGGTAAGAGAATCAGAGGAGAAAAGCCCCAAAGAGCACCTTCCATCGTAAAGTTCAATGAAATTAAGCCATTTCATTGGGGTTACCGTCTTTTGAACGGACACCAATCTATTTGATCAAGGAGACGAATAGCTGACTTTATTTGTCCCCATTCCCAACCATCATCAATTGGGTGAAGGTCCGAAATACCATTCCTGATTTACACAGTACCGGCGTTGAAAAACTTCCTTCCCCCAGCTCGTTTATGCCCAATAACTTGTAGGTCGAATCTGCAAGGATTACCAATACTTTTCCCTCTTTGGTAATGCAATACAGGTTCCCGTTGACGCATATGGGCGAACCATAGAAGGGTCCAGACGGCTTTTCTTTCCACAACAAACGGCCATCGGCGAGCTGGGTGCAAGCTACTGTGCCATTGTCCGTAAAAGTGAAAAGCAACTTGTTCACCACGATGGGCGTGGGAACATAGGTCGATAAAATGCGGGGCAATTTGTAGCGCGCCGAATCTTTGGCCTGGTTGGTGGTTGAATCGATGTCAATCACCAGGGTCTCGCCATTCCGGGAAACGACCATCATCCCATCCGCATAAAAGGGGGATGCAATGACCCTTGTCACAAACAACATTTTCCGCTCCCACAAAACTTCTCCGGTGGATGGGACGATTCCCGTAAGCCCGTGAGACTGACTGGCAAATATTAACTGGTCCGGATGATTGACTCTTTTGTGTAAGAGTGGCGTTGCAAAAGAATTATTTTCAGGCGAATCCCGTTCCAATTCCCAAACCGTTTTACCCGTTTGTTTGTCTACAGCAAGCCAGGTAGAAGTGTAGGTAGAGTACTCTTTCTCCTGTTCGCGGGTAAAAATCACACATTGGTCGGTTAGCATGGGCGAGCTACCTCCTCCATGACGGCTCATCATACCTCCAAACTCCGACTGCCACCGGATGGTGCCATCGTGCGTCAAGGCAATGAGTGATGTCTTCTCTTTGGAGTACCAAACCAGGTAAACCATTGTTTGATCCACCGCCGGAGTCTGGGCCGCAAGCTTGTTGTCCTTGTGCATGGTCAAATCCGTCACCTTGAACTCCTTTTGCCAAAGCACCTTTCCATCCCTCCCATCCACTGCCGTCAAATAGCCGGTATCTTTTTCATCATCGGCGCTGGTTACAAAGATGGTATTCCCCCACACCACCGGTGATGCATTTCCGATTCCCGGCAGGGGTATTTTCCAGGTTAAACCCGATTCATTCCAGGTTACCGGAGCTTTTGCTTTTGAATCAATTCCAAGTCCATCGGCTCCCCTGAACCTGGTCCAGTAGTTCGTTTCATTCTCCGAGGGGGTGAAGCTTAAAAGCAAAAGAAATGAAGCACAAATAAGGTACTTGAGGAAATAGTTCATAGGGTTCATAGGTTTTTTTATTCTTGAGTCTGCTCTGTTAAACTAGAAAAAAAAGTGCCACTAAGTCACCAAGGTTTCACCTTAGCACGATGATTCTCTGTAATCATTCGTGTCTTGGAGTCTTCGTGGTAGGAAAAGACATTTCGGAGTGGACTCATTCTTTAAAAATCTCGAATGAAGCCTATTCCTTGTCGTATACCATGGTCTCTGTCCGGTCGCCAAAAGAGGAGGCAGCAATGGCTTCCACTACCAATGATTTCCCATCCATGCTGTAAGTCTCAGTAACCGTCATGCTGCCATTGTTCCCCATGGCAATGACGGTGGTTATTTTTACCGTTTTTTTATCCCCGGTAACTACAGCGGTCGATCTCTTTTCGGAATTCATCCAGCCCTTGTTAAGGCACTCTTTCCCGTCCAAAGTGAATTTGTCGCTGAAGGTTAATTCGCGCTCCTGGAAGGTCGAATGGCGCTCAATGGAAAGGTCATTTCCCTTTTGTGCGATGACCAGCGTCTTGGGTGCCATGCTGAATTCGGCACTTAGTTTACTTTTCGGACTGTTGAGCTTCCATTTTCCAGAGAAGTCGGTTGATTGGGCGGAAACCAGGAAAGAGACAGAGAGGGCCAAACATAAAAACAGCATTTTTTTCATCTTTGTGGTATTAGCGTTTAATGCAATAAAGATCTAAAAAATATCGGAAATAGCATTTGCAAGCTTTGGCTTCAGACAAGCAACAATAGCAATCAGGCAATCAATATTCCAGTCGCAGCTACAATGGCTCCCTGCTTAATTTTTTTTGTTCCTGGGCTAAACATACAGAGCGAGGAGATGGCCATGAAAAGGAGCAGTATCCGGATGGTAAGATGAACTGATTTTTTTTAGTTCCATCCTGATAAATTGAAAAGGGTAGTTGGTACAAAGATAGGGGTATGTATATTGTATCCACTTCACCCCTCATTACATCAACACCAGGTAAAAATCCTAATACTGTTACTTTGCAGTTACCTTCACATCCTTGAACATGAACTGATTGTCGCTTACCCTCAATGGCTTGCCGCTGGTGGTGGTTACGTTTTTGAGAATAACCTCCTTCGTCTTGACATAAGGGAACAACTCTACAAAGGATGCATCGGTCATTTTTGAATTGAAATTCCCAAAAATGGCGGGTCCATTGTACTCCTCCGGATGTTTGGAATCGTCGATCTTGAGGTTTTCGATGGTGATCCGCTCCGGCATGTAACAGGTGTAGCCGAAATTATGCTGCCCGGAATAGGATCCGCTGATCAGGCTGGCACTGGTTGGCCTGCCGCCTCCGGGTACCAAAACACAGTTGCGGATGATGAGTTCTCCCTGCCAGGTACTGCCGTAATCGGAACGCAGGTTGACGAGGCTCCTGCCGTTGATGGTGGAATTCTCCACGGTAAAGGTCCCGCTGCCGATGGCGTTGATGCCCTGGTGCCCCAGGGTCGAGTTGCGGATGGTGGCATTGGCCACTCCCATGTGGGCATCGAACCTTGAAAAGGTGCAGCCATCCAAAAGAAGATTCTTGCAGAAGTTGGACCCCATGATACCCCAGTACCTGCTGTCGTGGATGTCGTTGAGCTGCTTGCAGTTCACAAACGATACATTGAGGGCCCGGTTGAGGGAGATGTCGTAGGTTCCCATAGATACCTTTACGCCAGCCGAACCGATGGTATTGTACATTTTGTGTCCGGTCAGGAGTGAATTCCGAACCTTAACATAGGAACAGTCGCCGACAGTGATGAATCCACCGTACGGGGCACCATGGTCTCCTTCGCCGGTGATACGGTGTTCCAGTCCGGTGACCAGCACATTGGAACGCCTGATCGCCAGGCCCCGGCTGTAATAGGTGTACTTTGACTCAGCATTGTTGGCAATGGTAGTAAAGCGTCCGCCGGTAATGGTCAGTATGGTCTCGTCGATGGGCAGGGCGGTGATGTCGGTGATTTGGTCGAAATCCCAGATAATGGGCGCATTCATATCCACCTTGCCCTCCTTGTTAACCATAAAGATATCCGTCTGTGAGGCGCCATTGTTTTGGTTGGCCCCAAACCGGATGTACCTTTTGACATTGGAATTGGTGACCGTGACAAGGCAACTCCCCGGCAGGGTGATGTTAATCTTCTCCTGGTTCCGCTTCAGGGAGGTGATTCCTTCCGGTTTGAATGGTTGCAGGCTGGAACTCACCAGGAAAATCTGCGAATTGCGGCTCTGAACATTGGTGTCGTCGATGACAAAAGCAGCGGTACCGAAATCTGTGTCGGTCCGTACGATCGCTGTGCGGCTTTTCCCACCGATGTAGTAAGTGAACCCCTCATCTCCCTTTACTTTAAGGTTTTGCTGGTTGGCGACCGCATGGGTTGCGACGATGGCCTCCAGATCATCGGTTTTGCCATCGCCTTTGGCGCCAAAATCACTGTAGCGGACTACTCCGCCTGATTTGAATTTACGGAGATCGTTGGGGGAAACATTTACCAATAATTCTCCATTTTCGGTGGAGCGTACCCAGGTTTCATTTTCCGTGGAGGTTATTACCACATTTTCAGGTTGACTTTTGTTCTGACCCTGAGCCATCATGATGAGACAGGAAAGCGAGAAGAGAAATAGGAATATGCGTTTCATAAGCTTTGATTTTATACTTATTCAATCCGAAAAGACCGATAAGCTTGTTGGCTTTTTAAATTTAGGCATATAGTTAAGCATAAGCCAGCAATTTTCAACCATAAACGCATAAAAAAAATCTGCTATTTATCTGGAAGGATGTGTTCTCAAAACTTCCAGTCCTTGTGGATATTGGATTCCTGCATTGTCCTCTGCCGTGATAAAAAAGGTAACCGGTTTGAAAGAGGATTCTGTTTTTAAGGAACTCCTTAGCTCAGAGGATAAAAGGCTGCTGGATGTAATTAGCTGACCGATATTTTTTGTGCCGTTTTGCTCCGTCTCCATCCAGACGACATAGACCTCCCTGGAAGGATTGAGCCGTTTTGGGTCGGCCAATCGTTTTAACGCCAGCACAACTTTGTAATTGTTGTTTTTATCCATGGAAACTTTTACGGTGCCTTCAGCCGCAGGTACAACATTGGAATTGTTGAACACATATTTCGTGGCGCAGGACTGAAAAAATAGCGCGAGGAATAAAATTCCGATGGTCAAACAGGTAGTTCCGGAATGAATTATTTTTACAAGTTTCATCTTACAAGATTTTAATTAACATTAACCTCAAAAGTCGTGACTATTAAACAGAAAGAGTTATACAATCTTGTATAGAAGTTGCATTATTCACACCTATTGGCTGGCCTTTTATTCGAAAGTTGTGACAGATTTGGCTTATTTCGTAAGATCTTAGGTCCTGTTGGTACAAAAATTGAAATTTGTAACCATTTTGGCAGTCCCCAGACTAAATAGACAAATACATCCGACAATGGACGATCAGAAAGAAAAACGGTTCAAGGAGATCCTCGAAGAGAATGGCGGAAGGATAAACAGAATTTGCCAGTTTTACTGCAGAAATGTTGAGGACAAGAAAGACATGTACCAGGAGGTACTTGTAAATATCTGGAAAAGCCTCGATAAATTCAGAGGAGACTCAGCGATAAGTACCTGGATTTACAGGATTGCCGTAAACACCTCGATAAGCTTCTCGGGCATGGCCTCCAGAGACAAGAAACTCTACATAGACAAAGTTCCTCAAAACTTGAATTTCCTGCTCGATGAAAATGAACTGTATCAGAAATTTCAAATAGAAGAACAACTTGAACAATTGGAAATATGCGTTAACCAGTTGTCAGTCATTGAAAAAATACTGATTTCACTTGTTTTGGAAGGGCTTACCATGCGGGAAATAGCCGATGTAGTCGGTCTTACAGAACCCAACGTAAAGGTCAAAATACACAGGATAAAAGAACAACTCAAACAACAATTGGTCCGATAAAATCTATTAGTCATGAAAACAATGCAGCACAACAGTCAGCAATTTGATCTGGAAAATTTGGTAAGGGGTTTGCAAAGGGAAGATTCCCGCTACCTGGCTTTGACCAACTCCTTCAAATGGATCATGTGGGTTCTCTCCCCCTTGTATTTTCTACTATTCCTGGCAGGAGTAATTGTTGACCGCCCGGAAATCGATAAAATCGGATTTTTGTTCTTTTCTTTGGCGTTTTTATCATTCGCGCTATTATTCAATAGTTTGCACAAGGAATTCAAGGCTGTAGATTATGGCGTTTCGACCTTGGAAATGCTCAGAAAAGCAGTTGGCCGGTACGCACTATGTCACCCAAAAACCTACCTAACGATCATTCCCATGCTTTTTAGTGCACTTGGCTTTAGTTTCACAGCGCAAAGAGGATTCCCGTTTGCCAGCCTGGAAATGCGTATCCTTGTTGCTTTTGGCAGTATCCTTTTAATGCTATTTTGCGGAGCGCTGGTTGGCTATTTTATCTGGAGAAAGCATCAAAAACCATTAAGAGACCAAGCATTGATCATTCTGAAAGAAATGGGGGGATAATCCGGGTGATGACACGTCTGTGCAAGGTGCAAAATTGTTCATCCTGCGCCGACGTTACCGGCGCCTCCCAACTTTGTTCCTGTTTTTCACCCAAGAACCTATCGCATATCAATTTTCTATCTGGGGATTAAAAGCAAGTTTTTTGTCCAATAGCCTATTGGCGTTTTGGTAACCACTTTTACATGATTTCAGGGATTCAATCGTACAATTTACCGGAAGAGAGAATTTGGCCAACAATACGATGGGTCTCGTTATGAAAAAATTACAAGCAATTAGGTTGGTGATATGTGCCTTTGTTTTAAAAAAAATGTAAATTAGAGCGTATAAACTTGAAATTATGGAAAATCTGGAAGGAAATGTAAATATCAATTGGAGTTCTAGTTACAACACTGGTATTGAGAGAATTGATTTCGAGCATAGGATTTTCCTGGAGTTGGTCAACTCTCTGAAAAAGGCGCTTGACAACAGTTACACCAAAATTCAGCTTCATCGGATACTGATAGAAATAGAGAAATATGCTGAGTTTCATTTTATCAGTGAAGAAAATTTTATGATGAGGATCGAATACCCCGATTTCAAAAAGCACCAAATACTGCATTTTGAGTTATTGGAGCAATTTAATCTTGCAAAATATGATGAACAGGGTTTTGAAAATTTCTATCAGTTTATCAAAGAGTGGTTTATCAATCATACTGTTGCAGAAGACATTAAAATAAGAAAATTCATTTTGGATGAAAATATTAACATTGATGACATTCATTACAATCTTAATATTCAGGTATGAGGCATTTAAATATTGTAAAATTATTGGTTGTTGACGATAAACCTGAGAATCTAAAATTAATCCCAGGCTTTTTCGAAGATTCCAAATACTTTATTCTTACTGCATCTTCTGTCGAGGAGGTTATTGAGGCTTGTAACGATATTGAATTTGACTTAATTTTATTGGATATAAGAATGCCGGTTGACGGTTTTAAAGTATTTAATTTTATTAAATCAAGTTCTAAAAATTTTTCAACTCCTGTTATTTTTATGGCTGAAGTAACAGATGTAGAAAATATTACGAAGGCTTTTAAAATGGGTTGCAGAGACGTTATTACGAAACCATTCCGGCTGGAAGAGTTTATTTCAAAAGTATCTGTGCATTCCTTCCAACAGATGCAGCACAAGCAAATCAACGAATTAATTCTTGCCAAAGAGAAAATATTTTCCATTATAGGCCATGATTTGCGTAGCCCATTTAATTCTTTGATAGGATATTCCAGTTTAATACTGGAACAACTAAGAGAAACAGATAATCTTGAGGCGCTTAAATACGCGGAGGTAATAAACAGGATATCTGTGAAAAATCTTGAATTGTTGGATAGTTTACTGGTGTACGCTAAAAATCTTCAAAAAGATGCGTTGGAAACCTTTACGGTGATCAATATCAACGATTTAATTATAGAAGTATTACAGGTGGCACAACCTGCGGCATTGCTTAAAAATATTAAACTCATTAAGATTTTCGGGGAATTGGCCGAAACATTTGGGATCAGGGATTTAATTGCAACCATTGTAAGAAATATCGTGAGTAATGCAATTAAGTTTACCAACAGGGATGGGTGTGTTACCGTTCAAACTAATTTGGCGGGCGATTATGTTGAGATCATTATTTCAGACAATGGGGTTGGAATGAATGAGTCAACTGTAGCAAATCTTTTTGATTCCAATAAGGTGGAATCCCTTAGAGGTACCGCTGGTGAAATTGGGAGTGGATTTGGTCTGTTGCTGACCAAAGAAATTGTGGACAAACACAAAGGAAGGATATCCATAGAAAGCTCCGTTGGCGTTGGGACTACTTTTGTTATATCTCTGCCAAAATACGCAAGGAGATAACATCCCTGTCAGTTCAACCATCCATAAAACTGGGGTTTGCGATTCAAAGACGGGGTGGGATGTAATATTCCCCAAATTGGGCAAGGATTTTACAAAAACGGGATACATTTGTAGGTAATCAATCGAAATCATCTAAATCTCTTACCATGAAGCAAAGAAATTTCAAACTCATTTTCACATTTTTGTTGGCAGTCACTGCCTTATCCTTACAGGCAGAGGAGCCCGGATTCAGCGGGGAATGGAAACTGAACAGGGAAAAAACCGTTTTGCAGGGCAGCCAGCTTTTCCTTTCAAAACTTGTCATCAAGGTGGCAGGTGACAGTTTGTTGACCACCAGAACCTATGAGAATGCGGACGGACAGCAATATCCGTTTGTTGAAAATCTGACGCTTGACGGCAAAGAGCATAAAATTGTCATTTATGACATGCCAAGAACAACCAAGGCGACCCGTTCGGCTTCTGATGGTTCATTGATGCTGGATTCCAATACAACCTTCTACAGGGACGGACAGGAGACCGTTTTGAATTCGAAGGAGACCTGGAAAGCAGAACCGGGAAAAGCACTGCTGACAATCAGTTTCGTTACCAAAATGGCAAATGGGGAGTTTCCCGGAATACTTTATTTGGACAGAGTCAAGTGATTGCTGGACATATATTTATGGATTACTTATCAGTTGTCGTGAAATCTCTGAGTAGTTGACCTGTCCATACTTTGATGTCACGTTTAGATTCAATGAGCATTTGAGCCAAATAAATTCATTGTCTTTGATTTATGATTTCTAAAGCCGAGATAATATACAAATTGCAAGAATTGAAGCCAATTCTTCAAACTGATTATTCCGTAAAGGAGATAGGTTTGTTTGGTTCTTTTTCTGATGGCACTTTTAACGAAGAGAGTGACATTGATATTCTCGTTGAACTTCACCAGCCTATTGGATGGAAGTTCCTTTCTCTTGAAATATACCTCGAAAAGATATTTGGACGAAAAATCGACCTGGTAACAAAAAGTGCTTTGAAAGATCAGATCAGGGATCAAATCTTAAAACAAGTTAATTACATTTAGTTTGAAAAAAGAGATCCGTACTTATCGAATGTTTCTTGAAGACATCCAACTGTCGATGCAAAGAATTGCTGAATACATTGAAGGATATGACTTCATTAAGTTTAAGCAGGACTAAAAGACAGTTGATGCGGTTGTGCGTAATTTTGATATCATTGGTGAAGCATCCAAAAAAATCCCAATATCTGTTAAAGAGAAATATCCACAAGTCCCCTGGGAAGAGATGTATTATCTAAGGAATAAAGTATCCCACGAATACCACGGAATTGACTATTCTATAATTTGGGATGTTGCCACCAATTACCTGCCTGAGAATAAGTCTGAGATCGATAAAATAATCGATTTAGAATTAGCCGATCTTCATTAGAGTTACAACCTTTTCGTTCACCGTACCGATCCGTGTTTGGTACCTGTTTTGGGTGAGTTGACTTGAAATCGCAAGGTAATTGACGTCTTCATTTTTCAATCGACATCATGACGGTAGTGCAGATCTTAAAACAGGGACTTAAGGTTTCTATTTGTTAAAGTCCATATAAATCGGTATATTAGATAGAGAAATTGAAATTCCAGGCATACTATTAATTTGAACCTGATATGGATGAAACTGATAGTCAAATTAAAATCCCGGAAGAGTTGGTTATTTCGAAGATATACGGGTTAAGAGGGAAACAGGTTATGCTTGATTTTGATCTTGCAGAACTTTACGGAGTGCCTACAAAGCAATTAAAAAGGGCTGTTAGGCGGAATATTGAAAGGTTTCCTTCAGATTTTATGTTTGAATTGACTAAAGAAGAGTTACAAAATTGGAGGAGTCAATTTGGCACATCCAATTTTGTAAAAATGGGTTTAAGGATTGCCCCATTTGCTTTTACCGATTATGGAGTGCTAATGTTATCAAGCATTTTGAACAGCGATAGAGCTACCAAAGTAAACATATACATCATTCGTGTATTTGCTAAAATGCGTGAAATGCTTCTAATGCACAAAGAAATACAATATAAACTCGATGAGCTTGAAAGGAAATATTCAGACCATGATCACAAATTTCTAATCGTTTTTGAATATCTGAAACAGCTTGAAGAAACAAAGAAGGATCATTTGAAACAAGTAAACCGAAAGCGCATAGGCTTTTAATACAAAATTCGCCACACTGTTACGTGTTTTGACCAATGCCGTCAAGGTTTTCGAAAGTGGGGAAACAAAAAAAGAGGTCGAAAATGACCTCTTGTCCTGTATGGCTCTCCTGATAGCACAAAGTTGCAACCGAATATTTCTTTTACCTTTATTGTAATCTTCTTATTTTAAGGGGGTTTAAATTAATTTCTAAATTTGATTGCTTCCATTTATAAGGTTCACAATCACTTTTGTCATTGTATCCTTTTCATCCGGACTACTTACCGCAATCATCAATGTAAGAGCTACTAGTGTGCTATCTGGTACACGCTTGTCACCTGTCTCAGTAAACAGAAGATTATTCCTTTCAAGAAATAGTAGAAAGAAATAGGCGGCAATCCGTTTATTCCCATCAACGAAAGAATGATTTTTGGTAATCAGGTAAAGCAGGTTGGCTGCTTTTTCCTCCACGCTTGGATATAAATCCTTTTCGTCAAATGTTTGGTAAATAGTCTTAAGTGAACTTTGAAATGATCCGTCTTTTTCTTTTCCAAAAAGAGGTCCATTACCATATATTTTTCTTAGTTTACTTATTTGATTAATAGCATCTTCATAAGAAATTTTGAAAAGTTCATTTTCAGAAGTGCCAGAAATTCTTAATTTTTGATAATCGTATTGATCAAGGATATCCAAAGCATATGCATAATCAGTTATGATTTTTAGAAGTCCTTCACTTTCATCCGGGGTAAGTTTTTTCTGATTTACTATTTTAGTCAGAACCAGAACTGTTTCTTTCAAACTCGTCAAATTTTCATTCTGAGCCTTTAATCGTTTTTCATTCAGAGCATACCCTTTGATAAGATAGTCTTTAATTACCTGGTTTGCCCAAATCCTGAATTGTACACCTCTTTTTGAATTAACCCGATATCCAACAGAAATGATTGCATCAAGATTGTATAATTTTAGATTTCGGGTTACCTTTCTTGATCCTTCTTTTTGAACTACCGAGTATTTCTCGGTAGTTGCTTCTTCGGTTAGTTCTCCTGATTTATAAATGTTTCTGAGATGAAGTCCTATCGTGTCGGAATCTTTGTCGAAGAGATCAGCCAATTGTCTCTGGGACAGCCAAACAGTTTCAGATTGTACAACAACCTGAATCTCAGTTTTACCATCATCCGCTTGAAATATTTTAAAACCTGATTCTTCCATTATTTCTTTGTAAAGATAACGGAATGAAAGGTTAAAATGGTAATAGGTAATCGTGAGTTCTGTCCTTCCCAAAGACATCGGAGTGTTGCAACCTTTTCCTTCTCGACCCCGATCCGTGTTTTGATCAATGCTGTCAAGGTTTTCGAAAGTGGGGAAACAAAAAAAGAGGTCGAAAATGACCTCTTGTCCTGTATGGCTCCCCTGATAGCACAAAGTTGCAACCAATTAATACTCTGACAGCTCATCTAACCATCAGTATTATTGGATTATAGACGATTTTCCCGAGTCTTTATTGTCATTTTCGCATAATCTTTGACTACCTTCACTGAATTATTAATACTTTTGTTATATGAATCTGATTGAAAGCAATATTGACAATGTCCGCACGCTGTGTAAGTTGCATAAAGTGCAAAGACTTTTCGTATTTGGATCTGTTTTATCTGACAGGTTTCAAAAGGACAGTGACATTGACTTAATTGTTGATTTTCAAGGAGTAGATTTGTATGATTATGCCGACAACTATTTTGATTTAAAAGAGTCATTGGAAAATCTTTTTCAACGGGAGGTGGATCTTCTGGAGGACAAGGCTATAAAAAATCCATATCTCAGACAGTCTATTGATTCAAGCAAAGTTCTTGTTTATGGATAATGATATTAAGACCTGGCTATTTGATATTCTGCAATCTATAGCTGAGATTGAAAGCTATTTTGAAGGTAGGCCTAAGAGGTTTGATGATTATATTTCCGATATCAGGACTAAAAGAGCTGTTGAAAGAGACATCGAAATTATTGGTGAAGCTGTTAACCGGATCCTAAAAAAGGATAAGGATTTCCAAATAGAAAATTCTCAAAGAATTATTGGTGCAAGAAACCGAATTGCCCACGGTTATGATAAGATCACAGATGATTTGTTGTGGAGTATCGTTATCAATCATCTGCCTAAACTTAAAGCAGAGATCCAAATTTTGATTGGGGAATAAACATTTTCACTTCAATATTTGAACTAAAGAGGATTTATGGCAGTTGCTATCCTTTAAGACTATTGAAAATTCTT
Organism: Tangfeifania diversioriginum; assembly: GCA_945873105.1. Taxonomy (GTDB): domain Bacteria; phylum Bacteroidota; class Bacteroidia; order Bacteroidales; family Prolixibacteraceae; genus CAINVV01. The sequence goes on from CAMCBW010000022.1 coordinate 88,441, forward strand.
TAGTAATTTTTTCGCCAACAAAACTAAAAACCCTGCAAGATAGATTCTTACAGGGTTTTATCTTGATTATTCTGCTCCCCTTTCATTCGAAAGTTGCAACAGATTGCCCCTTGTCATTATGACTTAATATACATATTGTAATGGTTTTACTTACACGGATATCAGAAAAAGCGAAATTATATTGTCCTTTTTCCTTAGGTTATATTCTTTTGAAAGTACTTATACTTAAAGACTTTTTAAATTCTATAATTTTTTCTATTTGCTTCAATATCAGAAATATATGAATGTGCCAATGGTTCGCCTGTTGGCGGATGGACAGAAACCTAAAAGTAACGAAGTTTAACTCGTCCCCTTCGGAACGAAATCTTTGAGTTTAATTAAATATTACCTGCATACAGGCCCTTGCAGGATTTAGAAATTGGATCTTAACAGTCTCTTCATGAATCCTATAAAATATATTTAGAACCATCGATAATTTAAATTATGTTAGTATGAAATTTTTTTATCCAATCTTTCTATTTGTGGCTTGCGGCATTTCCATGAATTGTCCGGCTCAGCTAAATAAAGCAGAATTTCCTCAGGGCTCCACCCAGGCAAATTCTGATGATCCAAATGGCGCAAAAAAAGGAGCATTATTTATTGCCCCCTATTATCAATTCAGCTATTTCCAAAAACTTCAATTGATTTCACAAACAAACAGTTATCAACTTGCCGAGGGTGCATCTTCCTATGAATACACATCACAAGAAATAGCTGAATACAACGACAATTACGGGACCAACTACACGAACCATCTTGCAGGCCTCAGAATTGGGTACCAGTTACGGGAAGGCTTGGGTGTCAATTTATTTCTGGGTGTAAACCACTATTATTTTAATAGCTGGGTCTCCAGGGAAAATACCCAAAGCGTTACCGCGAAGTACCCAGCCCTTACTTTCGGTGGTGCAGCCAACTATCTTAAAGCCTTGCAGCCAAACCTTTACATGATGGTTTACAGTTCCATAACCGGCTCAGTAGCCTCTTCTGTATTCACTGAAAACAATTCAGGTGAGGAGATAGTTAAATCCCAGCTAAAATCCATTACCTGGGATGTCGATCTTGCCGCAGGATGCAAATTGAAAAAATTCCTGCCCTATGCGGGATTTGGTTTTACCCAGCAATTTATCCATCCGGTTACCACGGAAAGGATTGCCACTAAAGACAGCAACGGGAACCCATTCTACAACCAGACTACTTTTGATTCCCATGTCAGGGGAAGCGCACTCTATGGTTTTGCAGGTTTCCAGTACAAAATCTCCCGCCTTCTTACATTTTATGCAAGAAGTACTTTTCTCAACCCGATAAG
>CAMCBW010000023.1 GCA_945873105.1 Tangfeifania diversioriginum
ATTATCCATTCGATGATCACTTGTAACAAAATCACATGCCATATATGCAATTCCCTTCTCCCGCAATGCCCTGCGAATTTTGGCAGTGCTTTCAATATTATCAAAATTGTCAGTGTACATTGTGTAGCCAGGTAAGTTTAAAAATTAAAGGTAGCTAATTTTTGGTTGATCTGGCATATACCGTCAGAATCTGACTGCTAAGCCTGCATTTCTGCAATGGAGCTCTATTAAATATAAACCGGGATTTTTTTTTTGTGAACTTGGAATATAAGTTAGAAGAACGATAAGGTGTCGTAGTTTCAAATTCTCCAGTTTTGGGCTATTTGCCTTTCATTTCGCGCAAAGGACGCAAAGTTCGTAAAGAAAAAAATGCGACATTGTCATTTGTACATTACTTAATTTTAAACCGGGAAAAAATTATTTTGGTGAAATAGGAATACAAGTTAGAAGTGCAGCATAAGATGTCGTAGTTTCAAATTCTCCAATTTTGGGCTATTTGCCTTTCATTTCGCGCAAAGGACGCAAAGAAAAAAAATACGACATTATCATTTGTGAATATCTTATAATCAATGACCTACGGAAATTTTTCAGGTAAATTGTTATCGGTCAAATTGAGGGTTGGCCTTTAGTGCGGAAAACCCCCTTGTCCTTGCGGGCAAAGGGGGCAAACTAGATTTCAGATCAACTTTTGTTACCGTTTGGGATTGGAAATCCCTTGTGAAGTGGTGCTGATTACAAATCAGCACCGGCGGGGATGGGAATGTTTGGTCAATTGAGTTTATAATCCCACTGCCGATGGATAACAAAATGGGAGGACTATGATATTTTCACAATCTGTATTGACTGTTAATGATTAAGTTTCGAATATTTATATGTAAGATATAAAACTACTAATATGTAAAATATGCCTATATTAATATGTAAAATGAAATGCTTTCTATTTGTAAATAAATTTTTGCATCTTTGCGATAAAATTGATTTTACCTCTTAATTTCTAACTAATTATGGCATATATATGCCGAATAACCGATACAGAACTTCTGCGCAAATTGCAGGCGGCAGGAGCAGTGTTGATTCGAGGTGCCAAAGCATGCGGAAAAACAGAATCTGCAAAGCAATTTGCAAAAAGTATTTTGGAAGTTGATACCGACCCACAAGTACCCTTGCTGATGGACACCTCACCGAACCGCCTTTTGCTTGGTAACCCGCCACGCCTGATAGACGAATGGCAGGAACAGCCCAAGCTCTGGAATCTTATCCGCCATGAAGTTGACAAACGTGCTTTACCTGCACAATTCATTCTTACCGGCTCGGCAAATCCCGACGAAACGGTAAAGAAACACTCCGGTGCCGGGAGGTTTACCACACTCGATATGCGCACAATGAGTTGGCAAGAATTGGGATATTCGTCAGGAAAAGTTAGTTTGAAAGCACTTCTGGAAGGTGGTAGGGTTGATATTTACGATGAAGCAACTGATTTGGAATTTATCGTTGAGAAAATTATTATCGGTGGTTTTCCCGGTTTGATCAATAAAAGTATTGCACAGGCTACTGATATCAACCGTACATATGTTGATTTACTTGCCGAAGTGGATATGAGCCGTGTTTCAAATGTGAAACGCGACCCTGCCAAAGTACAGAATCTGCTTCGGTCACTGGCAAGAAATACCGCCACAACCGTCGAAACTGTTTCGATAGAAGCCGACATTTTTGCAAAAGAGCGTGTCACCGTTTCACGTCCGACGATCTACGATTATCTCGATGCGCTCGAACGTCTGATGGTAGTAGAAAATCAGCCCGCATGGAATACACATTTACGTTCTTCTGCGCTGCTCAGAAAAGCTCCCAAACGTCATTTTACAGATGTTTCGCTTGCCGTAGCTGCACTCGGTGCAAATAAAAAGTCATTGCTTTCCGACCTGAAATTCACTGGATTTCTTTTTGAGTCGCTTGCCACACATGAGCTTCGCGTTTATGCGCAGGCCATTGATGCAAAAGTGTATCATTACCGTGATTCTTCAAATCTCGAAGTAGATGCAATTGTACAAAAATATTCCGGCAAATATGCTGCCTTTGAAATCAAACTCGGAACGGGGCAAATTGAAGCCGCCGCTGCCAATCTAACTAAATTTGCCGCTGTGATTGATACCACAAAAACAGAGGCGCCTCAATCCTTAAATATTATTACAGGAACAGGAATAAGCTACACACGGGCTGACGGGATAAATGTTATTTCGCTTGCTTCGCTTGGGGTTTAATCTTTGGGAATTAAATTAGGCGCTGCAAGCGTATCTGGATATATTCAGTCAATACCCCCGCTCCCGCGCGATTGTATCGCGTGGCATTTGTATAACAACCAAATAACTACTACATCTTCCAATATCCATACAATAACTGATGAGGCATAAAAACAAGAAATAACTTTCTTTAAACCACGCGATACAATCTCGCAGGAGCGGGGAGCAGAATCTGACTGCCAAGCCTGCATTTCTGCATGGGAGCTCTATTAAATTTAAACCGGGAAAAAAATTATTTTGGTGAACTTGGAATATAAGTTAGAAGAACGATAAGATGTCGTAGTTTCAAATTCTCCAACTTTGGGCTATTTGCCAATAGTTTCGCGCAAAGGCCGCCAAGTACGCAAAGAAAAACCACAACATTATCATTTATTAATTTCTTATAATCAATGATATACTAAAATTGTCTGGGTAAATAGTTCCCGATCAAAATGTGGGTTAGCCTTTAGCGCGGAAAACCCCCATGTCCTTGCGGGCAAAGGGGGCAAACAAAATTTCCGATCTAACTTTTGTTGTTTGGGATTGGAAATCCCTTGGATAGTGGTGCTGAATTTAAATCAGCACCAGCGGGAGATTTCTATGATTTGTTTACATTAATGAAAATTACTCCATTGTAGCCTTTCTAGTCGAATTGCTGATACTTCCACCTTTACCATTAATGATGCTTTTTACGACACTTTCCTTGTTCCCATTCAGCCAAAAAATGACTTTGTGGTGAAATCCATTTTCTACTGCTGGCGGTGTTTCTATGGCCTGATCGACAATTACAGAAGCATTGTAAAATACATTGTATATTCCTATACCCCATGCCTGATGGTTTCTAACTTGATCGGCGACCTTGTAGGACGCATATCCGTTGGTTTCACCATGCCTCCAGGCATCTGCAGTGGGAGGATCATAAGGCATTTCGCTTTGGTAAAAATAGACTCTGCCATTTTCTCCATTCCATAGGGTCTGGTATTCCTGAAAATGCTCGTTAAACAGTCCATAAATGGTCACATTTTTGCCATTGACGATCAATCCGTTGGCACCTTTGTTTTTGTCCCAGCCTACACCGGCACCATGATCGGCTCGCCAAAGCCATAGATGATCGGCACTGACATGATTGCTGTTGATGACCAAACAACGCGATGCAGAACCTTCATGTGGACCGCCAACCCTTAAAAACAGATCAAATAAAAAGGTTGGATTTTCTTCATGATTCTTTTTTGATCCGGGTTCTCCAACCTGCATAAGCGTTTCGGAAGGAATTTTTGCTGCATCAATCAGCAAACCGGCAATCGTCACCCCATCCACATCGGAAACTTCAATCGCTTTATTCCCATTGACCGGAACCAGAGTAGCCATTCCAATACCAATCACAATTGCTCCTGAACGTTTAACCTTCAGGCTTTCGCTTAACGAATAAATTCCGGGGGTAAAAAGGATGTGTTTCCCTTTCTTCAAAGCTATATTTATCGTTTTAGCATTGTCAACTTCCGGTTTGGCGATATAAAAATCATCGATCGAAATTGTCTTTTCGTTCCTTATTTGGTTATCCCAATCCACACCGATTGAGTTTTTCTTTAATGCTGGAATTCTCAAAACAAATTTTCCCTCAGAATAAGTCCAGTAAGGCTTTTCACGAACCTCAGGTGTTTCCCTAATGGTGGTAACTGGCTTTTCCGGCCACTTCTCCCGCGGGGCATTGACTACTCCAACGTACATCATATTCCAGACACCGCCTTCCCATCTTTTAAATACCGAATTTCGGGTTAACCATTGTTGCTGAGAACCGGAAAACACTGTTCCATCAATTTTACAATTGGCCATGAATCCCCCGCTGGAAGCTCCTTCAAATAACCTCAGATTTCCCTTCACATGAACACGGCGCAGTGGAGCTGCCTGCGAAACGGCCCAGGTGTTGGTTGAATCATCCGTTGGAAGGATCGTTAAATTCTCAACAGTCCGCCAAAAATTGCACAACACATGACCCTTAGAAGCGTTCGACCTAACTGCTCCAACAATCACCACATCTTCAGGCGAATTTCCCAAACCCATCACATGCATGTAATAGCCAACCCTGACATCCAGCTTATAGGTCCCGGGCTTAAAAAGCAGTGCATAACGGTTCTGGGAAAACTCATTCGTGGGAAAAACCTGTCCAGCATAAAGGGAGTCGATCAATGTTTGAATTTCCGGCATGTCCATTGAAGGATCGAACACAAATGTATGCTGGCCAAGTAGCGTCTGGGTATACTTCGCTGCAATAGCCTTTACGTTTTCCGAAAGTTGTTTGGTAACTTGAGAAAAGGCAATCTGTATTCCTAGAAATAAGAACAATAGGTTGATTATAGAATATCTGGATTTCACTCGTAAATAATTTAGTTAAACAATTGAATTCCAGTAAGTACTCATGGAACCCCCAGGGCAATTTACATGCTATTTTGTGAACAATAGTGCATGGGGGTTTCACACGTAAATATTATAGGTAAATAATTGAATATCTGCTCGTACGTATGGAACTCACAAATGCATTTACATCACCTTTTGTTGGCTTTGCCCATGCTTACTTCATTTGGCAATAATGCTTGGTTGGTAAACCCTAACATAATCTATCTGCATTTCATTAGGGAATATGGAATCATCCACTTCACCTCCCCAATTACCTCCGATGGCAAGATTAAGGATCAGGTAGTATGGTTTATCAAACGGCCAGCCCTCGTTGGTAGCAATCCTATTATCCTGACCTTTGAACGACTCAAAAAACACCTTGTCATCTACAAAGAATTTGATGTATTCTTTTGTCCATTCTATTCCATACTTATGAAATGAATCAAAAACATCCGGGAGAATTTCAAAATGAGTGATCTGAGTCCCTTTAACATGATTGTACAAGGCTGAATGAAGCGAAGTGTGAATTGAATTGGGATTTTTCCCCACATGCTCCATGATATCAATCTCGCCGCAAAGCGGCCAGGGTTCGATCTTCTTTTGAATGCTCTCCGGCAACATCCAGATAGCAGGCCAGTTGCCCTTTCCCCTCGGTAGTTTTGCCATTACTTCAATTTTACCATATTGAATTGAAAACTTCCGATAGGTAGTCAGTTTTGCAGAGGTGTATTTAAGATTTTTGTGTTCCTTTTTAAGTGCAACAATACTCAGTACCCCATTCTTAACGCTAGAATTTTCAATTGAATTTCCGAGATAGTATTGTTTCTCATTATTTCCCCAGCCGTGGCCGCCCTCTTCATAAGTCCATTTTGTACTATCGGGAAGGCCAGTGTAGTTAAATTCATCGCTCCAAATGAGTTTCCAACCCTTATCATTGGCCACATTTTTAGAATTGTTGTAAAAGAAAAAACAAAGGAGACCCACGACCAATACAATTGTTTGCATAACTATAAGTGGATTAATTGATTAACAAATAAAAATTTGAGAAAAACCCGGGTTGGTGAAAATGTCTTTGATTCTACTGCGTAGAACAATGGTCAATAAAATGCATCAGCTTGAATTCAATGTGGAAATGAAAATGGAGGAGGCAATGTGAGACTCCTCCATTTTCTTCAGTTTATCCTCTTGGCATACCGTTATTTACCTGATATACTAATACAATTACAATTTATTTTAACCACCATGGAGCCACATTAATCCCATCATTACCGCCAAACTGCTCGTCAATGGCCTTTTTATAATTATCAGGATTTTGAGTTAGTTCTGACGTCGGGTATTTCCAGCGAAGTGGGTATTTTGTTTTATCTTCCGGATTCATACTGGTAGCCGGGTCGAGCGGGAATAAAGGCCATCCGGTACGGAGAAAATTATTATAATTTAGAGTACCTGTGAAGAAATCAAGCAGCCACCGCTGCGTCCAGATCTGGCGCAAACGATCAATTTTGGTTCCGGTTGTTTTAAAGGCAGCTTCACCAGTAAAATAGCCATCAATGTAAGCCTGGGTAATTTTCATATTATGCACGCCTGTTTGCGCCGAAGGTAAATTCATGTAATAGGTTAGCTGTGCTTTTACTCCTTTTTCGTAATAATCCTTTGCGTCACCTGTAATCCAACCCTCCTCTACAGCCTCAGCAAGAATGAAACACTGTTCTGCATAACTGGTTTTAAGAAAAGGATCGCCAGCTTTGAGCAGAGTATAGCGGATGTTTAACAACGAGTATTTGCCTGCTGCATTATTAACGGCGAGCTTGTCGCCAGCTAATTCGGTAGGAGCGCCTTCGTAAGCATCGAAATCAATTTCCTTTTTACCGGCTGTAATCAGGTATTTGGCAGGCTCCGCGAAATAAAATAAGCGGCGGTCATTCAATTTTCTTAATTCATCCACCACTAATTTTGAGACAGCAGTACCAAGCCTCTGACCTTCACCGTTATAAAAAGGGTGAGACGCATTGGCATTATCAGTATAGACCAATTGAAAATTATCGGCATTGCTGGTCATCAGATTATTAGCAGCTACTATTGCCGCGAAGCGGGCTTTTTGTTCAGCAGTAGCTTTCTTACTGATGAGTTGTATTAGATTTAGCTGTGCCAAATTGCAAAGTTTACGCCATTTACTGGCATCGCCGTTGTACATGATGTCACAAGTACCAAAATTCTTGCCTAAAGCAAATTTCTCCTCAGCGGCCTTATAGTATTTCAACATATCCACGATTATATTTGCCTGTTTATCATACTTGGGCCTGGTTATTCCTTCCTTAGCCAATCCCGCTTCCGAATAAGGTATATCGCCCACACTGAAGGTGGCTCCACCACCACCAGCTCTAAAAAACAGTGCTATTCCCTGGAAGGACGGTTCTGCCGGATTTCCTTTTGCAAATTCTTCTATTTTTTTTAGCGTAGGAAATGCTCCTCCCGTCAAGCTACCGTAAGGAGAATATGAATAATAATACTGGTATGGATTGGCTCCAGCAAGAACTGCTATATGCTTGCAAAATAAGTTTCCTGATACAAAATCTGCTGCATTGGGATTCCAAAACCTGTATGCATTTTTCATCAACTGTGTCGTGAGCATTTCAGGTGAAACGGTTGTTGCGGCATTAGGGTCTGTATTTAATTCCTCAAAGTTGCTGCATGAACCTGCAGTCATAAGAGCAATTAATGCAATGAATATATAAGATAAATTTTTCATGTTGGATCTGATTAAAATGTAAGTTTAATATTAGCGCCAAGATATCTAACCGATGGGTCGGCAAAATCTTCGCTGCCTCCGTCAGGGTCAGAATATTTCCAATCTTTGGACCACAACAGTACATTTTGCCCTACAAAACTAACTGAAGCAGCTTTTGCCACACCATGCAATAGTTTAGCGGGAACATTATACGTAATAGCCATTTCACGCAGTTTGAAAAAAGTTTTGGAATAAGTATCTAATCGACTTGTTGCACCTCCCCAGGCACTGCTGCTGTGCGAATCATACGCATAATTTTTATAAGAGGTTTTTATATCATTGGGTGCATAAACCCTGGTATCAGTGAGAATAACACCGTTTGCATCCTTGGTATACGTACCTGATATTACTTTTACCCCTTCTATAAGATAGTTTACTGAACCCGGAGTAGCAACGTCCAATGCCCTTTCCGGAGTAACCGACTCGGGATGAATTCCAAGTTGCCACATATAGCTTTCAGTACGTGTGCCCATCAACCCGCCTACTACACCATCTAAAGAAACGAACAGACTGAAGTTTTTGTATTTCAGATTCGCATTTGCACCCCAGAGCCAGTCGGGATCGGACCAGCCAAAATTTTCATTGTATCCGCTATAGGTAATTCTTCCACTACTGTTCAAAATAAGTTCTCCGGTTCCAGGCTTGCGCAGAAAATCCTGGCTTACATAGGCATCTACGCGCTCACCTACTTGTATCCATGGTCTTACGGTTGAAAAAGTCGGGTCTAACTTGGTATAGTAGCGTGCAAAAGTGGACCAGTTGAGGCCTAAATCCAGTTGCCAGTCATGACTTTTAATTGGAGAGCCTGTAACACTAACCTCCCAGCCACGACGGGTGGTTTCTTCCTCTGTATTTGTATAGATAGATGAATATCCGGAGGCTGATGTAATTCCACCTGCTATGATGCCGTCGTACATTCTCTTACTGTAGTAGGATACATCAGCCATCAAACGATTTTTAAACATCATACCTTGCAATCCAATCTCATATGTATTTGCACTTGCCGGCAGTAAGCCTTCGGGATACAATGAGGATGGAAGAGCGGCACCATTTAACGTATTCCAGGTCGCGGTTGCAACCGCATAAGAACTATTTATTGCATAAATCCCTGCCGGTGTTTTCGACATAGTCCAGGAACTTCTAACCTTCAATAAATCAAGCCAATCTTTTGTAGATTCTGGTAAAAGTTCTGAAATCACAAAACTGCCCGATACGGATGGATAAAAGTAGGATCGGGTCTCTTTCGGCAATGTTGAACTCCAGTCATTACGTCCGGTTGCTTCCACATATACCAGTTTATTCCACGACGCACCAACACGGCCATAAAGGGAATTAACCTGTCTTCTGGCGAGGCTTTCGTTAACAGCGGCTGGATTTACCGATGCTTTTAACGAGAAAAATCCGGGAACTGAAAGTCCTCCTACAGTATTGGCATTCATATTATCAGCTTCAGCGTAAAATATGGTTCCGCCGGCAAGGTACTCTAGGTTAAATTTACCAAATGACTTATCTCCTGTTAGTAATAAATCACTGTTTATACTAAGTCCCTGAGTTTGGCCTACATTATAACCTCCTGTCAAAGTACCATTCCAGGTAGAACCGTTCCCCGGCACACCAGTATTACCTGACGATACGTAGGAACCCCACGAAGTCCTGATCTGCCCTTTGTCCGTATAAAAATCTAGGCCTGAACGAAGACTGGCCTTCAGCCAATCGGTTAATTGATAACTCAACGACAAATCTGCATTAAAAATATCGCGGGAAATCTGATTTGTTTTTTCATACCGGTCAAAGTAAGGATTGTTTATGCCTGATGCTTGCGGAAAGGTGTAGTTTTGTTTTTGGTCTTCTATCAACCAGTAATTATCCTTGTAATCCAGAATATTAAAATCAGCACTTGAATAAATTAACAATGCATACATCGGATCATAGGAGGTATAGCCATTCATCCCAAGATTTGGCGAGGTTTTTCGGGCATAAGATACGTTTGAACTCATTTTAAATTTGTCCAAATTGATATCTCCACCAAAAGCGTAGGTATATTTATCCAGTGTGGAATTGGGATATTGCCCCTTATTCTCTGTCCAGTTAAGCGAACTTCGCAAGGAGACGACATCTCCCTTGTATCCAATATTCGCATTGTTATTGGTTACATACCCTTGTTCAAGGAAATTAGCGAAGTTATCAGGACCCACAGGCAGATAGGCGTAATCACGGTAATCTTTCAAAAAAGGATCCCACTGTGAGCGCACTGTTCCATCCATTACGGTTCCCCATGAGGCATTAGAGATTTTATCATAAATATTACTGGATCCACGACCGTAAGTACTTTGTTTTTCAGGGATTGCTAAAAAACCTGCGGTGAACATGGTATTGGATGCAATATCTACAGTGATTCCAGATTTGTTGGTACTCCCGTTTTTTGTAGTAATCAAAATAGCTCCGCTTGCTCCCCTGAAACCGTAAAGCGCCGAAGCTGTTGCACCCTTCAGCACACTCATTGATTCAATATCTTCTGAGGATATATCGCTTAGTGATTTATTGGCATAAGCTACTCCATCTATTACCAGCAAAGGATTTTCACCACGAATGGTAAGTGCCGGAGCAGTACCAAAATCGGTCGAGTTTTTAACCAAAAGTCCTGCAACTTTACCGGTCAGAGATGTAGTAACATCCGTACCCGAAACCTTTTGAAGGCTTTCACCAGTCACCTTTTGAACGGCATATCCAAGTGCCTTTTCCTCACGTTTAATACCCAAAGCGGTAACAACCACCTCATCAACTCCAACTGATTCTTCCACCATGACTACATTGAGCGAATTTTTCTGCCCAACTGACATTTCCTGTGTTTTCATTCCTACAAAAGAAAAGGTCAAAGTAGTTTTTTCAGATGCATTTGAGATGGTGTATTTTCCATCAGCATCCGTAATTACGCCAGTGGTTGTTCCCTTCACAACTACTGTAACACCTGGCAGTGGAGCTCCGGAGAAGTCTGTTACTTTGCCGGAAATTTTTCTACTTTGCTGTCCGCCCTCTGGCAAAATTGGGATAATAACGATGTCCTTGTCAACCAATCCATATTTAAGACCTGTTTCTTTCAACGCATAAATAAGGATTGTTTCAATTGTTTCGTTCTTCGCATCCATCGAAACCCTTGCATTTGCCGGGATCTGTTCGTTCTTGTAGAAGAAATCGAACTCCGATTGATCCTGGATCAGGTCAAAGAGCTGTTGCAAGGTGGCATTTTCAACCTTGATGCTCAGCTTTGTCTTTTGGGAATAGACAGAAGCCGAAACATGCACCAGTGAAACAAAAAAGAGGATTACAATCAGTCGCATGGTTAGCCAGATTTTATGGACCATTCCCAGGTCATGGGAGAGTCCATGAATTAATTTTTTTTTCATACTTTTGTTTTGCGTTAAAGAGTTTTAATTTTATTAAGACTTGAAATTGAACGGAGGATGGTGGTACATTCTCCGTTTTTTTGTTTGGTCAGTTCTGCTGTGGCACCTCCTTCTTTGTTGGTTTGAATTAGTTTTTATAATTTATTTGTGTGAAATCAGAATTTTGTCAGAATTGATTTCGTATTTGATCGGAATGGTTTGGTTCAGCAGCTCCAAAAAATGCTTGGCATCCTTGTTCCGCTTGATGACTCCCGAAAAGTGCATACCCTTGAAATATTCCTCATCAACATTGATTTCCACATCGTACCAGCGCTCCACCAGTTTGAAAACTTCAATTAAATCTTTGTTTTGAAATTCGTACCGGCCACTTTTCCAGGCACTGGCAGTCAATGGATTGACCTTGTCAACCATCAGCTTGTTGGTAGTTTTATTGAAAACGCTTTGCTCTCCTGGTTTTAATAGGTTGATCTGATTCCCTGTGTGCAGCCTGATCTGTCCGGTTTCGAGCGTGGTTTCAATTTCATTGGAATTGGCATAGGCTCTCACGTTGAAGGATGTGCCCAGCACCTCAATTTGCTGTCCGTTTACCTCCACGCGGAAGGGACGGCTCTTGTCCTTGGACACCTCAAAGAAGGCTTCCCCGCTTAATTTTACCATGCGTTCACTGGAGGAGAACCGGGTGGGGGCAATGATCCTGGTTTCAGAATTCATCCAGATCCGGGTACCATCGGCTAAAAACAGCTGATTGACCTGTCCTTTGGGAACAAAAATCTCCTGCAGGATAGCTGCTTCAGTTGGCTGATCTTTGGTAAGGGAAATAAATTGGCTGCCCCATCCCAATCCAAAGGCCAAAAGCAGCATGGCTGCCACCTTAGCAAACCTGATGAAATTACTTGTTCTTTTTGTTTGGATAGGCTGAAGGCGGCTTCTCAATAATTCGAGTTCCAGGTCGGTTTCGTAGGCTTTCTGGTTGGAATGGAAACCAAATGTATCCCAGATGTCTTTTTCTCCGAAGAATCGTTTTTCATTCTCCGGGGATTCATGAATCCATTGGTACAATTGCTGCTCTTCCGCTTCAGTGGTCTCTTTCTGTAGGTATTTTTGGATAAGGGTATCGATTTCGATCATGTCGTGAGGATGTTTACCTCCTTATGATCGGAAGAGGAGGAAAAACCCTACCAGAAAGCGATAATAAAGACTGAGGGACTTAGGGACGGGGGGAGGGGGAGATGGGGCGAAACTTTCAGTGGATAAGAAATCCGGGGGTTAAGCCACGTAGTGGCGAAATGTTGGTAGCCCGGGGTGGAGTGAAACGGAACCCAGGGTAAGAGAATGCCGAAAGACCGCCGTCCGCGGTAGCCTATTGAAAAACGAAATTGGATGAGGTCGGACGGAAGGCACATATGATGAAAAAGGAGACGGGGAGAGGGAGGAAAATGACTGAAAATGACTGAAATTACGGAGGGACGGGGAGAATGACGGAAAATGACGGAGAGACTGAAATGACGGAGAGAGTGGGGGACGGGGGAATTTAATGATGCTAAAAATTTAGCCGCGATTCAATGTCCATTTGTTGATGTAAAATCCTGACAATTTCCAATTCGTTGGCCTTCACGTTTATTTTGTAAAATATGAAATGAGACTTTACTCTGGAACTAAAATATCCCTTTCTTAGATGGCTGTAATCTTTTCCGGATTTTGGGTTTACGGTTAAGTATTCAATTTCGTCCATTACTAAGTTATAATATCTGTCAGCTTGTTCAAGAGACCAAGTTTCAACGGTGGAAAGCCAGATCTTTTCAAGGTCTTTTGAAGCTTCCTTGCTGATTTTATACCTCATTGAATGGCGGAATGTTTTTGATGAAGACCCTTCAAAAAAGATTCCCGGTTAAAGTCTTTCACAAAACCAGATTTTTCACCTTTTTTAAGTTCGTTAATCAGTTCTGCTTTTTTGGTTTCTTCGTGTTCAAACATTCTTAAGGCAGTTCTTACCACTTCGCTTACCGAAGCATATTTTCCTGTTTTAACTTGTTGATTGATAAAATCATCAAAATAGTCTCCCAATAATATCGATGTGTTTTTGGCCATAATTTTACTTTTATTTCCAGTTCAAATATACCAATACTTGGTATAAACAACAAATTTTTGCCAGTGTAATTAGGTCAATTGAATTAGCAAGATATTTGATATCTCCATAAATTTCAGAAACTGTTTATTTTTTATCCTGAAGGGTCTTCCCTTTGAGATCCTTTTGTGTGGTACTTCGTGACCTTGGTGGTTAATTTTTAAGGAAATGTGACGACAAAAACAGCATCAAAGGCAAATAATCCTTCATCTCTATTCGTATGGTGGAAAGTGCTTTTGAGATCTGCTTTTCGACGGCCTTTACTGAAATATCAAGCGCCTCGGCAATCTCCCGGTTCTTTTTGTTTTCAAACCGGCTCATCATAAATATCTGTCTGCAGCGGTCGGGTAGGTTTTTCAGGACTTCATTGAGCTTGTCTTCGAGCTCCTGTTCCATCAAACTGGACCGCTCCTCCATATAGAATTGCAGTTCTTCTCTTTGGAGTTTTTGCCTTGTCGATTCGACGTACTTGTTTCGGACTTTTTCTTTTTCGAGTTGTTGAAGGCAGCGGTTCCGGATGGTGGTGAAGAGGAGGGAGTTGAGTGATTTGGTAATGACCAGCGATTTGTCTGCCCACAGTTTGGCGAATGTATCCTGCACGATGTCTTTGGCCTGGTCGTCTCCCACAAATTTGGCTGCATAGTAAAAAAGCGGTTTGGCATAATGTCTGAAGATCTCGTCAAACGTTTTAACGGATATCTCGCCAACCAATAGAGCTTTGTCTGTGATTTGAACCATGTTAGTTTTGGATGTTCCGTGTATCAATCAAACGACTTCGGCAAAATCGCTGCATTTTTGATTCAAATGTACCTGATGGTTTTCATTTAAGCAAATTATGTTAGTTGGACAATATAATGTTTTAGGTTTAAATTCAACTGTTCAAGTGTCGCGCAAAGACGCAAAGAACGCAAAGAAAAAAACAGGACAATACCTTTTGTTATGTGCGGATTTTGATTTATCCATTGATTTGTAGTAATTTATGCGAGAGGTATCATGCGAATAGTTCCGGGAGGGCATATCACTGCACAGGCACCGCACCCTGTACATTTGTGCGGGTCGATCACCGGCAATGTCCGGAAGGTATTTTTTGTATCGATGGTGATGGCCTCGTAGGGACAGGCCACTTTGCACCTGTCGCACTCGGTCTGTTTCAACAAGAGACAATTTTCCGGCTGGAGCTCTGCCAGACCAATGAACAGCTCTCTTTTCGCTTTTGGGTCAAAGAGGGTGATTGCGCCGCTTGGACAGGCCTGACTGCACAAGTTGCAGTTTTCCAAACAATAGCCTTTTTTGAAACTGATTTCAGGGGTCATCCAGGTCATTGGGTCGTTTAACGCTGACCGTTGGAAAAGAATGTTTGAAGGACAAGCCTTGATGCAACTGCCGCACCGAAGGCAGAGCAGATTGTACAGGTCGACATTTACTGAACCTGGGGGGCGGAAATGGGGCCTGACGGAGGCCTTTAAGAGTCCGGGGAGTGTCAACCCAATGGCAAGGCCTGCGCCTGAGGCCAGAAACAACCTGCGCCTGTTCATTGACAGATGACCCAGCAATTCTTTCTTTAAACCGGGTTTTTCTGCCGGCTTTTTGACCAGGGGAATCAGGTCCAGCAAACCACCCAAGGGACAAAGCCTGGCGCACCAACTTCCGGGAAACAGCCACTGCGAAGTGAGTAAAATGGGTAGACCAAGCATGGACAATAGTACCGGCAGGGAAGGCTCTTGGGAGAATACCGTAAAAAAGCCATTGAAAATAACCATTGGATCGAGCAAAGCCAAAGCAGGAAATCCTGCTACCGCAGCCAGGATCGAGGCAGCAGCCATCCATTTCCCTAATGGGGGTACTTTTCGTAAGGAAAACGCCTTTCGACGGCCAAGGGTGGAGCATTTGTCACAGGCGTAGCCAACCGGACAGAGGTAGTGGCAAAACCACCGCTTTTTCAGCAACGAAACCAGCAGCAGGATGACCGCAATTCCGTTGAGCCAGACCACCGATCTTAAGACCAAAACCGAGTTCAGCATCACAAAGGGACTTAACCAGAGGTAGAGGCCGCTTGCCCATCCCCATCCCAAAGGAAGGGCCAACAGGAGGGCTATCACCAGTGATAAGGCACGAATACCTTTTTGCCTGACTGCCATTTTCAACCAAGCCATGCCCCTTGTTGCAAAAGCAAGGTTTTCAGTTTTTTCCGGTCGAGATTCCGCACTGTCTGGCGCTCTTTTACCGCCAGTCCGGCAGCTGCCCCTGCGCCATGTCCGGTGATCAGGCAGGTGCCAATGATTCGGGTATCTTCCACCAGCTCGCGCTCAAAACAGAAACAACGGCCTGCGACCAACAGATTCTCTGTTTTCTTTGGCAGCAGCGACCGGTAAGGTATCTGCCAGAGCGGGCGTTCCGATTTTGGAACTTTTTTTCCTTTGTAAAGCATGGTGGTCCAGGCACCACTGACCCCGATGGCATCGTCGAATGATTGGTAGGTCATGGAATCTTCGAGCGTCAGTTTGTATTCCCCTTCGACGATTCGCGACATGCGAACACCCAGCTGGGAGGCGGTATCCAGCAAAAAGACCTGTTCGTGTCCGGGTGTCTTCCTGATCTTCTGAACGTTGTCCCATATCTCGCGCCGGTAGTCCATTTGCAACTGCGACAGGTTGAGCATGTCCACCCCGTTTTGGTCATCCTTGCCATGCATGTTCACCCAGTTAACGCTTTTAATGGGTGTTGGTTTGCCGATGTTCATTTTAACATAACCATTTTTGTGGGTATCTATCCGGTCGATATTCCCCAAACGGTGCACCAGTCCGATGTGGTATTTCATCTCATCGTACTTTTCACCAGCCCAGTGAAACAGATCCCCGTCACCTGTGCAATCGATGACCACTTTTGCCAGCACGGCCATGCGGCCCGATTTACTTTCAATAAAAACCCCTTTTAATTCATTTCCTTCCATGATCACGTTGGATCCCCAGGTATGGTAAAGCATTTTGACGCCTGCCTCCCGGATCATCTCATCCAGCACGTATTTGGCAGCCTCGGGGTCGACCACAGGATTGATCTCTTCGATCGACATGCCCAGGTCCTTCAACTTTTGTGACATTTCTCCGCCGACACCATAAATCACCTGGCGGGTTTTTCCTTGCTTGTCCACGGCATGGGTGGATAGCAACGGCAATACCAGTCCACCGGTCCACAATCCCCCAAGGTGGTTGTACCGCTCAACCAGATAGGTCTCGGCCCCTGTTCTGGCAGCCGCAATGGCTGCTGCGGCACCGGCAGGTCCACCTCCAATGATCAGCACATCTGTTTCTGCAAGGATGGGTATCTGCCTGGCAGGTTCAGCAATGGATCTGCCTGATAGGGCAGAGGAGCTGGCAGAAACAGCTGGCGCCATTGAAGCAGCATTGGTTGGTTGAATCTTACGTCCGCAGCTGATCCCGACACCCAAAGCACTACCGGTAAACAATACATTCGTCAGGAATTTTCTCCGTTCCATATAAAAATTATTTTTCAGGTTTAATTACGCTAAAAACCGGGAATACATAGAATTCATAGCTGGAAACAACTCACCATGGGTCATTTGCGAGAGTTGTCTGATAATCATCTCAAATTTAAGAATTTTAAGGTAGTGTTTCTGTTTACCATTTAATTGTCCACCCTTATTTTTCAGCTTTCCTAACAGCTTCATCGTATTTCCCTGCCAGCATCGGATCAAAATTGGCCAACGCCTTCCATTCGACTGTTCCATATACGCCGGCCTTAGCATAGTCAAATGGTTTAAAGCCGATCTTTTTCATCAGCGTCTTGTTTTTTATCCCGAAGTCGAATCCTTCAGGATGGACAAATTCAGGATTGGCAATGACTGAATTGCGGTCTTTGCCGGAAGCTTGCCACTCCTTGAACGATGCTTTGTCGAAGCGGACATCTTTGGTGCGCGGATCCCAGTAGCAATTCTTGTCAGTGTTGATTTTTACCTGGCTCCATCGGCTGGAAAGTAAGCTTCCTGTGTTGAACCAGACAATGTTGTTGGTGAAATTGAACGAAAGATGCTCCTCCACGCGTGTGGCCTGCAACTGGCCTTTGATGTTGGCGGCAAAAATGTTGTTTCGGATGGTGTTTTCTTTTCCGTAGTGCTGGTGGAAACCCGAATTTTTGCAGGCATAAACAAGGTTGTTTTCCATCAAAATTCCTGTTGAGCCTTCATCGGTGTACAATCCCCAGCCGCCATAATCGAACGAATAGACATGATGGATCACATTGTTGCTAACCGATGTGCCTTCCGACTCGCCCAGACAATAGACGCCACCCATGTCGCACAGTTCGCCCCAGCCCAGGTGGTGGATGTGGTTGAATTCGATGAGATTCCTTTTACTTGGGCTGTGAGAATAACCCCAAACCCAGCCGACCGAAACGCCCGAATAGCGGAAATTGGCAATTTCGTTGTGGGTTACGGCGTTGTCGCTGGCCTGAAAAATAGTGACTCCCACTGCACAAGGGAAAACATAGCCCCCCGAGCGGATGATGTTGTTATCCACCTTGATGCGTTGGGTCAGCTCTTTATCATTCACAGGAATGGGGATGTCACCAATTTTAACCCCACCGGCACCCAAATCGTGCAGGTAACATTGCTTTATCGTACAATCGGTACAGGCTTTACGCAGCCAGATGGCGCTGGTACCGGTCTGTGAGATTTCGCATTTCAAGAAGCTGATGTTGCTGGCATAATCGGCCATGATGGTGGCTTCCACGGGCGAGGCAGCCTGTGCCGGCTCGTTTCCCCAGAGGGGCATGCGGTACCCTGAAACCTCGAAGTGAAGGTTTTCGAAGCGTATGTATTGCACTTTTTCCCCTGTTTTGGCGTTTCCCAACAATGTCACGAAACGTTCGGTTACCGGCGCGTAAATCTTCATCTGGTTGGGATTTTCGCCATCTGCCGGAAGGTAAAACAAATCGCCGTTCCGCTCCAGGTACCATTCTCCGGTTGTATCGAGCGCAGCCTTGAAGTTCTCGATCGTATAGCGTGTTTTTTTATCGAGGCTGTTCCATGGTTTCATACCTCCTCCAGCCGTAAAAACAGTTGAACTGTCAGAATCAAAAGCTGAAACTCGCTTGCGTGTATTGTCCCATTTGTGGTAAAGGGTCAGTACGGCATCGTCAAAATCAGTCTTCGAGAATTGGGCAAAATCGCTGGCGGCTTCCGGAAAAATCTTCAGTTTCTGAACCGCCATGTCGGGCACCCGTCCATTTCCTTTCGAGACAACTGTTTCGTGAACTCCTTTCAAATAGTAAAACCCCTGATTGGGTGATTTGGCGCGGATGGCACGTTGCCCATTCATGTAAAGCTGCTCAAAGTAGAACCCAAATTGGCTGACCTCCTGAACTTTGGCCTTCCAAATTTTATTGGTTACTTTTTCCCAGTTTTTGATTGGAATGCCCCCGATAAAAACCGGATGGGCACCTTCTTCGGCCCTGTAGATGACAGGGAAAGATTCGGTTCCGGAATCCTGATCGGTAAGGAACAGCGGTTCTGTCACAAAATAGGTACCATTGGATACGATTACGCGTACTTCTTCGTTAAGGTCGCCGGATTTCCGCAATTGTCTGATCCTGTCGCGTGCGCCTTCCAAATTTGCCAGTGGTTGAGCCTTTGTGCCCTGATTGAGGTTGTTCCCTTGGGTGGAAACATAAATATCTTTGGCTGAAAGATTCATACAAAGCATGACAGCCATTGTTAAAAAATAGAATTGTAAGTTGTGCATCTCAGTTTCGGTTTTTAAATTTTTACTTGAACCTAACCTCCTTTGAAGCGATGTTCTTATCCAGGATAAATGGTTTATTTACTTTTCGGAAATCGTTGGAAAGCATTAGAACATCACCGCTCTTTTTTCCCTCTAATTTAAGGAAAACATTGGTGTTGGTCAAGGAGCGGCAATTGCTGATCAAAACATTCCTGGTATCCACCATCCGGACTATTGCTGCTGCCTCCTTGTCAACTTCGGCACTTACACCAACTAGTTCCAGGTTTTCAACATCATCTGTAACGATTGCCGGACGAAAATCCTGACTGGCCAATTTAAACCGCACATTGTTGAACACGATTCCTCTGGCATGACGAATGTAAGCTCCATAGGAGGGTAATATACCAAAAAAATGTTGTTCGGGATACATATCCTCAATTTCAGGCACCTTATTTAGCGCCTGTTCCTTGGTGCCACCGCCAGGATAAATAAGCTGAATATCGTTAAACGTAACATCTTCGATACAATGTCCGGGTATCCCTGTGACAAGAATTCCCAAAACTGCCATTTTATCCCATGCAACTCTTAGCATTGAATCCTGAATTTCAACGGTTTTCATGGTAGCAGTTATTCCTGAAATCCGGATATTTCGCATGATGCCAACAGGGGAGGCTTCTTTCGCATGCTGCTGATAGGCTTCAAATCCATTTATGTTCACTTTCCTGCCCATATTCCCCAGACGCATAAAGATAGGACCTTCCACATTGTGCATGGTGATGTTGGAGATACTGATGTCTTCCACAATTCCACCATCTACAGCCATAAATTTAATCGCGTCCTGTGCACAATCGTAGATCGTACAGTTGGATACCGCAATATTTTTAAACCCTGCAGCAGAAGGGGTTCCAAATTTTATTGCCGCACAATTGCTTCTTAAGATGCAGTTGGTCACGACTACATTTTCCACCGGCAATCCGTCGATGCTGCTCTTGAAACAGATGGCGTCGTCATCACTGTAAATAAACGAGTTGGATATAAAAACGGTTTTGCAGGATTCGATGTCAATGCCATCATTGTTCGGCCTTACATGAGAATCAAGCCTTATTTGATCAATAAATACAGATTCACAGCCAATTAAATGAAGTCCCCAGCTTGGCGAATTTTTAACCTGAACACTTTTGATGTTGATATTCTTGCATCCGATCATTTCTATTAATCTGGGTCGTTGGGGATATATTTTTTTTGCGACAGCTTCCCCCCGGAAAACCGGTATGGATTCCTGCCTCGACATTGCCTCAAAGAACTCTCCCTGTCCGTCAATTGCCCCCTGTCCGGTAATAGAGATATTATCTGAACCGAATGCATAAATCAATGCTTTTCCGGCTGGATTTACATAACTGTTTTTTTCAGCCAAAAATTTGTCACTCAATTTATAATCAGAAAGGTTGGAACTGCCCAATAAAACGGCATCCGCTTCAAGATGAAGGGTCACATTGGTTCTCTGCACAATTGTGCCGGTCAGGTATTTTCCTTTTGGAAAGACCACGGTTCCCCCTCCCATGCGATAACAGCTATCAATTGCCGCTTGTAATTTTAGGGTATTTAGTTTTGTTCCATCGTCATTGGCTCCAAATTGCCTGAAGTTAATATTAATTGAAGCCTTGGATTCGATGTTGAAGACAAGAAAAAATAATACAAATAAGCTGATTTTTAGGTTCATGGGTAAAATGTTTGTTGTTTTAGGTCAAATGCCATACAAATGAAGATCTTCCAACATTTTAATTACTTGTTGAGTTGTTGAATGGGTTATTTCCACTCAATCACCATCGTCTCTTCCGGTTTTATTTGAAGGATTTTGCCTGAAATTGATCCCTTTAAATCCGCGAACAAAATGGTGGGAATCAGTTTCGGATTTTTGACAATCAGTTCAATGGATTTTTCTGTGGTTGCTTTGTTGACGATAACTGTAACGAGACTACTGCCAGATTGCATGCTCTTCATCAGCACATTCTTTTGGGTGGTGGAGAAACGGATGGGCAAAACAGAAAGTTCCCTTTGGAATTCCTTGTTCAGCAAGAGGTTCAATGCTGAATAATCTTTCTGAATACGGCTTCCCAAACCCAACAGGGAAGGTATCCACAAAACCTCTCCCTGGCCGATGCTGTTTCGCACTGCGATAGCCTTTCCATCCACAGCAGCAATGGTTTGACCATTTGAAGGAACGATGAATCCACGCCACAGATGGGTTGGCAGCTTATTCCCTTCGATGGTGGTAGTGAAAATATTGTCCACCAGTTTGAATTCGCTGATGTTTCCACCCAACAAATTTTCGAAGGCGAAGCCGGTTTTCATGGTATTGTGCAGGTTTTCATCGAAAAAACCGGTCAAGCCATCTACCAGCAATTTACCACCTCTGGCTACAAAGTTTTCCAGCAGTCCGGCATAGCTATCCGGTAAGGAAATCTGATGTGCCAATATGATAATCTGTCCATTGTAATCGGCTTTAGAAAAATCAAACTCTTCAAAGGCTTTCAGGTTGACATTCACTCCCATTTCGCTGAAGGCTTCAAAATAGCCGAGCACCGATTTCATCACACCACCTTTGTCACGGGCCTCGTAGTTTTGTGTGGAACCACCTGCTATTTTCGATTCTGCCCACATGGATTGCCTGACATAGAGCAAACTGATGCCCGATTCCACCTCTTTGGCATTGGCAAATAGTGCAGCATGGTTGTTGAATGTTTCTGCAACTTTGGCTGCTGCAACCATCCTGTCGGAAGGATGGTTTTGAAAATCCAGCAAGGCCCATTCTCCTGCTTCAATGCCTGAACTGCGCGGATTCAGGCACCAGAAGATGTTCCCGGTTGCATTTGTGGCAGTGGTGATCCAAAGCCATTGGACAATCTCCTCTTTGGTAGGACACATGGGGGATCCACCGCTGTAGGTATTGTTGCCGCCCTGCAATTCAGTCATCCACCAGGGAATAGACCCAGCGCCGGAGCGTACCATCTCACTGTTGGCCGACATGGCCAGGGCATATTGCTGACGGGTAAAATAGCCAAAATGCCAGCTGGCATGAGCAGAACCTCCCAGGGTGGTCAGGAACTTGCGCCATTCGGGGAAGTCGTACTCTGCACAATTTTGAAACATGGCATGGTTGTTCACATGAATTTCATGTTTGTTGTCATATTTCGTGATTTCGCCGGCAATCCATTTCAGGAACCAGGTCCCATAATCTTTTTGAAAAGATTGTTCATAAAGATCCACCAGCACCGGGTAGCCCTTGTCGGTGAACTCTTTGCGCGGATGGGTTTTGGACCACTCCTTAAATTTCCTTCTGGTAAAGTCGGTTTTGGGCAAAGTTCCGCCTCCGGGTTCGTTGATCAATACATAGCCATACAAACTTGAAAACTGGCTGAAATGGAGCGTCATCTCTTTCAAAAACAGGGCAATGGATTGCAAATGAGCCTCATCTCTGGGATATTTGAATCCGCCGATATCTGTTTTTTCTGTGTAATAAAAGGGATTGGCAAAGACTTTGATGCCATACTTTTCTGCGGAGCGGAAGGCATTGTCGAACAGACTGAAATCCCAGGCGCCATCTGCTCTGAGCATATACGATTCAAACATCCGTATACGGCAAACAGTAAAATGTTGTTCTTTCATGGTTCTGAACCAGGTGTCGATCTCAGAAGGAGTCTGACCGGGTTCTACAAAGACTTCGGCACCTATAAAAGGGATTTTTAATTCAATGGTTTGAGCTTTTGTGCTATGGCTGTTCAAGACAACCAATAGTAACAAAATTATTTCTACTAATTTTTTCATTCAAGAATGTTTTATCCTGTTAACGGTTCCGTATTTCCAGTTACAAAAGTTGAATCGATGGTAACCTTTGCCGAGATAAAGTTCAAATGCCTCCTTCTTCAACTTGGAATCATATTCAAATGATACTTTTTTTTAGTCAAATTTCAGTAACCTTGGCAATGCAACATCGTTAGAAGTCTACTTGATGCAATTTATATAGATAATCTTTTATCCTTTGTATTTTATCCTGTAAAAAGATCAGGAAAAAAGTCAATAACACACACAAGATTAATTTATTGGTATTCGCATTTCCCTCATGTCAATTTAATTATTGAGTTATAAATCCTTCGTCTGCTAGCTCTTTGTTGAATTGAAACCACCACCACAAAAGTACCCTAAAAATAGAGTTTATACCTGTTCGTTCCATTTCAATTAAAAAATTAGCTTACTTTTATTTTTTGAAAACTTACCAGGCTTTTAATGAACAACGACAACCAAACGAAAGAGCTTTTTTTATATGAAGAGATGAAAAGGGGTAAGGAGTATGCCTTTGATTTCTTTTTTAATTACTACTATCCTGGGCTTTGTGTATATGCCCAAAATATGATCTCTATTCCTGAGCAAGAAGCCAGGGACCTGGTGCAAGATGTGTTTGTGAAATTTTGGAATGACCGTGAAAAAATAGTTGTTAGGTATTCAATCAGATCCTATTTGTTTGTTTCCGTAAAAAACAGATGTTTTGACTTTCTCCGAAAGAGAGGCAAAGAAGCAAAAAATCTGGAAATCACCAATGAACATGATATCACCGATGAGACATTTGATACATATGTTTTATCAGAGCTCGAAGCCCTTTTTACCAATAGCCTTAAGAAATTGCCTGATAGATGCTACGAAGTTTTTGAAATGAGTCGTTTGCAGGGTTTAAAAAACAAGGAAATAGCAGTCAGGTTGAACATATCTGAAAAAACAGTTGAAAATCAGGTAACCAAAGCCCTTCATATTTTAAAAAAAGAATTGAAAGATTACCTCCCTTTGCTGGCTCTCTTCGATCTTTTTCATTTTCTCAGGTAGTTATGATAGGATTGTCTCAACATTTTTCTGAAAGCGGATAGGGGGTAATTCAGCAAATTACGTCTTAATAGTGATAAAGCACAAGAAGAGTGGAACACAAGGATTACCTATACAATTTGATTTCGCTGGAGTTCTCAGGCAAACTGGATTCTCAGCAACGTAGTGTTTTGCAATCATGGATGGTAGAATCACCCGGAAATTTATCTGAATACAAAGAGGTCGTCTATCTGTTATCCTTATCCGACAGACTGACAGCGATGAAGAAAATAGATACAGCCGAAGATTTACAGATGGTACGGAAAAAGCTAAATCAGAAAATAATTTCCAATAGGTGGTTTTTTACCTTCCAGAGAGTCGCTGCAATCCTGATCTTTCCAATTCTCCTTTTTTCAGTATGGATATTCTTCAATTCACCTGAAAGAAAAAGTATAAGCAGTACCATGAAATCATCAGAAACTGCTTTTGGCGTTCGCTCTCAGATTCAATTGAGTGACGGAACAATGGTAATAATGAATTCCGGAACTAAACTAACCTACCCCGAATTCTTTAATGGAGATATACGTGAAGTAAAATTATCCGGAGAAGCCTATTTTCATGTCAAGGCTGACGCAGAACACCCTTTTTATGTGGAATTAGGCGGATGCAGAATTAAAGCGACAGGAACCCGTTTCAACATCTCCAACTATGCAGGAGACCAAGAAATATTTGCTTTTCTGGAACATGGGAGAGTTTCCATGCTGATGGACCAAGTGGATAGTAAGTCTGAAAAGGTCGATTTAAAAGAAAATGATTTAATAGTCTTAAACAAGACTCAAAGGAGATACACAATAGAAAGCACAGATGGCAGCCAATACCTGGGATGGATAAAGGGTCTTTTGATATTTAAAAAAGACAGCATCAACAATGTGGCCGACAGATTAGGGAGGTGGTACAATGCAGAGATTGTCTTTGATGCCAAACTGGCCAAAAGTGGATATGTCTTCACTGCAACATTCAAACAAGAGACTTTGGAGGAGGCCTTGAAACTGCTATCTTACAGTACTCCAATCAATTACAAGATCATCCAGGGAACCCAATTGAAAGATACCTCATTTAGCAAACGAAAAGTTATTATCACAAAAAAATAGGCCTATGAAACAATCAGACATCAACTAAAAAAGGGAAGCTGGTAACTTCCCTTAAATAGCCCTGTGCGGACAGGACTTTATTAAATTATAAACTTAATACATCACAAATTTATGAAAAAAAATCATTCCCGATACCGGGAAGTGGATTCTTACATCCTGATCACAAATTTTATTAGCAAGATGAAACTAACCCTGTTTGTTGTTTTACTCTCAATTATTCAAGCTTTTGCAAATATCGGGCACTCACAGAACACGAGATTTACCCTGTCAAAAGAGAATACTTCCATTGAAGATGTTCTAGGTATCCTTGAAAAAAACTCTGATTTTTACTTTTTATACAACGGCAAATTGGTCGACGTAAATCAAAAAGTGACTATTAGTGTTGAGAATGAGCTTCTTGAAAATACCCTGAACGAATTGTTCCGAAATCGGAATATAACTTATAAGATCTTTGAACGTCAGGTTGTATTGTCTCCTTCAAATTTTGTTGCTTCCAGTGAGCAACAAAAAAGGACTATCTCCGGTAGGGTCACTGATACATCAGGAGCAACACTTCCAGGGGTTTCTGTCGTTATAAAGGGAACCACTAATGGAGTAATTACCGATAATGAAGGAAAATTTTTGTTGACAAATATTCCGGAGAATGCCATTTTGCAATTTTCATTTGTGGGGATGAAAGGACAGGAAGTTGCAGTTGGAGGGAAAAGTTCAATTATTATTTCAATGGAAGAAGAGACTGTTGGAATAGAGGAGGTTGTTGCCATTGGTTATGGAACTGTTAAGAAAAGAGACTTGACTGGATCGGTTGCTGCTGTAAAGTCAAAAGATATGGATAAAATGGCTCTGAATGATGCTACCAAAGCGTTAACTGGCAAAGTAGCAGGGGTATTGGTCAAAGAGAATTCTCGCCCCGGTGGAGGATCCTCGATGTTAATTCGCGGTAAACGTTCCATTACAGCTGGCAATGAGCCTTTGCTGGTAGTTGACGGGACTCCTGTAGCAGGGGGGCTAAATGAGTTTCCTGTAGCCGATATTAAAAGTATGGAGGTACTGAAAGATGCTTCAGCAACAGCCATTTATGGTTCTCGTGCTGCCAATGGTGTCATCATTATCACTACAAACAAAGCAAAATTCAATCAAAAAGGCAAAATAACTTACAGCGGTTATTATGGGATCCAGAGCGCAGCCAAGAAGCAAGATTATATGAATGCAGCTCAATATATGGAGCGTAATCGTTGGTACAATTACATGGTGGGAAGGTATATTGATCCAACTAAACCAACATTGGATCAGGATAAGTTGATGAAACCGTACAGCAATACTGCTGCAAGGGCAAATCTGTGGGATCCTTCCACAAGGCAGTTAATTGAAGCAGCATATGCAGCAGGAACTTATGATCCATCAAAACTTGGGGATACCAACTGGCTTGATCTTCAAACCCAAATCGGTTTTGCTACTGAACATCAATTAAATTTTTCTGGAGGCAATGAAAACTTAAGTGCCTATATATCAGGAAATTATTATCAAAATGAAGGGATTGATATCTATTCTAAGTATAAGCGCTTTAATATTCGGGCCAATATTGATTTTAAAGTAACTGATTGGTGGACAATTGGTTTTATTTCTTCGAATTCATATGTGGACAATCCATCATACGGTAATATTGATATGAATACAATTCCTGTTGCTAAAGTTTATCAGGATGATGGCCGTTTGAATTATTCACCCGGCAACGATGGTTTAATTAAAGATTTCTGGAATCCTTTGGCAGACCCTCAGGGAGGGGTATCTAAAGAAGATAAAACCTATCGTTTGTTTGAGAGTATTTCTAATCAAATTAAATTTGGTCAAACTGGGCTTTCATATAAGTTACTATTGTCATTCGATGGGGCATTTAACAACAATGGATTATTTGAAGGTCAATGGTCCTCAGGTCAACAAGGCAATATTACCGGCAAAGGTATTGGAGCTAATTTAGCCAGATATAACCGCTCTGCAATTCAAAACTACTTAATGGAAAATACCTTTAACTATCAAAAGGTATTTGGAAATGATCATTCATTTGGGGCACTTGCGGGATGGACTCTACAGAAGTTTAATTCAGAAAGCCTAGGCGCTTCCGGTCAGAACAATCCTGTTGATTATCAATTGTGGCACAACATGTCTGGCTATGTTGAGAATCCAAGAAATGAATCAGAGAAATCTACCTCCGGATTACAATCTTTTTTGGCACGAATGAATTATGCTTACAAAGATCGCTATCTTCTAACCGCATCTTTTCGAACTGACGGTTCTTCTGTTTTTTCCGAAGGAAATAAATATGACTATTTTCCCTCTTTTGCTGCCGCATGGAAACTCAACGAAGAACCATTTTTGAAAGACAAAAAAAATATTGATCAGCTGAAATTGCGTTTTGGTTATGGTGTTATTGGTAATTCTGCTGTTTCCCCCGGGAGTACACTTTCGACATTAAGGCAGGTGGCCAGCAATTTTGGTTTACCAGGAAGTGAACTTCCAAATTATGGATTTGTACCCAATTCGTTAGGGAATATCCTGCGTTGGGAAAAGACAGGACAATGGAATCTCGGATTTGATTTTGCCTTCTGGAATGAACGGTTAAGTGGATCCTTGGATGGCTATAAGACTAAAACTACAGATTTGATTATGCCCCGAAAATTGCCCATCGCGGTGGCCGGTTTTGATGAAACAATACAAAACATTGGAAAAACATCAAATAGGGGAGTTGAAATATCACTTACAAGTATTAACATCGGGAATTCCAAATTTCGTTGGATCACCGATATAATTGCATCATACAACGATGAAAGAATTGATGCGATTTATAAGGAAGGTGATGATATTGGAAATAAATGGTTTATTGGACAGCCTATCAATGTTTTCTATGACTATAAATTCATTAGGCTTTTAGATTCGCAGATCAATCCGGCAGACCAAGAATTAATAAATGCGAAAAATAAATCAGAAGGTTCCAATAAGTATAGGGACGGGGATGTTTTAGCAGAGGATATGGACGAAGATGGTAAAATTACAGCAGATAAAGACCGTTGCATTCTTGGAAAAGAGCGACCTGATGTCATTGCAAGTCTTACAAATACTTTTACATACCAAGATTTTGAGTTTTCGTTTATGCTTTATGCTAATATTGGGCAAATGGGAGCTCAATCTTGGGGTGGTGGTTCTGAACGGGATAATAATCCTGTAATTGATTATTGGACACCGCAAAACAGGGATGCAATGTTTCCTCGTTTGGGAAATTCAATGCCAACAGAAACAGGATCAATAGCATACTTCAATGCCAGTTTTTTGCGTCTTAGAAATGTAAACTTGACCTATAACCTGCCCAGTGAACTGACTCGAAGATTTAAACTCGATAAGTTAAGTGTATACATGGCTCTTCAAAACCCGAACGTAATTCTTACAAGCTCGAAGTTTAAAGGCCTTGATCCTGAATATAACTCAAATATTGGTGGTATTTCTCAACCAATGACTGTTATGTTTGGTTTAAAAGTAGGATTCTGAGAAATAGGAGAAATGAAAATTGTAAGAATAACACTTTAACAGAAAAAATTATGAAATATATTAATAAAATAATTGTCATTTTGGGTATTGCGGCTACGATAGTGGGTTGCAGTTCAATTCTTGATGAACCGGTAATTTCAAAAGTATCCGATGAATATTACGATTCTGAAACAGGAGTAGCTTCACTTCAAGCCGGAATGTATGCCCGAATGAGATGGTGGGGATCTGGAATGGAGCAGGCAACGCTCCGATTGTTTCAGTATGGCACAGATACTTATTATCGCGCATCAGGAAGTGAATTTGACAGATATGGTTCAGGAGTCAATCCTCAGGCAAGCGAGACATCTGTTACTGCATTTTGGAATGTCAACTATCGTATGATATACAATGCAAATTTACTTATTCAAAAACTAAAGACTGTACCAAGAAATTCAGTATTCAAGAATGAAGCTGATTATAATCAGGTAATTGGCGAAGCTTATTTTTTCAGGGCATATCACACAGCACTTCTTGTAGCTCAATTTGGGGGAATTCCACTTCCTGAATATAGCGATGAGCTTGCCGATAATATTAAACGTTCTCCGGCAAGTGAAGTATATGCTAAAATCATATCAGATTATCGTATTGCCGCTGAAAAGATGAAAGACTTTAATCTGGTAGCCAATGGCAAGCTTAGTAAACAAGCTGCACAACATTTTTTGGCAAAAATTTATCTTGAACGTGCAAGTGCTACTTCCGCAGCAGAGAAGGTTCGTAGAGGCTTTAAAACAACAGATGCTGATAGTGCTGCATATTTTGCAGATCTGGTAATTAATTCGAACCAACTGCAACTGGAACAAAATTTTGGAAATGTATTCGACTTTAATAATGCATATTATACTTATGAATACAATGAGGCGAAGACCAAGAGTTCCAACAATAAGGCCCAATTTAGCAAAGAGCGTATTTGGATAGTTAATAATACAGAAGATCCAATATTAGTTTCACGTGGTGATAGCAAAGATGGATTTGGTGGTACCAATCCGAGTGTTGGCACCAATAATATGCCTGGCTATTTTAGTTCAGCTTGGAGCAAAGTTAATACCCGAAGTGGGGCAATGGATGGAATGGGAAGTGCAAGAGATTATCTGCTGGGACGTTGGACGTATAGTACACCTACACCCCACTGTATCGATATTTTTGGCTACAACCCTACACAAAGTGAGGGTTTTGCAAAAATTGGCACTGCGGAGGATAACAACCGTTATGACTCCCGAATGTATAAATCGTTCCGCTTTCATTACAATGCTTGGGTAGAGGATAGTAAAAATAAATGGCAAAATACTGATCCCAATAACATTCTGACCTATAATTGGGGACTAAATTCTATTTACCCTCCGGGATCACCACGTTTTCTAAAGGGGACATGGGGAGGAGATGCCGATACTTGTTTTGTAATTACACCTGAACGTGGAGATGCATTGACAATTGTGAATAAATATAAAAAAAGGTTTCACATTCGTTCGATTCAAAACGCTGAAGTTCCAGGCAGGTATCTTGAAGATGATTCAGGATTTTTGCCCCAGTTGATAAAGTATGCTGACAATCGAAAGTATAATAGCAGCGATGTCACATTTACCAACAACCCAAGTGCTGTTTCAGGCACAAAAGACATTGTTCTCGCTCGTCTTGGTGAAACTTATTTAATAGCAGCAGAGGGGTATGCCCGTGCTGGAAAGTACCAGGAGGCTGTCAGTAGAACGAATGTGATCAGAAAACGTGCAGCCTGGAAGGCCAATGAACAACGACCATGGCAGGTAGCAAAAATCCATGGTGGTTCTTTAACTCAAGATTGTACAACACAAATGGAAATTTCAGTAGACGACATTAATTCAACAGAAAAGTTGGTTGCCTTTTTCCTCAGTGAAAGAGAGCGGGAACTCTCAGGCGAATTTAACAGATGGGTCGATCTTACCCGATGTGAAAAATTGATTGAATATGTTCAGAAGTTTCACCCGAAGCAAGAAGCAAGGGATAATATTGTCAGTGGTAATGGTAAGTTTAAGCTTCGACCAATTCCTCAGGAACATATTGACAGATTGAATAATCCAAATCTGAAAATTGAAGAAGAGCAAAATCCAGGATACTTTTAATATAATCATTAGTCATGACAAAATGGATATGGAAAAATTCCTTATCCATTTTGTTATTTTCACTTCGTTGATTAATGCCTTAATTATCTGATTTTTGCTTGGCCAAATAATATCATATCTCCTTTTTATAATGTACAAAAAGGTTATGAAGTAAACATTTGGTGCCAACCGGTTTTAAATGCATTGAATGCCCAAAATGAAATAAAATGTGGTCATATGACTACCCGGGACTTAGTTAAACTGAGTTACAGAAACGACATATGAACATAAAATAAAGCATGATATGTTGATTTTATCTGATATTGAACAAGAAAGCTTAGTCTTGTTTGAATGGAAGCGTATGTTGAAATACCATATGGAGTCTAATTGTGGCAAGGAGATAAATGAATTACAGTCCTCGGCTTGAAATTACAACCCCTTCAAATTAAGTTCAAAAATAAAAACAATGCCAGGCCATGATAAGCTGCCTGGTATAGAAATAATCTGCTATGAAAACCATACTTGCATTGGCTGTATTCATATCCTCTCTGCATGGATTTGTCCATGCTCAAAACATTATTGACTTTAGCAAAATTCGAACGCCAATAATCTTCAGAGGAGATTACAAATTTGCCTATCGCGATCCGGCAGTAATCTATGCCAACAATACATTTTATTTGTATTTTACCCTTTGTGAAAATTCTTCAGATAGAGGTTATTATAGCATGATAGCTTATAGTAAAAGTACAGACCTTATTTTTTGGACTTATCCAAAAGCCATTTCACCAAGAAACAGAAATCTAAATTATAGTTCACCGGGAAATATTATAAAATATAATGATGATTGGGTGATATGTCTGCAGACTTATCCAACTCCTATGCTCGAATCATTTGGAAATGCGAACAGTCGGATTTTTATTATGCGAAGTAAAAATTTGGAAGACTGGGGAGAACCTGAGTTACTAAAAGTAAAGGGTAATAATGTTTCTGAATCCGAAATGGGCAGGATGATCGACCAGATAGCTATAATTGAGGAACCTTTTGCCGAAGAACTGGAAATTGACGTTTTGGATATTCCTGTTCGGCTTGCTGCCGACGAAAGTGCACATACGGTTGATGATGCAATCAAGCATATGGAAATGGGCTACAAAGCCATTGCACTGAAAGCCATTGCCAAAACCCTGAGCATGACCATGAAGATTGCTCAGGCATCCTACGAGCGTGATGTACCCTGCTTTTGTGCGGACCTGACTATAAATCCGATTTTAGTAGAATGGAACAAAAATGTGGCTGCCCGTCTAAAATCATTTCCCTGAATGGGAAGCCTTGGCTTGGTTGAAAGCAACGGGCACCAAAACTATAAAAACTGGGATACCATGATGAATTATCATCCGCGTAAAGATGGCGCCTGGGTAAAACAAAAAAATGGTGTTTACGAATTAAACGATGAATTCTATAAAACCAGCGGTGGAATTTTTGATCCCATAACACATTACGAGGGAATGTTTTTACCCAGTTAATGAAGTTAAAGTATTGTATTAATGCTATGATTTTTAAATAGTAACTTGGGCAGAAGGATTTTGATTTGTTAGAATTAATAAGAAAATTAACTAAAATGAAAACACGGGAAGCCTCTTCCATTTATTTCACTTGGACCTTAGCAAAAAACATGTCGTCAATTTCTGTTAATGTAAAATGCATTATATCATTCATTTTTTTAATGTGCTTCCTGAGTAATGTTTCGGGACAGAAAAAGAATTTGGAAAGCACAAAACCATATAAAGCATACATAGTTTCAAATGCTCATTTTGACACACAGTGGCGATGGGATGTGCAGACCTCAATAAATGAGTATCTAAAAAATACACTTTTTCAAAATTTCCATTTGCTTGATACTTATCCTGATTATGTATTCAACTTTGAGGGGGCTGTTAAATACAAGTGGATGAAAGAGTATTACCCTCTGGAGTTTGATAAAGTAAAGGCTTTTGCAAAACAAGGAAGATGGAATCCTTCTGGAAGTTCGTGGGATGCGAATGATTTTATTATTCCTTCTCCGGAATCATCTTTTCGGAATATTTTACTCGGACAAACTTTTTTCAAACAAGAACTAGGAGTAAAAAGCAACGATATTTTCCTGCCCGACTGCTTTGGGTTTCCATACACGCTTCCGACTATTGCTGCCCATTGTGGCATACAGGGATTTTCGACTCAAAAACTTCAGTGGCGGAATGGTGCGTTTTACGGAAACTCCAAGATTCCATTTAGTATTGGTGTCTGGGAAGGAGTTGATGGTTCAAGAATTATGGCAGCCTTAGACAATGGAGATTATACCCATAAATACAAGAACGAAGACATCTCCAATAGAACTGATTATGTAGAAAAGGCTAAATATGCTGAATATGGTATCATTAATCAATATTACGGAACCGGTGATATGGGTGGCTCTCCTTCCATTTCAAGTGTTATGTCAATAGAAAAGGGAATTAATGGAAGCGGTCCTTTAAATATAATCAGTGCTGCATCTGGGCAGCTTTTTAATGACTTTCAGCCAATAAGTAAGTATCCGGAATTTCCTGTTTTCAAAGGAGAGCTTTTAATGGATGTTCATGGTACTGGTTGCTACACTTCGCAAGCTGCAATGAAATTATGGAATCGCAAGAATGAACTTCTGGCAGACGCCGCTGAAAGAACATCGGTAATTGCAGAATTATTAGGAAGCATTAAATATCCTAAAGAAACATTAAATGAAGCATGGAGCCGCTTTATCTGGCATCAGTTTCATGACGATTTAACAGGAACAAGCATCCCCAAAGCGTATACATTTTCATGGAATGATGAACTTCTTTCGCAAAAGCAATTTGCTTCCGTTCTGAAAACTTCCGTTGGTTCGGTAATAAGGGCTCTTAATACCAATGTAGAAGGAGTTCCCGTAGTCGTTTTCAATACACTTTCACAAACACTGAATCATATTGTGGAGGTTGAAATACCATTTGAGAGCGAACCAAAAGCTGTTTCAGCATACAATGCCGCCGGAAATCAGGTTCCGACACAATTAGTTTCATATTCAGGTAAAAAAGCCAGGATAATTTTTGCTGCCATAGTTGATCCGTTGGGCTTTGCAGTTTATGATGTGCGCACTGACATTGTGAAAACAACCTCAGTATTGAAAATCACTAATAACACGTTGGAAAATTCTATCTATAAAATCACTCTCGATAAAAATGGTGATATCAACTCTTTGATTGATAAAAGATGCAACAAGGAAATTGTAGAAACTGGAAAGTCTATACGTTTGACGATTTTTACAAAAAACGAATCGCCTGAATGGCCAGCATGGGAGATATTGAAAAGTACTTTGGATGCGGAATCAATTGCAATAAATGCAAGTCCTGAAATAACAATTGTTGAGAACGGATCTGTTCGTGCTACTCTGAAAGTGAAACGAACTTTTCAAGGCTCTAAATTTGTTCAGTTTATACGGCTCACAAATGGTGGTCAGGATGATCGTATTGATATACTGAACGAAGTTAACTGGGATACAAAAAAGGCCCTGCTCAAAGCTGAATTTCCTTTTTCGTTCGGCAACAGGCAGGCGACATACGACCTTGGGATCGGAAATATTCAAAGAGGAAATAATTCGCCAATTGTTTACGAAGTACCTGCTCAATATTGGGCTGATCTGTCTGCTTCGGACAGCTCCTATGGAGTATCCATTCTTAACGATTGTAAGTACGGATGGGATAAACCTTCTGACAATACACTGCGTTTGACCTTGATTCATACTCCCAATGGCGGTCTTAAAAGTGAGAAGTATGAAAATGAACAAGATCTGGGAAACCAAACATTCACCTATTCCATCTTTGGGCATGTCGGGAATCTTAATCCTGTAAAGACGGTTTGGGCCGCTGAAGCACTTAATCAGCCATTACGAACTTTTGTAACTTCAAAACATGATGGAAAACTTGGCAAATCAGTTTCATTTTTACATACCAGTACTCCACAGGTAATTGTCAAAGCCTTGAAGAAAGCCGAGGATGGGAATGAGTATGTAATCCGACTTTATGAAGTCTCAGGAAAAGAAGCGAAAAATGCAGAAGTTACTTTCCCTTATGAAATTATTGAAGCTAAAGAGCTAAATGGAATCGAAGAAGCAATAGGAAATGTCGCTTTCAAAGGAAACAAGCTGTTGTTTGATTGTAAGGGATTTCAACCTAAAACATTTAGGGTAAAGTTGAAATATAAGCAATTACTGACTCCTGCAAATAATAAATGCCTCTCACTCGATTATGATGATAAAGCTTTTTCTCCGGATGGGTTTAGAAATTTTGCAAATTTTGATGGTAAAACAAATTCATACGCGGCAGAATTAATTCCAGATAGCTTAACAATTAGCGGAATTCTGTTTCGGTTAGGAAAAAAGGATGAGAACAACGTGATAAAATGTAAAGGTCAAAAAGTATTAATTCCAGATGGATACAGGAAGCTTTATGTTTTATGTTCCTCATCTGATAAAGACAGAAAAGTTATTTTTAAAGTAGATGGGAAACCTTATGAATTTATTGTTCCATATTATTCCGGATTCATCGGACAATGGGGTCATAAGGGTTACTCGGAAGGATATCTTAAAGATGCTGAGATTGCTTATGTGGGAACACATCGGCATAATAAAAAGGGTAATGAGGCGTATATTTTTACCTATATGTTTAAGCTCAAACTAGAGCTTCCTGGTCATGCAAAAGTATTGGAGTTGCCATATGAACCCAAGGTGGCTGTTTTTGCTGTAACGGCATCAGATAACGAAGCCGATGATATTCAACCGGGACAAAGTCTGATAACCAAACCGAAGGAAACAACATCACCCAAATGGTTTGAATATGAGCCTGTGAAATCAAATAACAACCTACTTTTCGAACAGGAAGTTATTGATCATAGTCCCGATTTTCTGATTGACCAGTCTCCGGAGTCTGCGGTGGATGGCGACTTGAAGACCCGATGGTACGATAGCGGAAAATACTCTGAAAAATATATTGTAATTGATTTGGGTGAAATAAAAGAAATCAAGAGGTGGCGGGTTGTTCATTCAGGTAAAGACAGGCCAGATCTGGTAACATCGGATTTCGATTTTCAAGTAAAAGCAGATGGAGCTAATGAATGGGAAACCGCTGATTCGGTAAAAGGGAATATTGAAAATATAACTGACAGGGATTTGAAGATCCCTGTAAAATCGCGCTATATCAGGTTATTGATAAGCAAAGCAACTGCTACAAGCAGGAATTCAACCAGTATATACGAATTTGAGGTTTTCAAAGATTAGCCGAAACAGTTTACTATTGTGACTAAAAAAATGCTAAATGAACATAAATAATAAACATCAAAAACAATGAGCCGAATCTGTTTTAAAAGAATAATACTATTTATGAATATTTTATTATTTGGACTAATTGTAAATGCTTCAAAACAAAAACGCCCAGTTGATTATGTGGATGTATTTATAGGCACTTCTAATTCCAGATGGATGCTAGGTCCTTATGCCTGTGTTCCTTTTGGTATGGTTCAACTGGGACCTGATAATCAGGGTGATGTTTGGATGGGGGGATATGAGTATTCGAATTGTAGTGTAAATGCGTTTAGTCATCTTCATGGATGGACAATGGCTGGTCTGGCAATTATGCCATCATCGCAGGATCTAACGGTAAAAGATTCACCCGTTGATTCACCCTTTCGTGGAGCTTCGGCATCGTATCATTCCCGAATAGAAAAAAATACTGAAAAAGGATATCCAGGGTACTATTCGGTTTATCTATACGATGCACATGTCAATGCGGAAATGACAGCCACTACTCATTGTGGCTTTCATCGCTATACATTTGAGGAACTCAGCGATGTCAGGATAATGATAGATTTAGCGTTTCCTGCCGAGTACAAATTCAAGGTAAGCGATGCTCTGATTACTCGTATGAACGATAGAACTATTGAAGGTTATGCAACATCACATACGTCTTATGGTGATTACACCCTCTATTTTGTCATTCAATTGAATAAACCGTTTAAGTCTTTTAATGGATGGTCAAAAGCAGGGGGCATACAAAAAGAAATTGAGCAGATTCGGGATAGTATTGATCTTGGATCTTTCTTAACCTTTGACACCAGAAAAGGAGAACAAATACTATTAAAAACAGGACTTTCTCTTGTTGATATTGAAGGAGCACGTCGAAACCTTGAAAAAGAACTCGATCCTTATGGATGGGATTTTGACTCCGTAGTTAAAAATGCCCGTGATGAATGGAACAACCTGCTTGGAAAAATAACCGTTGAAGGAAGTTCTGAGAGAGATAAAACAAAGTTCTATACAAACCTTTACAGGAGCTATTGTCAGAAACAAACATGGTCAGATGTAGATGGGCGATATGCAGATCCTTTTGAACGAATACAACAACTGCCGGTCGGTGAAGTTATGTATGGAGGTGATGCCTTCTGGAATTCGTATTGGAACCTTAATGGACTATGGTCATTGATTACTCCAGAAATAACAAATAATTGGGTACGGACAGAGCTTGAATTATTTGATAAAACCGGATGGACCAATAACGGGCCAACAGGTTTGGAACATACCGGCGTCATGGAAGTTTCGCATGAGATAGCGCTGATGACTTCGGCCTATATGAAAGGGATTCGTAATTATGACACAACAATGTTATATAAGGCTGTAAAAAATACACTTACCCAACAAGGCTGCCGTCTGCCTCTTTCCGGCCTTGCAGGTAACGAGCGACTGAATATTTACAATCGTCTGGGCTTTGTACCACTCAACATTGACCGTGTAAGCCGAACACTAGATTATGCTTTCGATGATTATTGTTTCGCACAATTGGCAAAATCCTATGGGAATGAGCAGGACTATCAATTCTTTATTAAAAGATCAGATAATTGGAAAAACCTGTTCCATCCTGAATTGAAATTTATTGTTCCAAGGGATTCAACAGGAAACTGGATGAAGGAATTTAATCCCTTTTCAGGAATGTATTTCTCAGAGGGCAACTCCTGGCAATACTCCTGGTATGTTCCCCATGATGTGCCTGGTTTAGTAAATCTTCTTGGGAAGGACTTATTTAATTCCAGATTAGAAGAAGGTTTTGAAAAATCAGAAAAAAACTTATTTTCCGCTCATGTCTTTGACCGATCACAGAAAACTATTCATGAATATTATGTAAACCATGGTAACGAGGTAAATATGCAGGCACCATACCTGTTTAATTATTCAGGCAAACCTTGGTTGTGCCAGAAGTATTCCCGTGCTATCCTTGATAAATATTATGGGTCAACCCCTTATCATGGATGGGAAGGAGATGAAGATGAAGGCCAAATGGGAGCCTGGTTTGTAATGACTGCAATGGGCCTTTTTGAAATGAATGGTGGAACTTCTCCGGAGTTGGTCATTGATCTGACAAGCCCCCTATTCAAAAAAGTTACAATTAATCTTAACAATGACTATTATCCTGGTAAAAAATTCATTATTGAGGCAAAAAACAATTCTCGCAAAAATATTTATATCCAATCTATGCGTTTGAATGGTAAACTGTTAGATGAACCAAGAATTTCTTTTAAAGATATTATCAATGGTGGCTCTTTGGTTTTTGAAATGAATTCGAGACCCAAAGTTCCTTAATATGATTTATCAGGTGATGATAGAACTTATGCTCTTAGCTATTTGGAAAAGAGCTGATACCAGGATTTGAATTTCAGAACAAGAACAATGGACAACATTGTAAATGCAAATAGGCTTATTCTCTGGCTGGACAACCAGTTATGTTGTGATAAATAGTGAAATTTGTATTCTTTTTCGTTTTGACTAGCTGAAAAAATATACGGGTATTCTGACCAATTACCCTAGTTGCTATTTGAGTACCAAAGTGGCTTTTTCAGCATATGGTTTGGTGAGCGCTTTGATTTTTAGGTTTTTCCATATCAATTCTGTGAGCTTTTCGGACTTACTGACAAAAACCTTTTCATGCAAAGGCATGGTTTTACTTTGGATGGTAACTAGAAAACCGAGGATGGCTCCTTGCATCTTTTCAAAATTAAACTCTTTTTCGGTTCCTGTATAGATGACAAAATCGAACCATTTGTTTTTGTCATCCCCGCCTATTGACCAGCTGCCTCCGTAGCCATCGAATTCCAGGTAGGGAATCTCCACCCTGAAATTCAGTTTTCCTGATCTTCCTGTGACAACATTACGGACAGTATCAGGTAAATCAAAAACTAAACTGCTGATGTCTCCCCCAAATTCGTACCTGAGCCTGAGGTCCTTTGCCTTAATGGTACCATTCTTGATCACATCAATAGTGACGTGCCGATCGCCGCCGTTGGTAGTGAAGTTGATAGCTCCCAAAACATTGTTTGAATCCTGTGCACAGAAAATATTGGCTGAAGCATAATCGTAAAAGTCGTGCAAAAACCGGATTTGCATCGACACAGGTTTTTGTTCAGTTCCCCAATAGGCAATCATTGGACGGCGCTGGTTCCACAGGCAGGATTGATTGACAGATGACAAGACATATTCTTTCGTAAAGTAAGACTTTCCGATGATCTCTTTGGTGGTGATCCAAACCCCTTTGTCACTTTCCTGGTATGAAACCAACGGATTCAATTCTATTTTCTGCCCTCCATGGATAAAGGTGTCTATTTCCATTCTTGGTAATTTTGGTGCCACAAAGTAGTGCATCAAATAGGGGGGGATCAGATGTCGTAGTTGTGGATTTTTCTCTTTTGAAAAGCTAACCTGCGTGTCAGGATTGATCTTTCCATCAGAGGATGTAAAAAGCCAGTTGTAGGTTGATGAACCTAGCAATACACTGTATGCACGGCCGTGCGGACCGGCCCACTGTGCGGTAGGAGGGTGGTAATGGCGGGCAAGGATGCTCCATCCGGTGGCATAGATGGAGTCGAGCAAGGCATGATCTTCCTTTTGGATCACTTGTTCTTTCAACCTGAGAACTTCATCCAGTGATAGTTTGAAATAGGCAGGACTATTGTACTCAATAAACCCTTTGTTCAGGATCGTACAGTCGTAAAATGCTTTCAGTCGTTTACGGGCATAATCCATCAAATCCGGATCGCTGTAACGGTCGGCGGTCATGTAACAGACATACAAACCCATCAGGGAGATGTTGGTGTAATCCGGTCGTACATCCCGCAGTTGGATGGCTTTTGCTGCAAGAACCAGCGCATTTCTCACCATTTCCTTCAGATCGGAGGGTAATACATCCTCGTGGTTATTGAGTATGCTGATGAGCGGGACAGCACAAAAGTCGGCCCAATTACGGTCGGCAGGTGATTTTTTGGTTGCCAGTGGCTCTTCCAGGGTATATGGCCAGATACCGCAGGTTTTTGAACCGGGATGCTGATCCTGAAGGGCTAGAACTGCGTACAACACTTCGAAGGCACGAGCCTTGTATTCTGATTTGCCTATATCCAGTAAATTGACTGCGTAATTGAGTGAGCCCAACGTGCTGTGCACTTTGGTCTCTTCTTCCAAGTCGGAGTGATAGTGTTTTGATTGGATCCCCCATACAAGATGAACAAGGGAATCATATTTGGTAGTGGTTTGATCGATCTCCTTTTGCAATACCACTATTTCCTGTTTGGAAAGTCGCGCCGGCCTAACCAGTGAGTTTTTTTGTTGTGCCAAAGCGGAGGCACAAAAGATAAATGTAAGTAAGATAATTAATTTTTCCATTTTGAAAATTGTATTTTTCGCAACAATCAACTGAATTAATTGTTGTTCGATGTATTTTTAGTTGAACTTGAAAACGCCTAAGGTCGGATAATGGTCAGAAAGCTGCTTCGTACTAGTGTCAATAATGATTTCGTTTGATATGGCTGCTTTCGTCAATGCCTTGTTCCCAAACATAAAGTCGATTCGTTGTCTGGAACCTACTGAACTTTGAATAAAAACAGTGTGGAATTGCCTCAGAAGATCCTTGTAACCAGTCTTTTCAACGGATTCAATGACAGAATAATTAAATTTTCCATTCTTTAGATTCTGGATATGTTTGTTTTTTTCCTCATACAGTGCATAGGATCTCAACCGATCATTGTCATATACTGCTGAGTCGGATGGAGAGTAGGAATTGAAATCTCCTGTAATCAAAATCCTCTCATTTTGTGGAAGAAGGGCAGCTTGTGCCAATATTTGCCGGATTTCAGCCTCTCTTATGGTCCATTGATGCGGGGAAAAGTGGATGACAAAAATATGCAGATTTGCTGTCTGTGCATAAATATAGCCATGCTGCATGTTGTCGATTACCTTCTGAACGCTGAGAATTGGAAATTTGGAAGACAAGGCAACCGGATAGCCTTCGGTTTTTAAGAGTATCGCATAGTCATGTCCATACCTTGAAGCGAAATTTTCCAATTTCCGTTGAGTAAAGCCGTTCATCTCCTGGTAAGCAATGATATCCGGATTGATCTTTTCAACCCAGTCAATGTATTGGTTTTGTAACAGACTATCTCCTTTAAACCCTTCCAGAATGTTGTATTGGAGAATTTTTATCTCACTTTGGGCATGAAGACTGCATGTTAAAAAGCTTAACATTGCAATGAAACAGTTCATTCTAATAACACTATTCAGATTCATCCGTCTATTTTGCTAAAAATTCCAACAACTCATTCCACAAGCGAGAAGAGAAAACGACCAACCTAAACTATTGTATCTTCTTTAATTTGTTTTGATCACTTTTTTTCATTGAATACAGTTTCTGTATCTCAATGCCGGCAAATACCACGGCAAACAACCCGTGCGTGTCGTTGTCGTAAAATGGTCGGTTCATGTAGTAATTGACATCCTCAGAGCACATGGTACCGTAACAGATGTTGTGGACGGTACCGTCTGGTTCAATTTGTGTTTTCAATGCATCCCAACCTTTCAGGGCATAGGTTTTGAATTTTTTTTCATTGAGCCAACCATTGGTTATACCACGGGCAATGGACATGGTAAAGATGGCCGTACCTGATACCTCTTCCCTTGAATCGGGCCGGTCCAATACCTGAAGCCAGAAACCATTTTTGTTTTGAAGTGCAACCAAAGCATCCACATGTTCACGGTAGTGGGCCAGCAGGATTTTGTAGTTCGGATGATTTTTGGGCAATACTTTCAGCACTTCGGTGGTTGCCCAGATTCCCCAGCCATTGGCCCGCGACCAGTGCGGTAGTTTCACATTTTTCTCTGAATATTTGGCATGCATGTACAACCGGGCCTCCTTGTCCCAAACCTGTTCATTGAACCTGACCGCCTGGTTTGCAGCATCCTCCAGAAATTGTTTCCGTGCTTCAGGGGTTGTGGCATATTGTGCCGCCTGAACCAGGAATGGTATTCCCATGAACATGTCGTCGACCCAGGTGGTGTACTTCTCAGGTGTCAAACGGGTGTAAATGTTGGATCCGGGCAAACGAACCTGCTCATCTTTTGCATATTGCAGCATCCGGTCGATGTATTTTTTGTACAATTCGCGGTTTGTGAAGGAGGGTTCCTTCCGGAGTTTGTAGATGAACGGCAGGGCAGGGGCAAGGGTAAAATCGAGCAGTGGCGAAAATAGAAATCCGTTGTTGGCCGAGTTGGTGGCGCGCAGGGTGGTTACCTGGTAGTTGACAAAGGGTGCCCCGTTGATTTGAAAATCGCAAAAATTGGTGGCATATTGATGGTATTTCTGCTCGCCTGTCACCTCTGCCAGTTGCTGCATGGCCCACGCCAAACCGCCGTTGTGGTAGTTCCAGGTGTAATTTGTGCCCCAGGGAAGCGGATCGATCACATCCCCCAGAATTTCAATTTTGGGAATCGTCCAGGTAATCAGTTGATCCTTTCCTTCGTACATTTTTCCGAACAACAGCTCTTTTTCGGGTGCATAAATGATCTCTGTTCCTTTCCCATCAGGATTGGCAAATGGTCCTATGACCAGCCAGTTGGTGAGGGAAGCAATTTTTTTGTCGACATTTGGGACACTTTGCAGGCCAATGAGCGGTTCCCTGGTTGAATGGTCCACCACCGCCCCTTTCAAACTTGGGGGCTGCAGGTAGACCACCCATTCATTGCCCAATGTGACTGATTTGATCAACAGGCTATTGGCACCTTTTTTTAGATTCACTGTAAACTGTTCCGCCATTTCGACACTTCGCTCTTCAAACCGGATGTCCGACTTCT
The DNA here is from genome assembly GCA_945873105.1 of Tangfeifania diversioriginum. GTDB lineage: Bacteria > Bacteroidota > Bacteroidia > Bacteroidales > Prolixibacteraceae > CAINVV01. The sequence goes on from CAMCBW010000023.1 coordinate 42,575, forward strand.
GTTTTCCATTTTTTTCGTAAGCAAGGTTTCCGTTGATCCAGAATTTACAACCATCGTTGTGGGCTGTTTGAATGGTCAGACTGGTATCCCTGGTTACCTGTATTTGCGTAAAGGCATACGCCACTGCACTTTGCTGCAAACCAAATGTCCTTCCAAAGTCAACGTAATGCAGACCATTGAATTTTGAATTGTTGCTGGTTGTCGTTAGCCGGTATTGAAAAGGAGTATCCCTGATCAGTTTATCTCCGATCAATCTGACCACCTCCAGTGGATCAGCAACAGCCGCAACATTTTGTTGCCCAAATAAATTGCCTAACGCAGCAAATGTGAATACCAGGGTGAGGAGTCTATTCTTCATGCTTAATGGAGTTACTATGTTATTTTTTAAAATTCAGGATGCGGCTTTCGCCTGGTTTCAATTGAACTGTTTTGCCGTTCCACAAGGCATTCTCCCCCAAGGGTTCCTTTGCCTGCCCGGATGATTCTACGTACAACCTTACATTTGCTTCAGAAAGTGTCGGATTTGTAAATTTCACGGTCAGCTTGCCGGAATCGTTTTTAATAATTTGATGTTCAATGTGATCGACTGAGTATACCATTGATTTGTCTGGTTGTACGTAGATGCCGGGTATTTCGATGTAAGTCAGCAAGAGGGAGGTTTCGGCCCAGGTGGAACCATACATAAGCTCCCCGATTCCTTCGAGCCAGTCGGTCGTATTCACCCGCTCCGACATCCACCCGATCTTCATTTTATCGATTGGCCTTGAGGGATGAGACAAGTATTGCGGCAGAATCCTTGCAATATCGCGCAGTAACTCCATGTAAAATTGGTTTCCCGTTGCCCTGTAGAGTCGCCAGAGGGCAATGCCTGAATAGGTGCAGATTCCGGGAGCGCCATGTTTGTTCTGTGTGTTGGCCACGACAATTCCGGTGGTTTGAACACCCAATTTTCCCAAAGTAGAGTTTTCCGGAAATTTGTAATCGTACGACATCACCCAGCTTGAAAACTGGTTGGCCATCTCTTCTGCCCGTTGCAGCCATTTTTTGTCGAGGGTGGATTCGTAAAGCAACGCAAAGGATTCGATCATGGCATAGGATGATTCGCTGTCAGGATTTTGCATGGCATCACCCGGTCCACCGCAGGTAATGCCTTTTTGAATGTATTTGTCATAGTAATCTTCCGCCGATGCCTCTGCCACCCGCAAGTATTCCGGGTTGTTAAAGTATTTGGCAGCCAATACCAGTGCTGCCGGAACAATGGCTCCGCTGGTGGAACCACCTACCACCACTTCTCCGGTCTGGCTGTCCACAAAATTTCCGAATTGATGCCAATTGTTCCATAGTTTCACAAAAGTATTGGCCACAGTTTGCGTTCCGGCCTTCCATTCGGGTTTTACCAATCTGTTTTGCTTTTCCATCAGCATCAATTGTTTGATGACGTAGTAGAGCCCGTCTCCACCTTTGCGCACCAGGTGCCAGTTGATGGTATTGGGTTTGCGAATGTCGCCCCCATACCATTTGGTCCCCTTTTCGCCCATATCCCAAAAAAAACCGGAAGGACTGATGCCGTTGGGGAACAGCCAGTCGAAATTGCGGATGACGTGCTGTTGTGAAGTTTCATTTCCGGCAAAGAGCAGGGGATAGGTTGAGATCATACCACCTGTCCAGCCAATTTGCCAGTCCTGCAGAAAGTTTTCGCGCATCCCCACTGAGTAATATCCATGTTCTTCCACCCAATTTTGCTCGTTGAACTTTGCTTCCTGCAACGAATAGCAAGCGGAGAAAGGGATCAAAGGATTCAGATGGGTCTCTCCTGAAAGATCCTTACGGATTTCGGCAAAACGGTTAAATATGCCCTGAATTTGTGGTGAAGCGAAATGATACAACCTGAATTTTACGGTAAACTCATCTCCGGCGCTGAAATCCGGTGCCCTATCCATCGATTCGGCCTGATTGTCTGTGATGGTATATTTGTAATCCTCCCGGACAACCGGAAGCGTTAAGCTTATCACGGCTGATTTTCGATCGCGTGATTCTTCAATGCTGATGCCGGTATCACCAAATTTGGTCGCTTGGTTTGTCAGCAACCAAAAGCCGGTTTTTGTGCCTTCCGACTGAAAACCGATTGCCGGAGTACTCATCGCACCGGAACGTTCCTGGATGCGGGATGGTCCATCGTTGATGTTTAAACGCGGCACATCCGAAATGATCATTGGTTTGTCCGGCCCGATGTCGCGTGAATCGAGCAGTTTGGGGGAGTATCGGATCCGGCGTGATTCGTAGCGGTTGCCGTTGTAGGCGGAGGCGGGCAAAAGCACAAAATTTGACTTTGACCAGTTGTCGAAGGTGAAATCCAAAGAGATACTGGTCTGTGGCGCGGAACCCTCTGTCAATTTAAAATTGAATTCCACCTCCAGGGCATCGGGACGATCCGCCGGAACCGATGCCTGGTATCGATAGGTCCACCGACCATTCAGGAATGGAATTTGAGGAGTGGTATTTGGTGCATCAACTGGCAGGCTGAGGTATTCCAGCGGTTTGTTGTAAAAATTGTAATTGTAACTGGTGAAGCGGATGGAGGACTGGCAATGGCTGTTTTTTAGCCAAAGGTTCAGGTCATGGTTTTGCTGTGCCACAGCTGGTTCTGCAAGCAATATGGTTAAAACAATTCCTATCTCTTTAAATTTATTCATTGCCTTACGGGATCTCTTTTTTTGTTCAATATTTTCTCAATTGCGCCGGATAATGGACTTACCACTTTATTAAAATTTGAACACCGGCGCTTTCTTTTCCTTCATCTTTTTACCCCGGCTTAAAAGCCGGGGCTACCAATATGCCGTCCCTACGGACCCTGGCTTGAAAGCCAGGGCTACCAAGATGTCGTCCCTACGGGGCTGGAATTACCAATCTTTATGGATGTGCTCGCTATCCATTTTTTGTTGGTATTCAATGGCTTATAACTGGTCTACTATGGGAGTAATCTCTTCATTCCCAATTAACCAGTCATTTGGCTATGGCGGCCCAGGCTGGTTTTGTTTCTCTCTGTGTGGCCAGCCAATCGGGAATATCGCCAAATGGATAGCCGGCATCGGGAACAAATAAACCTACTTCGCCCTGCCAGCGGTTGACATCAATTTCGTTTCCTGATAAGGTCAATTGTTGTGATCCCGAACGGCGAATACTCATCATTTCAGCACTATCCGCTGAATCCTTTTGATTTGCTCCAAAAACAATTGAGTCATTTCCCACCTGCACGCCTCCTGGAATTTTCTTCATTTCAGGAGGTGTATTTCCGGGATACATTACCGTGATCATTTCTCCCGTTTGGCCCGAAATTTCCAACCTGATTCCTTTGGTTTCCTCGTAGCCACCCCTTTCGTGAGACCAGTCCAGATTTTTCATGGTGAAATCAGGATGCGTGCAAAAAATGACCAGCTTTTCGAAGTCGATCAGATGATCCTTCCTTACCGGAGTTTCACCGTACGTGTGAAGGCAAAATGCCGCATTTAGTGGTCGGTCGGCCCAGTACTGGTCGCGAAAGACAAAATAATCCTGATCCTCATTTTTCACCAAAACCACCGTCCGTCGATACACCAGTGGTTCATCAAACTGCAGTTGCGGGTAACGGGCATCCCATGTTTCCGGTGGAAGCGGTTCCACTTCGCGAAGCCGTGTGCTTTCAACCTGACCAACTGCAACATCGACTTCCGGTGAAGTCTTAAAAGCGATCAAGCGTTCATAGCCATCCATGTTGGCAAAAGGCATTTCGTTGGTAAAAAATGCGAGGCGGTTGTGCATGTGTTCCTGTCCGGCACGCGGACGGTAGCTGCAATGATGATCTACCACCAGTGGTCGTCCATTGGCGCAATAATGCCAAGCTAATTGATCCCCATGGTAATGACAGCGATTGGGGCCACTTTTAAAACTTAAATAGGTTTCACGATTTGTGCCTGGGCGATTGGTGAAAAGCACGCCAAATCCCGGAAATTCCTCAGTCATCCAGCTCTTTACCCTATCCGGGTCCACTTCAACGCGAGACATTCCGGTTTTACCGCCTACGTCTGGATGCGAGTCTCCCATGGGCGATCCACGACGAATTTCTCCATCTGGAAAACTAATGCGCTGATAGAATTTTATGGAAGCTTCGAGCCGTTCTTTGATGAATTTCATATCAAAACCCAGGTGTTTTTCGCCCATTGCCACAATTTCACTCCAAAGCGACATGCCATAGTGGCTATAGCCCGGGCACTCCTGTCCGGCTCCTCCTGGTAAGGTGATCGAGTGATAGAGGTCTTCCCTGAACTTATTTTCAGCCAGTTTCCTGAATTTTTCAAATTGCGGGTGATCCTTCAGATTCGTCGCCAATGCAATGGGAACGAGGTTGTAATCGGTAAAAAAGTTTGGGTTTTCGGGCGAAAAATAGTCCCAGTAGCTGCCCCAGCAATCGTTGTGGATCAGCGTTTGAAAGCGGATCAAAGTTGTATCGTCCGCCGGCTGGCCTGCATTTTTAAGGGCTGCCTTGCCGATTTGCCGGATGGTATGGGTCGGATTGGTTTGCTCTGAATCATAGGGATTGGTGCTCCACCATTTGGTCGGTTTTTCACTCCAATCGAGAATATAATCCTGGTTGATTTTGTCGAGGTTTTCCCAAACATTTTTTGCAATGTAGTCGGTCTCAGCCGGCAGGAGGGTAGGAGAGAGCCACCAGGTTCGCTGGCCTCTGCGGGTAGCGCAGCGAACACCGGCATATTTGCCATGCGGTTTTACCACGCATTGCAAACCGTTGTCGTGCGGCCATTTCCATTGGCTGGCTTTCACTGCGACTGCACAGAGGTGGTGTTTACCATCGGTGGCTGCAAAGGCCCATCCATCTTTAAAATGCTGGTTCCACCTTGGTATTAAATTGATGTACAGCTCTTCTGAAAAACTGACGTTTTTTATAGGCAACAAAGACCGGTTTGGTGGAGGCACTACAATGGTTCCATCCCCCCCCGGTCCGTTGTTGAATTGTTTGGATACACCGTTGTTTGGAGACCATCCATGACTCAGATCCAGTTCCCAATAATCGTCAGCCCCCATTTCATGTTTTTCATGAATCGCTACATGTTCCCATTCCGGGGCCAGCATGATCTCAATCTCTGAAAAAGAGGTTTTCTCCTTCCTTGTGCCTTTTTCGCCTTCAAAATCGTACCGTAACCGGATTTTCGCGAAAATCGTACCGTCGCCAACAATTTCACTGCTGAATTTCTTTAGTTTTTTGTTGGTTTTCCAGAAGCTGTTTCCAGCCATTTGACCATCTGCGAGTTTGATTCCTGCAACAGGGCCCGGGATTTCGTGTTTTGCCAGACTTGGAATTTTTACCGAAACTTTTCCATTTTCAAGCAGGAAATATCCTTCCTGCCTTTGAATGGAGACCAACTTTGGGAAGGGTTTTGGTTGACCTTGTATCAGCTCAAATTCACTGCCTGATCCTGGATCAAGGTTTCCGATGGTCCAGATATTTCTCATTCCATTGATTTCTTCGATCTGGCAGGGGATTTCCTTTCCTCCCAGTCTGACAATGAATGGTTCAGATGTCCCAATAGCTTTTGTATTTAACCGAACCGGTTCATTGTAAAAGTGAATTGAAGTCGGATTGAGGATGCAACATTTTGGAATGGGGGAAAGATTGTTTGCTCTGGTAAAGGATGCCATTGTCTGCCAGCAGGTTAAACCGGATACGACTACACCTGCCTGGCTGATGAATTGCCTTCGGGACAAAGATTTGGCTTTCTGGATTGGCTTCATTTTATCAAATTTTTCCTCTAAAAATGGAAAGGTTACCCAAACAAGAATAACCTTTCCTAAATTGCTAAAAATCAGTCGGTAAATTAAGAATTATTTTTTGTTGAAATCGGTTTCACTAAGTGGGATAGGATAAAAGAAGTTGGCATAGGGTGCATTGACATCGGCAACAGCACGATCACCTGCTCCGATTGGTTTGCGGAACATCTGCAGCCAGATAACGCGATCTCCCTCAAATGCCATTTCTTTGACCCATTCCTGGTCAATCATTTCCCAGTTTGCTTCAGCATCCGTCAAGGGTACATAATTTCCGCTCTTTGCAGTATCCCAGGCACGCTGGCGAACCTTGTTCAGATCCGAGGCTTGTCCACTTTTGCCGGCCACCTGTTTCAAGGCAGCACGCCACAAATACAATTCTGCGGAGCGGATGATGGGCAGGTTTTGAGGAGCAGCTGTTTTCGATTGTCCTACGACAGGAACACGGTAATATTTCTTGCTCATAATGACAGGATCTGCTTTGCCTACTTTACCTTCAAAGCCTCTGTTTACCAGATAGGTATAATTGTATTTGGTGGTTGACGGCAAAGTATTGTCATATCCCTCGAAACGATGGAACAATTTGGCACGTTTGTCGTTGGTCCAGCTGATAGGAGCAGAATTATCAGCCGCCATCATGCCGCAACGTTTCAGCGTTTTGGTGTTTAGTGACCAGATCCACCAGTCGCGCCAGTCATCAGGATTTGGGAAGATGGCATTGTCGAAATAGTGGTACATGATGTTATGCCTGAAGGCTGTACTTAAATTAATATCAGCATAAAAGCCGTACCAAAGGATTTCAGGACTGTTCCAGGCAGCTGTGGCACTGTTGTTGATCCAGTTTGTTTCCGGATCGATTTCAAGGGTTCTGGGCATGGCCGTATCATCTAACACAGCGTTTAGTTCGTTCAGTGCTTCATCGTATTTCCCCATTAGCATCAAGGTACGAGCCAGGTAGGCGCCAGCGGCATGTTTGTTCACCCTGCCGAATTTATAGGCATTGTGCATACCAGTTTCCCATTTCAGCGGCAGCATAGCTTTGGCATCTGTAAAGTCTTTTACCACCTGTGCATAAATATCCTTGGTAGAAGCCAGGGCGTTGTCCAATGCAATATCCAGATTGGTTGGAGTGGTGATTCTCAATGTTAACAACTTTGTATCGTTGGCGCCATCCTTCACATAGGCCGGGGTGTACCAAATCAACAGATGATAATAGGCAAGTGCCCTCAAAAAAAGTGCCTCCCCTTTTAGCCGGTTGATGTTTTTTGTTTTGTCTGCATCTGTCGCATTTGGGAATGGATCGCTGTTGATGAAGTCAATCATGTTGTTGCAGTAAAGTATTACCTGGTAACAGATTGAATATTTGTCCGTTTGGGTAATTCGTTGCTGGAAGTCCCTTGAATAGGTCACATTGGAGGCCCATCCTGGATTCACACTGATCTCCCGCACGATATCGCTTTGTCCAAAGTGGACAAATGGCATAAAATTCCAGCAGGCACTTTCATTTTGAATGGTAGAAAGCCTGTATACATTGGCAATCCCCATTTCCATGTCAGGGATAGTCTTCCAGGTAGTTACGGGAGGGGCATCCAGTTCAAAGAATTTCTCGTTGTTGCATCCCGTGAAGGTTAGAAATAAAGTCAAAGCCAATACCGACATCAACTTTGTCATCTTTATGCTACTTAATATCTTCATGACAATTAAATTTTAAAATTTTAGATTAAAAAGTGATGGTTACGCCTGCGCTGAATGTTTTCACAGAGGGCAGGATAGAGGGATTGGCTCCTGTTTCAGGGTCAAATCCAGTGTAGTTGGTAAATGTCAGCAAGTTGGTGGCAGAACCATAAACTTTCAGATTTTCCATGTACATCCTGGAGGCCAGCTTTTTTGGAATGTTGTAACCAAGACTCAGTGTCTTAAGCCTTAAATAGTCTCCTTTTTCGAGGTATTTGGTCAATGACCTGGCTCCGTTCTTATCGTAAGTCTCTTTGGCAGTTGGATTAACCAGATTTTTGATGTCCGGATTTTTCCACCAGCCTGTCAGTCCTGTATTCGGGTCGATGGCGTTCAGGTCCCAGGCCGTAGTGGCAGGAGCAAATCCTTCCATGAACAGGAGGGGATATTTGGCATCCGTTTGACCTGGCGTCGTCCATGATTCGGTCAGAAGATCCGTTTTTTTCATCCAGTAACCGTTGGAGGGTGCTGTCCACTCCTTCTCCCTTGAATTGTAAATGTAGTTGCCTCCGGAGAAGGTAAAGAACACGCCCAGTTCAAATCCCTTGTAGGTAAAGGTATTGTCAAAACCGCCGTAATAGGTGGGTATGCTGGATTTGTCTGTCAACACCACTTCGTGGAGTGTAGAGTTGGTATCTGTGAATGGTATTTTGCGACCTGTACGAACAAAGGCACCGGTTTCGTTGTATTTGGCACGATCTATTTCCCAGATCATGTGCACACCTCGTTCCGGATCAATGCCGGCATATTCACTCATCTTGAAGAGTCCCAGACGGCCACCCTTGTAGAGTACGCTCCCTTTTTGCCTTTCCATTTCGGGTGTCAGGCTGAGAATTTTATTGTGATTGGTCGAAAAATTGAAGGAGGTATTCCATTTAAATCCATCACGGTCCATGTTGATGGAGTTGACACTAAATTCCCAGCCCCAGTTTCTCATGTCCCCAACATTCCCATACACACTGCCGATGGCAGCTGATGGTGGAGTGGATATCTGAAGCAACATGTCCGAGACATTCTGCATGTAATAGGCAACGGATCCTGAAACACGATTTTTGAACATGGCAAAATCAATACCAACGTCGTAACTATCTGTAGTTTCCCAGGTTATTGAACCGTTCCCGATGGAGATCGAAGTGCCTGCACTCATTATTTCTGTCGTACCATATCGGTTGGTTGCACTGTTGGTCAAGGTATTGATGTTTCTGTTTCCCGGTATGGATTCATTGCCTGTTTGGCCGAAGCTTCCACGCAGCTTAAACTGATTGAAAGTGGCGGAGAGTGGTTCAAAGAAATTTTCCTCTGAGATCACCCATCCTGCGGAAAGTGCGGCGAAGTTGCCCCATCGTAATTCATCCGAGAAGGCAGATGAACCATCCCGTCGCATGCTCATTCCCAGCATATATTTGTCCAAAAACTTGTAATTGGCGCGCCCAAAATAGGACTTGATGTATCGCTCGCCACCCAAATAACCTTGCATGTTGTCTTTGATGCCGGGAGAGGTGCTGCCCAATTCCTGGTTGTAACCAACGGGATCACGTCCGTCCATTTCACGGGTGTACTGGCTGGTGAGTTGGGATTCGGTTCCCGCCACCGCATTGATGCTGTGCTTCTCGTTAAAAGTGTGGTTGTATTTCAGATAGGCATTGTAGTTGTAGGAGGTTCTGGTAATGGCACCTTCGTAGACAAAGGTCTTTCCGGAATTAATTACAGTACCTGAAATCCAGTTGGTTGCATTGTCCTGAATAATATCGGTGGAAGCTTCTGCCCTGATGGACAAACCCTCTACCTGTTCAATGTTGAATTCAGCATAAATATTTCCCAGCGCACGATAGGTCTTTTTGTTGTCGAGCATCAGGTCGCGGCGAGAGATCACCGCCAGGTTGCCGGCGCCCGGATTCCAGTATCCGGATGGATTGTTGGTGTCGTAAACCGGGTACCAGGGCAATTCACCCATGATGGCAGAACCAAAACCTCCAACATTACCTGTTGAAATCCCCGGATTGGAATTTTCGGTTTTATTCCGGTAATTGTTGGTATACATGAGATTAAGTTTTGCACCAGTTTTAAAATTTTTGATGGGCTCAAGGTCAATGTTGATACGTCCGGTTAAACGATCGAAGTCATTTCCCACGTTGACAGCCTTGTCTGAACGGTAACCAAAAGAGGCAAAAATGGCCCCCTTTTCCAAACCTTGGGTATAGGAAAAGTTGGCATCCTTGTAGCTCCCTTTTCTTAACACGTAGTCAAACCAGTTGGTATTCACCTTGAGCGCATCAGCCCGGCTGATGCTGGTAGGGAAGTTAGCGTTCAGGATGTCGCCCGGTTCAAAGACGCCACGACCGCCATTTGTTTTGGCGATATCCATGATTTGGAACCAATCAGTTGTATTGGCAAATCCGATTGACTCGGGTGAGGTGGTTAAATCTGAAACACCGGTGGAGTAGTCAAGGGTTACGCTACCCTTTCCTTTTTCTTTTTTGCCGCTTTTTGTGGTAACGATAATGACCCCGTTAGACCCACGTGAACCGTAGATGGCTGTGGCAGCTGCATCCTTCAATACTTCGACCGATTGAATGTCATTCGGATTAATCGTTGACATGGGGTTCTGGGCAACTGTTCCGGAAGTACGTCCCAACCCAGCCCCTGCATAAACCGGCATACCATCAATGATCCACAGGGGATCAGTTCCGGTGTTGATAGAGTTTACACCGCGTACCTGGACGCTAATAGGGGATCCTGGTGTACCGGAGGTTTCACGGATGTTTACCCCGGTTGCCCTTCCCTGTAAAGCATTGGTAAAAGAGGTGGAGCTTACCTGCTTCAAATCCTCTCCGGATACCGAAGCGACAGAGCCAATGATATCCCGTTTTTTTACCGTTCCATATCCAACTGCCACAACCTCTTCTATGGCAATAGCATCTTCGATCAAAGTGACATTGATCACACTTTTTCCGCCTACAGCAATTTCCTGATTTTTCATTCCGATGAATGAAAATAACAGTGTACCATTGCCCGGGATATTCCCAAGTGTGAAACTTCCGTTGACATCGGTAATGGTGCCTCCTGTGGAGCCTTTGAGTACAACCGTTACACCGGGAAGTGGGTCACCTTTGCCGTCCGTCACAGTCCCGGTTACCTTCTGGTTCTGCGCAAAAATGGTCAAAGAGTTTAGAATTAAAAAAGCGATACACAACCAGGTGTACCTAAACGCTTTTTGTTTTTCATTTGTTTTGTTTTGCATAATCTGACTAATTTTAGTTTGATAGAAATAGAACAATGAATGCAGTTTTGATAGATAATAACACACTATCCAATGACCAGGTATAAAAATCCGAAGATCAAAAGGCAAACCACCCCGTAGAGGATGTACTCGATAATTTCAGCATTTTTCCGGCTGATCATAAGCTTGGTTTTCCTATCAAAAGTAGTTGGCGGAAGTGCGCGGGACAATGGAGAAATGTTGCAATTGTATGGAATTTTGTATCTAATTAAAAGCCGGATAAACTGTATTTAGTTGAAATTCAGTTTGTATGCACTTTGTTGGAAGAAGTGTGAAAATGTCATGGAGCTATTAAACAGAAAAAGATACTAATTTTGATTGCAGGTCAATTTAATGAGTATCCATACATGCAGAAGCTTTTCTTAGTTTCTTTTCTTAGTTACATCTTTGTCCAGTCAGGAATCTTTGGACTTTTTGCCCAGAGTTCGATATTTAAATTTGAGCATGTAACTACGGAACAGGGGTTGAGCAGCAACCGGATCAATGCGATGGTTCAGGATCAAACCGGCTTTTTATGGATTGCTACCAACAACGGATTGAACCGTTTTGACGGACTTGAAAACAAACAATACACCAAGCAGGTTGATGATACCTGTGCCCTTTCTACCAACACTATTTTAGCTGAGTATTGTGATTCACACGATCAATTGTGGATACTAACCGTGAATTTTCTGCATAGATACAACAAGAAAAATGACAATTTTGAAAGGTATTGGCTCTCCGACAAGAAGGAGAGTTCACGCTATGGTAACAAAGGTATCATAACAGAAGATAAGGAGGGTACAATTTGGATAGGAACTCCTACCAATGGTCTCTTTGCTTTTTACAGTTCTTCTCAAAAATGTCAGAGTATCCTGCCACAGGTAAAATCTGTTTCCTCCCTGCTTGTGGATAATTTAGGGTCAATTTGGATTGGTGGTGAGTTTGGTCAGCTCGCAAACTATGATCCCAAAACAAAAAGATTAAAGCAGTACAAAGTACCCGATCAATTGCGCCGTAATCTCACAGAAGATTTTATCTGGAATATTTGGCAAGATCATTCTGGCAAAATCAATTTGCTTCTGGCAAGCGGTTTGTTTCAATTTGACCAGCAGAAAGAGCAATTTTTTGCAATGACAGACTGGAACAAAAAAGTAAACTTCAGCAGCAATGCCTTGCGCTCAGTGCTGGTAGAGCAAAGTGTCCTATGGATCGGGACACAGGGGGGGGGATTGTACATCCTGAATTTTGTGACAGGTAAAGTTGCTCAATATCAGTCGATATACAATAATCCGGGGAGTTTGAGCAACAACAGTATCACCTCCATTTTAAAGGACCATTGTGGCGTTTACTGGATTGGAACCAATGATGGTATCAACAAATATGACCCTGCCACGCAATTGTTTTCGCATTACCAGAAAGATCCGGATAATCCCAACAGCTTGCAGTACAATTTTGTCTCCTCATTCTGCGAGAGTCCGGATGGAAATATCTGGATTGGTACATTTGGGCAGGGGATATCCGTTTACAACAGGATGAAGGAGAGTTTTCATACGATAACCTCATCGCCGGGAAATATCAACTCATTAATTGACAATACAATCAGAGCACTGGAGCCCGATAAAAGTGGTCATATTTGGATTGGCACCACCAACGGACTCTCACGCTACAATCTAAAAACCAAGGATTTTGACAATTACAGAAAATCGAATGAAAAGGGTAGTATCTCTTCGGACAATATTCTGTCCCTATTGGTCACCAAAGACAATCGGTTGTTGATCGGATCCAACGGTGAAGGATTAAGCTTCTGCAGGATTAATCATATGGCAGAGGAGGGATTTCAGACCTATGATTCCAAATTCGAATTTGTGTCCAAGGCTAAGGTGCGTAAGATGATAGAGTTAAATAGCGGAGTGATCGTTTGTGGATCGATGGGAAACGGACTCACCTTCCTGGATGGAGGAAAAGCTTTAAATATATTACCTTCTGCATATTCGAAAAGTATAGATTCTGACTATGTCAATGCGCTTTGCGAAGACAGTGAACACAATATTTGGATTGGCACCTGGGATGGATTGTTTCTCATGAATTCAGACTGGCAGATTGTCAAACAGTTCAATCCCAAAAACGGCATACCTTCCAACGAGATTACCGGAATTCTTGCAGATGCCAAGGGGGATATCTGGGCCGTTGGAATGAATGGACTTTCTCATTTGTCCAGGATCGCCGGGAGTGACTACAAAATTATCAACTATACTTCCCACGATGGGTTGCAAGGTTCCTATTTTACTACCTATTCAACGCTTAAGACGGCAGATGGCGAACTGTTTTTTGCCGGCTACAATGGCTTTAACCGTTTTTTTCCGGACAGAATAAAGTCTGATCCGATGATTCCAAAGGTTGTTTTGACTGATTTCCTGATTTTTAATCAGCCTGTACCGATTGGAAAGAAGGTGAATGGGCAAATCCTGCTTACCAAGAATATTTCAGACACCAAATCAATTGTTTTAAATAATGAACAAAAGGTCATAGGTTTTAGGTTTACCGCACTGAAAACATCACAAATAGAAAAGGTGAAATTTGCCTGCCTGATGAAGGGTATTGATCCGGATTGGGTCTATTTGGATTACAATCAGCGCTACAAATCCTACAACAACCTTCCTTCCGGAGAATACACCTTTACCGTCAGGGCCTGTAATGCTGCCGGGGTTTGGGACCCTGAAGGGACCTCCATCTCCATCAAAGTATTGCCACCGCCCTGGAAGACCTGGTGGGCCTACCTCTTGTATGCACTCATCATTACAGGGTTTCTGTATCTGGCCAGGGAATACAGCTTGTCAAAGGCCAGGCTCCAGAACAATGCATTGCTGGAGCGGGTTCACCGTGAGAAAGATGCAGAGATCAATAACCTGAAAATCAAATTTTTCATCAATATCTCACATGAAATCCGTACACCCTTGTCCTTGATTCTGGCACCTCTGGAGAAATTGGTCAGATCGGCAGAACCATCGCCCGAAATGAAACGAAACCTGGAAATCATGCATGGCAACGCACTACGCCTGTTTAATTTGATCAACCAGCTGCTCGATTTCAGAAAAATTGAAACAGGAAACGTGCATTTAAACTTGGCAAGTTATGATGTTGTAGCCTTCATTCAGGAGATCCGAAAGGCATTTGCTGAAAATGCCCATTTGAAGAATATTGAATTGACGGTGGATTCAAATGTGAAAATGCTCCTTTTGTGGATTGATCCCAACAGCTTCGAAAAGATCATGTTCAACCTCCTCAGCAATGCCTTGAAGTTTACGCCGGCCGGCGGAAGGGTCCAGGTCATTGTCAATCAATTGCAGAATGAAAAATGTGAAATTATTGTGCGAGACAATGGAATCGGAGTGGCTTCAGACAAATTGGAAAAATTGTTCGACAGATTCTACCAGGTTGATTCAAAAAGCTTCTTAAAGCATGACAGTATCGGTTCAGGCATTGGCTTGTCTATTGTGAAGAATCTGGTTGAATTGCACAAGGGTGAGATCACGGTTGAAAGCGTTTATGGGGAATTTACGATGTTCAGATTGTTGTTTCTGACCGGGAAATCACATCTTGAAAATGTCGATAATATCACCTTGTCTGAAGATCCTGTTCCCTTTGCCTTGAATCTGCGTAATTCCATTCCAATCATTGAGGGTATGGAATCTGCAGACTTACTGGCAGTACAAGAGTCAAAAAGCAAAATCAAGATACTCATTGTTGAGGACAATCCTGAGATCAGGTATTACCTGAAGCAGTCGTTGCATATAAATTATGAGGTCATCGAGGCACCCAACGGACAGTCGGGATACAAACAGGCACTGCAACAGATACCGGACCTTGTCATTACGGATGTGATGATGCCTGAAATGGATGGTATTGAACTTTGCAGGGTGCTGAAGAACGAACTGCTAACGCAGCATATTCCGATTATTATCCTCAGTGCCAAAAGCACCATCGAGGACACCCTCGAAGGGTTGGAAACGGGTGCCGATGACTATGTTCCCAAGCCATTCAACGAGCAGATATTGCTCGCAAAGATCAAAACATTGCTGGCCAACCGTCAGAAAATCATTGAAAAGTACCAGCATCAGCAATACAAGGAATCAAAAAATGAAGCAATTGAATCCCTTCATTTTGACGATCCATTTGTCGAAAGAGTGGTGGATTATATCCAGGCAAGTCTTTCGGACGAAGCATTGTCCAATGAAAAAATAGAGCTGCATTTTAAGACCAACAAAATGCAATTGTACAGAAAGTTAAAGGCGGTAACCGGCTGGTCTGTCAATACCCTGATTCGGGAGATAAAAATAAGGGAAGCAACCCGGTTGCTGAAAGAGTCAGAGATGAATATCTCTGAAATAGCCTACAAGCTTGGCTTTTCGGATCCACTCTATTTCAGCAAATACTTTAAAAAAGAGGTTGGAGTTGCCCCACAGCAATACAGGAAGGACCACTAAGCAATATTGTGGCATTTGATGCAATGATGGTTTCAAAAACCAGGTTGCACGCTTTTTTGCCTCCCTGTCATCTTCCAGTACACAACATAACGCTCATCGTGTATTTGGTAGTAGGGGACCAACACTGCTTTTTCCTGGTGGGCATCCCTGATTTCAAAGGTGAGCGGGGATTTTCCATTCCCGATTTCCAATGGCGGCAGCATATTTATTGGGATTGTCATTCCATTTTTGCTATTTGATTGCCTTCATTTTCGAAAGAACATCTTTTGCTTGCGGATCAGATGGGTCCAGGCTTAGAATCTTTGTAAAACATTCAATACATTTGCTCCTCATTTCGGCGGATAATACTTTGTCTGACAGGTAATATCTTTCATATCCAAGGTAGTAGTAGGAACCCAAATACTTGTAACACTCAATGATAGATTTCTGGTTCCTGGACAAGTCCCCCTTTTCAAGTATTGCAAGGGCTTTTTGATAGTTTTCTTTGGCAGTGAATGTAGTAGCTTCAGGATCAAGTATGGATTGAATCCTTCCTTTCCAGATGTACCCTCCCGCATAGGTTGTATTCAGCCTGCTGACTACCGTGAAAGCAGTGTCGGCTTTCAGGTAGTTAACACGCATTTCGTTTTTCACGGCAATGCTGTCTGCGAAAGCGATCTTGGAAGTCTTGTTCAATCTCATCAGTGAATCATATTTTACGCGCAAAAGCTCACCTTCGAAATAGAATTCCTTTCCCAGCAGAAAGTTGTAAATGGATCTATCCGCACCGAGCCCCATCAATTTGGTATAACAGGTAGCAGCTTCCGGATGGAGTCTGTTTTTGGAGGCAAGCTTTGCCAGCTCTTCAAGAAAATCCTTGTTGTTCGGATCCAGCGCAATGGCTTTCCTTAAATTGTCGATGGCCAGTGATTCTTTGCCTGACATTTGAAGGAGTCTGGCATAATATCCAAAATCAGAGGCTATGACTCTTTGGGGATCATGAAGCTGGAAGAAACGATTCAGGAGAGTGAGTCCATTTTGTACATCGCCAGTTTCGCAGGCAATGTATCCCCTGATTCTCAGAAGAACTGATTCTCTCCCGCTTTCTGTCATCACCCGCTCCAGCAAGGTTTCGGCCTCCTTGTATTTCTTGTTGAAAAAGAGGGTAATGGCAAATCTCTCCTCATCATCAATGGTAACATCCGCCCGTTCCAGATAGGTTTGGTAAGCATTTTCAGCTTCAGCAAACTTGCCTGTTGAATAGTACAAATCGCCAAGGTATTTGTATCCAAGAATTTGGTCTGGCTGGAGTGCAATTGATTTGTTCAGGGAATGCAGTGCATCCTGGAAAGCATTGGAACGCAACTCTAGTTTACCGGATTCCCGGTAGGCGATGGCGGAAAGCGGATCAAAGAAATTGGCCCGGTTAAATGCATTGAGGGCAGCACCATAACTCCTTTTCAAAGCTTCCAATCGTCCCATTGCCAGGTGAAGTTTCGCAAATTTTGGAAACAGATCGAGCCCCTGACGGAGATAAACCAACGCACTAACCGTATCCTGACGGCTGAACCGGATACACCCTTCGGCGATGGAACAGTAGATGTCCGGATTGGTTTTATCTGCTCGTCTGGCGCGTTCAAAAAAGGCTGCTTCATTCTCCCGATCTTTGTTAAGCAGGGATACAATTCCCATTCCGGCAAGAGCAAATGGATTTTGGGCATTTACAGCCAGAATTTTTTGAAATACCCATTTGGCACTATCTACTGCATTGAGTGCCAGTAAGCTGTTACCAAGTCCCAGCTGCGCTTCCACATCACCGGGTTGGCTTTTCAAATGCTGCTGGAAGCAGTTTCTGGCAGATTTGTACTGATGCTCAGCGAGGTAATTAAAACCATGTTCTGCAGTTCCCTGAGCCATACTGCTAAAATTGGCGACAAACAAAATCAACCATACCACCAGGTTGCGGTTTGGATGGAAAATTGGCCATTTGGTAGTTTGATAATTCATAGTTTCGTCCGGATGTTAACGACTCTTGATGGGGCCACTGCAGGCACCAGTCCGGATTTCAGGATGATCCGCTGTCCTTTGTCACCTGCCACGAAGGAGACCAGCCCGGTGGCTAAACCGCTGCGGGGTTCTGCATTGATCATATAGATAGACCGGGTAAGGGGATACATCTTGTCCAGCAGGTAAGCCTGGTAGGGTTTGTAACTGTTGCCGGAAGTTGGGTCGTCTGATTCACTGATCGCCAATACCTTGATTTTCTGGTGGAAAGAGAGATGCAGTGAGTCGTTTCTGTTGCTGATCCAACTGGTTCCAACAAAGCCAATTACTTCCGGGTGAGTAGCAGTATAGTCGATAACCTCGCGGTTGAATTCCATGGCCGATGCCTGGGAGGCAGAGAAGTTCCCTTGACAGATTGAATCCGATAGAAATCTTACAATACCGGATCTTTCATGATCAAACAGAAGCTTGATGGGCAGGGCAGGAGCAGCCGGATCCAGCTGATGCCAGGAAACGATTTGACCAGTTAGTACTTGCCTGAGCTGTTTCATGGAAAGCCGGGAAAGCTTGCAGGAGGGATGGACTACCAGGGCGATGGCGTCTGTAGCCACTTTCAACTGTTTGGGAAAAAGCTTTCGTTCGTTGAGCAGCGAAATTTCATCTTCTCTTAGCATTCGGGCAGCCACAATCATTTGTACACTGTCGTTTAGCAGCATCGTTATTGCACTGTTTTCTGGCTGGTATTCTGCCTTGATCTCCGCGTAACCATAAATTGCCTTAAAAAGCTCAATCTCAGCTTCCATGACCGGCTTAAAGGTTTCGTCCACGGCAATGGTGGTAGTCCCGGAGATGGTGGTGTTCTTGGTCGGATCCCCTTTGAAGAAACGGCAGCCGGATGCTAAAAATAGTAATATCAGTATATAAAGTGGGAACCTCATGAAATTTTATAAACTTTTTGGTCGTGCAAGTAACGCAAGGTAACGCAAAGTTTCAATATCTGAAACATTACGTTATCCTTCGTTTTAGGTGCCTCCCTTTTTATTTCAGCACAAATCTGATTGGCATCGTAAAACTTACCAGGACTGCTTGTCCCTTTTGTTTTCCTGGACTCCAGAGCGGCATCTTTTGAAGCACTCTGATCGATTCTTCATCACATCCAAAACCTATGCCCTTGATTACCTTTAAGTTTGTGATCTTTCCATCCCTATCTACCACAAAATTAAGCAGAACTGTTCCCTGGATGCCATTCTCCTGGGCAGCGGCCGGGTAATGCAGGTTATTTTTAATGAAACGCAGCATCTCTCGTTCTCCTCCAGGGAATTGAGGCATCTGATCGGCAACGGTGAGTGGAACATCCGACTCCTCCGTTATTTTGGCATTTTCTGTAGCAGCTGCCGGCGCAGCCATATCGTCACTTCCCTGGTCAAAATTCAGCGCGCCGATGGCTCTCTTCTCTGTAACCAACTCCTTTTGGGAGGGTGGAACCTCTTCCACTACCTGTTCATCTGGTTTGACCACCGGAGTAACAAACTTTATGCTGTTTTTTAATGGTGCAGGTGGAGGAGGTATGACTTTTAATACATTTTCAACCTCGGGCTTTTCTAGTCTGATATCTGTCAATATTCTGACTGTCAATTCTTTTTCTTTCTTTTTTGGAAATATCTGCTTGATCAGGAGCGGTGCAGAGACAATTAGAATGAACAACAATCCTGCTATCAGTAGAGATCTTACTAATCTACCGGATGACTTGGTCCTTAATTCGTAACCTCCATATTCACGATACCTTGGATCAAAGACAAGGTCACACCATTCGCGCGAAAAAAGATCTTTGTCAGCGGCCATTGGAATGCTTGTTTTGAGCGTTAAAGGTTTCAATCAGACTCAGGTCGAAGGGAGAGATGTCATCGATGGCATATCTTTCAATGTTGCAGATGGCCATTTCATCGAGTGCATCTATCAGGTTTCGGTATACTGATTCGTTGGTGGCCTTGATCAGAACGATGGGAGCACTTTTGTCTGATTTGATGGCAGTCAGTCGTTGGTCAAACTCCTTATCTGATAGTTTTAGCCGCTCCCTGTCCGCTTTGAGTTCCCTTATTTTTGACATTACTTCGTAATTCCTCTTCAAGAGAAACTGTCGCAAACCGGTGGGGGAGAAATTTGTCTTGTAAAGTACAGGATCTATCTCGTTTTCGCGGGTTCCTTCATAATAGTAGACCGCATTATTCTTGTCCAGAAGGAGGGTAATGGCTCTTGATGCCTTCACCACTGACTGCTCATCCTCGGCTGATTTATCCTTTGAAGGCAGGGCAATCTCCATGGTTTGAGGCTTATTCAGCGTAGTAGCCAACATAAAGAAGGTGATCAGTAAAAAACCCAGATCCACCATTGGAGTAAAGTCAACCCTGGTGGATAGTTTTTTACTCCGCCGCTTCTTTCTGCCTTTCCTGTGGTTTTGAGCGATTTCAGCCATTCAATTGTCTATAAATTGGGTTCAAGGTCAGCTGCTGTTTCCAGGGTTGTGATCAGATTGTACCTGTTCTCATTCAGATCTTGAAGGGTCTCCATTAATTTTTTGATCTTTGGATAGGCAGTTGCCTGGTCTGCTTTGATGGCAATCCGATAATCCTTGCTGATACTTCTGGAAACAGTTACCCAGTTTTTCAACTGGTTGTTCAGCGAGTCGCTAGGTATTCCCAACGCATAGGAAGTAGATTCGCGCTCTTCCGGATTTAGTGATAAAAAGCCTTTCATCTGTTCGATCGGTAACCCGAAACTGTTGATCAGACTGAACTCTTTCAATTCAGCTGGGCTAAATTGAAGATTGTAAAGTGCCCCCATCCTTTCCAGAAGGGATATCCTGTTTTCCTGTCCATCGATGCCAAAGAAGATTTTTCCTTTCTCGTCCACCAGTATCAATAGGATGTTACGTTCAGGTATTTTAATTTCCGATATAGAGGAGGGTGCATTGATGGCAGCCGCCTCTTTTCTGGTGAAATTGGAGGTCAGCATAAAAAAGGTTAGCAACAGAAAAGCCACATCGCACATGGCGGTCATGTCCACTGCCGAACTTTTTCGTGCTATTTTTACCTTAGGCATAATGGTATAATATTTCGACTCTCAGAAAGCAGTCATTGACAATTCATTAATGTTTTGCTGCAAATGTCTGGGCGATACTGTAACCTGCCTCATCAATGGCATAGGTCAGTTTGTCGATGCGGGTGGTAAAATAGCTGTAGGATACCATGGCTATGGCAGCCGAACCAATGCCAAACGCGGTGTTTACCAAAGCTTCAGAGATACCGGTAGCAAGTGCAACGGAATCGGGTGCACCTGCATTGGCCATGGCCGCAAAGGAGCGAATCATTCCCAAAACAGTTCCCAGCAAACCCATCAAAGTTGCAAGGGAGGTGATGGTTGCCAAGGCTGGTAAATTCTCTTCCAGGCTTGGAAGTTCCAGTGATGTTGCCTCCTCAATATTTTTTTGGATATCCAGAATTTTTTGTTCTTTGGTCATTACCGGATCCAATTCCATTTGAAGGTATTTGTCGAGTGTTGATTTGGCTACACTAGCCACAGAGCCTTGAACCCGGTCGCACTCGGCTTTGGCCCCTGCGATGTCATCTGCAGCAAGAAAGGTTTTCAACCTGCCGACAAATTTAACGGGGGCAAGGTTTCCATATGCCTTTTTTATGGTATAATACCTTTCCAGGGAATAGGTCAAGACAATGATTAAAAGGGTCATCAGGATTGGAACGATGTATCCTCCCTTGTATATGATGCCCAAATAATTTCCTTGCATGGGTGAGTTGGCTGAATCATTTCCCTGAAAATTGGAGGAGGCACCCATAACAAAAAAGTATACAAATACTGCAATCACAAAGGCAATTGGGATAACGAGTGCTGCAAAACTATTTTGGAACCGTGAAAAAAAATGTTCTGTCTTCATACATCAATAGGCTTATGTTGAAATAATGGCAAAAAATTGGACGGTGGTACGCTTCTAATGATCTGCTTTTTACTGGAAACCAGTCGACAAAAGTAACAATCTTTGGAATTTTTGGGGAGAGAAATCTCACAAAAATTGTTAAACGAATCCAACTTCACTACCGGCCAAGCGACGTTTGTGGCCATTTTCTGAGGTGTGAGAGGCTGGCTTAATTGATCCTTACAGGTACAGGTCCCTTTTCCCAAGCAAAATTTCACCATAATCACGGTGGAACCTGTTGAGCAGGTGAGGCTTGTTGTGGAAGTATTCTGAATTTTCTATTTCAGCTAGTTCTTGTTGAATCAATTCCTCTCCAATTTCTTTGGTTATTGGAGAGGCATAGTCGTTCAAATATTCCCGGTAGGTAAGGACGGCATTGAGTTTACAGAATTTGCTCTCTTCGCAGTGGCTCAGCATTCCCATAATGGTCTCACCGGTGCGGCCACAGCGATAACCTGCTGTGCAGAAGGAGGAGATATAGCCCAATTTCCCCACTTCCCGGATGACCTCATCCAGGTCGCGCGGATCTCCAATGGTAAACTGCTCCATCTCCTGGTTGAACTCTTTTTTTTGGTCGCTGTAAGCCCCAATCCCGATGCGGGTAGAGGCATCCGTCTGGGTACATCCCAATTGAAGAAGCTCTCTCTTGATTCCTGCCTTTTCCCTTGCTGTGACAATCATTCCTGCAGTTGGAACAGACAGGCGAAGCACTGCAACCGCCTTTTTCATGTTTTCGTCCGAAACAAAGTATTCCGAATTGCTGCTTAGCCAGGATCCGGAGGCAGGGGTCATTCTTGGAAAGGAGATGGTATGCGGTCCGATTCCAAACTGACGTTCCAGATCAAGCGTGTGGTGAAGCAATCCCATCACCTCAAATTTCCAGTCATACAATCCAAAGAGTGCACCGATGGCGACATCGTCCAATCCGGCTTCAATGGCACGGTGCAGGGCATAAAGGCGCCAGCGGTAATTGCCCTTCAGCGTATTGGCAGGATGAACACTGGAAAATGTATCCCGATGGTAGGTCTCCTGAAATACCTGGTAAGTGCCGATCCCGGCCTCTTTCAGCTTTTTTAGCTTGGCCATCTCCATGGGAGCTGCATTGATGTTGACGCGCCTGATATTGGTTGGCCGGCCCGATTTTGGAGCAGTCTCGTTGACCGAATAGACTGCCTTGATGCAATCAACCATGTAGTCCACATCCGTGGAAGGATGTTCTCCGAAAACGAGTATCAACCGCTTGTGACCTTCCCGAAGCACCGAGATCGTCTCATTTCTTACTTCGTCCAGTGTGAGGATGCGTCTGACCTCCCTGCTGTTGGCCTCCCTGAAACCGCAGTAAGCGCAGTTGTTGACACAGTAATTGGCACAATAGAGCGGCGCGAAGAATACGATACGGTTGTCGTAAACTCTTTTCTTGACTGTGAGTGCAGTTTCGTTGATCTCTTGCCACAGCTCAGGATCGCTGACATTCAACAGTGCAGCGGTCTCTTCCGGAAGCAGTGTTTGAATGGAGAGGGATTTCTGCAGAATGTCCCGGATCATCTTTGGATCTGGATTAGCCTGCTTATCAAGTGTGGAAAAGATTGCCTCGTCATTGATGTAATCTTTTCCGTCAACCAGGTATTTATCGATCTCTGATTGTTTAATGATCCCTTTTTTCCAAATGGATGTGGCAGAAACTCCCATGTTATAATTTTGAAATACAAAGATACTTCAAAATGAGCATTCTGCCTAAGTTCTTTCCCTTAATTGATAGGTGGTATGCAACAATTTATGGGACAACTCGCCCAATGGCTTTCCAAGAAAATCATTGTAGATTTTGATCACTTCAGGATTTTCATGCGATTTGCGGATGGGTTTTCCCATATCTTCCGCGTAGATAGCTGCGGCGCGTTTCTTTCTGATTTCATAGTTGGTTGGAATCGGCTGACCGCCACCTCCAAGGCATCCTCCTGGACATGCCATTACCTCCAGAAAATGGAAATCAGCAGTCCCGGTTTTGATCATATCCATTGCTTTTTTAGCATTGGTCAGTCCATGTACAATGGCGAATTTCAATTCCACACCTTCCAGGAATCTCCATGCTTCAAGTGTGTTCTCTATTTTAATACTACTCATCCTTACCCCTTCCATCCCCCGAATAGGTTGAACCACCAGGTTTTTGAATGGAATTTCCCGGCCCGTAACAAGTTCATAAGCGGTTCTCAGGGCGGCTTCCATGACTCCTCCTGTTACTCCGAATATTACTGCTGCACCGGTCGATTCGCCCATCAACCTGTCGAACTCCATCTCTTCGAGTTGAACAAAATCGATGCCTGCCTGCTTGATCATGATGGCCAGTTCACGGGTTGTCAGCACATAGTCAACATCGCGGTAGCCGCTTCCCAGCATTTCGGGCCTGGCCGCCTCAAATTTTTTCGCCGTACAGGGCATCACTGACACAGAAACTATTTTTTTCGGATCAATGTTGCGCACTTTGGCATAATAGGTTTTCAGCAATGCACCAAACATTTGCTGGGGAGATTTGCAGGTGGATAAATTTGGAAGGTACTCTGGATACATGTGTTCGATGTATTTGATCCAGCCAGGGGAGCAGGAGGTTGCCATGGGTAAAGCCACTGTCGTATCCTTGTCGACCAGTACTTTTTTCAACCGGTTCAGTAACTCTGATCCCTCCTCCATGATGGTAAGGTCTGCCGTAAAATCGGTGTCCAGTACTGCATCGAATCCCAACCTTTTCAGGGCTGCGACCATTTTACCCGTTACCCTGGTGCCTACTTTGTACCCAAGTTCTTCACCCAGTCCAATCCTTACCGCAGGAGCTGTTTGAACGACAACATGAAGATCGGGGTTTGAAATAGCATCCCATACCTCTTCAATGTAATTTTTCTCCACCAGTGCACCCGTCGGACAGCGATTGACACATTGTCCGCAATTGGTGCAGACCACATCGTTCATCGATTTCTCATAGAAGGTGGAAATTTTCATCTCATGACCCTTGTAAGCTACTGCCAGGGCATTAACTCCCTGCAACTCTTCACAGGTTCTAACACACCGTTGGCAACGGATGCACTTGCTGTCATCCTTGACGATGCTGGGAGAGAAATTATCGATGGTATGATGCTTCTCCTTGTACAATTCAATGAAATCCTGGGTCATTATCTTGTATTCTGAAGCCAGAAGTTGCAGCTCGCATTTTCCATTCTTATAACACTTGGTGCAGTCAGAATTGTGTTCCGAGAGCAACAGCTCGATGATGTGCTTTCGACAATTCCGAACCTTCAAGCTATTGGTAAGAATGTCCATCCCCTCCTCACAAGGTGTTGCACAAGCTGCAGCCAGTCTTTTTTGCCCGGTTACCTCTACCAGACAGACCCTGCAGTTTCCTGCCACACAGATGTCCTGGTGGTAACAGAGGGTAGGAATGACTACATTCACTTTCTTCGCAGCATCCAGGATTACAGTATTTTCTTCCACCTCTACAGCTATTCCGTTGATGGTGATATGGATTGTTTCAGACATATTTGTAATATTTTGGATTTTTGATTTTCGATTCTGGACCCTTCCGCAGGCTCAGGGACCGGAAGTATCATGCGTTTATCTATTATAATTTGTCTAATTGCCGAATCATCATATTGTCAAATTATCATATTGCCGAATCGGTTCATTTTCAAATTTCCCAATTTTCAAATTAGTAAATCATCTCCTCCCTGAAATTCTCTACAATTGAGGCGAATGAGTTGGCAACCGACTGGCCAAGTCCACACTTGGCGGTAAATTGCATTGTTTCGCTTAGCTTGAGCAGTTTATTGAGATAGGGTGCCGGTCTTTCCCCTTTTTTTACGGCTTTTATTCCTGCCAGCAGTTGTTGGCAACCAATCCTGCAAGGAGTACATTGACCACAGGACTCCTCCCTGAAAAATTCGAGGTAGTTGTCCAGCAGGTTGTACATGGAGCGGGAGCTGTTGAAAAGCATCATGGATCCGCCTGTTGGCAGGGAGATACCAACCAGTTTTCCCTGGTAGCCAATTGCCGTTTCATGGAATTTTTTCCTTGGCACCAAAAAGCCGGAGGCACCGCCAACCTGGACAGCTTTGGTATCCCCATCCCCGAACTCATCGACAAAATCTGACAGGCTCATTCCCAATTCCAGTTCATAGATGCCGGGTTTTGGGGTATCTCCGGAGATGGAGAATAGTTTGGACCCTCTTGAATATTGCACCCCCAGGTCGTAGAATTTTTTGGCTCCGTATTTGAAGATGGTATAGGTGTGGGCAAGGGTTTCAACATTGTTGATCACAGTAGGCTTTTTCCTGTAGCCACTGATGGAGGGGTAGGGAGGCTTGTTTCTGGGTTCCCCTCTTTTTCCCTCAAGCGATTCAAAAAGAGCGGTCTCCTCCCCACAAATATAGGCTCCGCTGCCCATAAAGATTTTAACTGTGAAATCCAGATTTATTTTTTTACAGAAGTAGCTGAACTCGTTGATGGCCTCGTTCAATGGTTTCTCCAAGAATTTGTATTCACCACGAAGATAGATTATGCCGTTTTTGGCTCCCACAATGAAACCGCATACTGCCATGGCTGTCAGAACTTTGTAGGGAACTCTTGTGAGAATTTCACGGTCCTTGAAGGTTCCTGGTTCTCCTTCGTCGGCATTGCAAATGACATACTTTTCATCGCTCTCTACCTCTGAAGTCAATTTCCATTTTAATCCTGTAGGGAAACCAGCCCCGCCACGCCCCTTTAATTCGGAGCTAATCAACTCATTGATCAATTCTTGTTTGGGTCTCTGGATAGATTTCTGCAATATTTTCTCCCAGTCCGTATCCTGGACGAAAATAAAGTCAACCCGTTTTAGCAAAAGATGTTGCTCGATCATGGGGATTGTTTGAAGAGTTTGAAATGTTTATGATGATTGAAATGTTCTTGAATTTCAATAAATCCAAACCGGAGGAGACCATGCAATGGCCTTTCAGAGCTCCTTTTTAAGATACTCTCCCAGTATTTCGCGAACTTTTTCGGGTGTCAGTTCGGTGAAGACTTCATGGTTGATCACCATGGCAGGAGCTTTGTGGCACCATCCCAGGCAGTTGGTCTCTACAAGGCTAAACCTGCCATCCGGAGTGGTTTGACCGATGTCAATTTTAAGCATCTCTTTGATTGCCAGCAAAATCTGGTTTTTGCCTTTCATGGAGCAGGAGATGGTCTTACAAACACGAATGGTGAATTTTCCCATTTTTCTGTGCTCCAGGAAGGAATAGAAGGTTGCCGTTCCAAATACTTCGGCTGCTGGCAGATCCAGTTCTTTCGAGATCTCCACCATCGATTTTTGAGAGAGATAATTTTCGTGCTCTACCACCCCTTGCAAGATGGGCAAAAGGCTTTCCCGGGTTCGGCCGTGAAGATCGGCCAGCGCAACAATTCGTCTGTGCAATGAATCCATATTGGTAAGATTTAGTTAGTCAAAAAAAATACCGGATTCGGTTGCCCTAAATTAAATGAATCATTTTGAGGAAACAACTACAGAAACATGTTTTAAATCATATTTTTAGCTAAAAACAAAAAAACCGGCTTTTGCCGGTTCTTTTGTTTTCAGATCATTGGGTATTTCTTGAAGATTTCTGTCGATTTCATCAGAATATCTACATAATGGGCCCTTCGGTAGGCATAGGGTTCCTTGCTCATTTTCATCGAAAGTTTCCCTTTGAAATCATCGATGGTTTTGTATCCTTTTGCATCCATCCAACCCTCCAGTGTTTCTATCATCTGGGTAACGTGTGAAGCCTTGTTCTTGTAAATGGTACTTACGGCTTGTACTGAACTTGCACCTGCCAAAAGCATTTTGACCACATCTGCGCCATCGGAGATTCCCCTGCTGGCACACATATCTGCTTTGATATTCCCATACAGGAGACCAATAAACCGAAGGGTAATCTGGTAATCCTTTTCGTGGGTAAGATCGAAGGGGAAGAAAAATTCTTCAGTTTCAATGTTGATTTCAGGTTGGAAAAAACGGTTGAAAACCACTATTCCATCAGCCCCTGCTTTGTCTGCCTGGCCGATAAAATGAAGGGGATTGGCATAAAATGGGGAGAGTTTAACACTGATCGGGATCTTCACCAATTTTTTCAATTTTTTCAAAATGTCAATTTGGTGGGCCTCTATTTTGGCACTGTCATTTGCAGCGTCTGTGGGAACATCGTAGAAATTAAGTTCGAGTCCTGCAATCCCTGTTTTTTCAAGTTGTACGGCATAATCTTCCCACGATTGGTCGTAAATCGCATTTAGACTCGCAAATACCGGTATATTCACGTTCTTGATGAGCTTTGAAAGATTGTAAAGGTGCTCTCCTGCACCGCTGTGTTTAATTTCCGGGAAGATATTCCCCATTTCGGCATTGCGGTAGCTGTATTCGCCCACCTGTTCATCGAGCTGGATCTGTTCAAGGTTGATCTGTTCCTCGAACAGTGACCGGTAAACAATTGCTGCTATCCCTGCACGTTCTAATTTCTTGATTGCGTTGAGGTCTTCTACCAGGCTTGATGCACCGAGTATAATGGGATTTTTTAACTCAACCCCCATAAATTTTGTTCTAAGATCTGCCATAGTTTCACTTTTTTATCACTTTGTAATATTAGGAATTATTGTCTTTTTCCGGTAGCCATAAACAAAAAAATACCGCGTTTCGGCGGTATTTTTTTATACGGAGTGACCTGAAATTTTGTTTTCAAATAACGGCACAATTTAGTTACCCAATTAAAAATAGATCAACAGGTTCATCGACAAGGTAACACCTACCATTACAATGGATACCATGGTCATCAGTTTGATCAGAATGTTAAGGCTTGGGCCGGAAGTATCCTTGAATGGGTCACCGACTGTATCGCCAATAACTGCTGCACTATGAGCGGCACTTCTTTTGCCACCATGGTGTCCCTCTTCGATGTATTTTTTGGCATTGTCCCAGGCTCCTCCGGCATTGGCCATAAATACAGCCAGAATAAATCCGGTAACTGTACTACCCAGTAGCAATCCCATCACGCCGGGAATACCGAACAATACGCCTACTATGATCGGAATGGAAATGGCCAGCAGAGATGGAGTCAGCATCTCTTTTTGCGCAGCCTTTGTCGAAATCTCTACACACTTAGCATAATCAGGCTCTGCTTTCCCTTCCATAATGCCAGCGATCTCACGGAATTGGCGACGTACTTCATCCACCATTTTCTGCGCTGCGCGCCCAACTGCGTTCATGGTCATGCCGCAGAAAAGGAAGGCTGCCATTCCACCAATAAATGCGCCAACCAGCACCAGCGGATTCATAAATGTGACATCAAATGCGGCCAAAACATCAATGAGTGTACCACTTTTTAATTGGGCGGTAAGCGGATGTTCGGGGTGAAAATGAACCATTCCTACACGAGCTTCCTCCAGGAAGGAGGCAAGCAGCGCGAGTGCTGTCAAGGCGGCAGAACCAATGGCAAAACCTTTTCCGGTAGCGGCAGTGGTATTACCAAGTGTGTCAAGTGCATCGGTGCGTTTGCGAACTTCAGGTCCCAACTTGGCCATTTCCGCATTACCACCTGCATTGTCAGCAATTGGTCCGTAAGCATCTGTGGCAAGGGTTATACCCAATGTTGACAACATACCTACAGCCGATATGGCAATCCCGTAAAGTCCCATGCTGAAATCTTTCATGTGCCAGCCTGAGGCAAAACCAAAAGATAAGATGATGGCAGCACCTACGATCAATACAGGAAATGCAGTTGACATCATGCCGGTTCCGATCCCTGAAATAATAACCGTAGCAGGACCAGTGGTGGAAGAATCTGCAATCTTCCTGGTAGGGCTGTAAGAGGAAGAGGTATAATACTCAGTAACCTGCCCGATACCAATACCGGCGAGAAGTCCTGAAATCATAGCCATCCAGATTCCGGTATAATTGGGCAGTTTAAGCCAATAGAGAATAAAGAAGGAGAGAATAGCAATACCAGCGGCGGCACTGTTAACCCCAATTCCAAGTGCACTGAGCAGCTGTTTCTGTGTGGCTCCCTCTTTGGTACGTACAAGAAAAATTCCCATAATGGAAAGTATGGTTCCCACAGCAGCAATTAACATGGGGGCCATTACAGCCTTGAATTGCATGGTTGTTCCCAGGGCAGCAAATCCGGCAGCTCCAAGCGCAGCAGTTGATAGGATGGCACCACAATAAGATTCGTACAAGTCGGCGCCCATTCCGGCAACATCACCTACGTTGTCGCCCACGTTGTCTGCAATGGTGGCAGGATTGCGCGGATCATCTTCAGGGATCCCAGCTTCTACTTTGCCCACGAGGTCAGCACCAACATCGGCTGCCTTGGTAAAGATACCACCACCAACACGCGCAAAGAGCGCTTGTGTCGAGGCTCCCATTCCGAAGGTCAGGGTAGTAGTGGTGATAATATTTAGGTTAGTTCCATCCAGGGTAGCACCCGCAGGATAGATCCAGTTTAAAACGATAAACCACAGTGAAATGTCAAGCAAGGCAAGACCAACAACCACCAGCCCCATGACTGCACCACTCCGGAATGCTACTACCAGGCCCCTGTTCAGGGATTGGTTGGCTGCGTGTGCGGCCCTTGCGGAGGCATAGGTTGCTGTTTTCATTCCAAAGAAGCCGGCTAATCCGGAGAAAAAACCTCCGGTAAGGAAGGCAAACGGAACGAAAGGATTTTGAATCTTCAATCCATACGCTAAAAAGGAAAAGAAAAGCGCCAGAAAAATAAATACCAGGATTACAATCTTGTACTGTTGACGAAGATAAGCCATGGCGCCTACCCGAACGTGCTTGGCTATTTTTTTCATCAGGTCAGTACCTTCACTGTAACTCATCATGTCTTTGTAGAAATAGTAAGCAAACAGCAAAGCCACGATGGAAGAGGCTGGAATCACCCAAAAAATCGGATCAATCATGTCTGTTAATTTTGTAAATGTTCAACATAAGTTTTAGGAGCAATTTGGTTTAAGGCCAAATTACGTCCAAAGTTGTTAAAAAATTTCAGACGAAAATGGGCTGCTATATTAAGATAACATTAATTCATAACTGTCATTTTATCAATTATATAGATGTATGTAGATTGGTGCATTTGTTTCTCAAAAAGAGAAATAAATTCTGCTAATTAATTGAACCATTTATGGAAGAGGGATGAATGTACGCAACAGCACAAGGCAGCTCATTAATTATTTTATAAATTTGAAATGAGAACCCAATCGATCAACTGCAACCATTTCACTACTATAAATCCTGCTTATGACCAGATTTCTCCATTTATGTTTGACAATTTTGTCACTATTGGTTGGTCTAATGTCCGCGGAGGCCATTGATCAAAACAGCTGTTCACTTCGAATATCTGGTCTTACCTGTGAAAATCTTACCGATCCGTTGGGTATGGAGGTAGTCGCTCCTCAATTGGGATGGGAGTTAAATACCGGACAAAGAAATCAGCGGCAAATTGCTTACCAGATTTTGGTGGCAGATCAGGAAGAGTTACTGCAACATGACCACGGTAATTTCTGGGATTCGGGTAAAATTATTTCATCGGCAACAACCAATCTGCCCTATCGTGGAAAATTGCTCCCTTCCCGGTTGAAACTTTACTGGAAAGTGAGGGTTTGGGATGGATCCGGCAAGCCATCTCCCTGGAGTGCTGTCGCAACCTGGGAGATGGGATTTTTAAAGCGTACGGACTGGCAGGCCAAATGGATTGGTGCTGGTGAAGACTCTTTTCCCGATTCGGCAGTAACCGGACCGGCTCCCTATTTCAGAAAACTATTCAGGGCGGATACTGACATTGTTTCAGCCAGGATAAGGGTTTGCGGACTCGGATTTTATACCTTGTCATTGAACGCTAGGATGGTTGGAAATCAGGTGCTGGCTCCGGCACAAACCAACTACGACCTGCGCAAATTGCAGAAATTGATCTATTACCATGATGACCAATCCCGGCAACGGGTTCTGTACAATACATTCGACGTGACAAGGCAGTTAAAATCCGGGGAGAATGTAATTGGTATGGTGCTTGGCAACGGGTGGTACAACCAGCGTGAAAGAACAGTGGAGGGATGCATGTGGTACAACACACCAAGGTTGATTTTTCAAATGGAGATCGATTACAGGGATGGAACCAAACAATTAGTTTGCAGTGACAAGAGCTGGAAAATGTCAGATGGTCCCCTACGTAAGGATGGAATTTTTACAGGGGAAGTCTACGATGCCAGACTTGAACTGGGGAATTGGATAAGTACAAGGTACGATGATGCAAATTGGAAAAATGCCCTGGAGGTGAACGCTCCTACCGGTCAACTTCAGTCCCAGCTTGCCCCGCCGGACAGAATTGTAAGGGTGATACACCCCAAATTTCTGGGCGCAGACAAAGCAGGCAAATATTTGTTTGATGCCGGAGAGATGATCTCCGGTTGGGTATTGATCAAATTGCATGGCCAGCGTGGGGATACCATTCGAATCAGGCACCTGGAAGAGCTGGGCAAGGATTACAACCAGATGGATATTTATGTATTGAAAGGTGCGGAGGAAGAATATTATGCACCACGTTTTACCTGGCATGCTTTTCGGCAGATTGAGATTAGTGGTTTAAAATACCAACCCGCTGCTGAAGATCTCCAGGTAAAGGTCGTACATACCGATGTGGCTCAGGTGGGCAATTTTGAGTGTTCCAATCCGCTTTTCAACAAATTATTTCAAAATTTCGTCCGGACCCAGCTGGGAAACCTTCACGGTAGTATCAGCAGTGACTGCCCGCACAGGGAAAGACTGGGTTACACGGGGGATGGTCAGGTAGCCATTGAAGCGGCCATCTACAGTTTTGACCTGACCCGTTTGTACCAGAAATGGTTTCTGGACATGGAGGATGCCCGTAACCACAAAACCGGTTATGTTCCGCATACAGCTCCATTTGGAGGTGGGGGAGGAGGTCCGGCATGGGGTTCGGCCTTTGTGATTATGCCTTGGGTATACTACCGGCATTACGGTGACAAAACGGTGCTTCAGACCCATTACGAGGGAATGAAGCAGTGGGTCTCTTACCTCGCAACCCGTTGTGATTCTTCCGGAATAGTTGTCAGGGAGGAACCCAAAGGGTGGTGTCTGGGTGACTGGGCAACCCCTGAAAAGATCAAGCTTTCGCCGGAATTGGTCAATACCTGCTACTATTTTTATGTCACGGATCTAATGACCCGGATCGCCGCTGTTTTGGAAAATCACCAGGATGAAAAAGCCTTCAGGGTACTGGCTGAAACGATCAAAATCAACATCAACAGGAAATTTTACCGGGTATCCGAAGCCTGTTACCTGGATGGAAAACAGGGAGCCAACCTCTTTCCGCTGGCTTTTGGCATAACACCTGAAAAGGAGCAGCCACACGTATTTGAGACCATTGTAAGACTTCTTACCCTGCAGAAAAATCACTTCGATACCGGAATCCTGGCTACGCCTTTGCTGTTGCAAGTATTGACAGACCATGGTCGGGCAGATCTGGCTTTTGAGGTGATGAACCAAAAGGATTTTCCGGGTTTTGGCCATTACATTCTTGGTAAAAACGCCACCACACTCTGGGAAAACTGGAATGGGGCAAGTTCCCATTCCCATCCTATGTATGGCAGCGTTGTTGCCTGGTTTTTCAATACCCTTGCCGGGATTTCGCCGGTTGGCCCGGGATCAGGCTGGCAGAATTTTGTAATCAATCCATACATTGACAATGAGCTTAATTTTGCCAAAGCATCTTATCGGTCAGTATATGGAAGGATCTCCTCCTCCTGGGTGAAAGAGAAGGGATATTTGATGCTGGAGGTTGAAATACCAGCGAATACGACTGCCACAATTCATTTTCCTTGTATAAAACCGGAACAGATTTTTGAGAATGGCAGGAGTTTAATGCAGCATTCGGAGTTCATCTTTCAGGGTACTGAAAAGGGAAAAACACTTTTCACGGTTGGTTCGGGTAAATACCTGTTTAAAACTATCCTGCCATGAGATGGATGAAATGGATATTAATTGGATCCGGTTTATTGCTGGCACTGGTGATCCTTTTATTTTCTTCTCTTTATGGATATTTTACCTACCGCAACAACCAACCCTTCGGTCAGCTTCAAACGACCTTCGAACCGGGTAAACTGGGCCAGCATGTTGTACCTTTCATTGGAACCGGCGGTCTTTATTGGGTCTGCGCCAACAATTTCCCGGGTGCTTCCATGCCTTTTGGTGTGGTAAGGTTGAGTCCGGATACCAAATCATCTGTTTTCAGAAAAGAGGCGCTCAATACTTCGGGGTATTATTTCCCGGACAACCGGATCATGGGGTTCAGTCATACAAGGTTGAGTGGCACGGGCGCCACTGATGGTGGACATTTCAGGGTCATTCCAACCCATGGAGAGAAAGGATGGGAAAGGTACAGGAAGGGGAAACATGCCTCGTTCAATCATGCCAATGAACGCGCCTTCCCTGGCTATTATGCTGTAAAACTGGACGATCCTGAGGTTCTGGCAGAGTTGACTACCACCCCCCGGACTGGAATTCACCGGTATAGTTTTTCGGGTAAGGAAGCACCGCATCTTTTGCTGGATATTTGCAGTGCTTTGGGCGACAAACGGGTGGAAGGGGGAAATGTCACTCTTAATCCCCAACAAAATGAAATAGCAGGGGAGGTCAAAACATTTGGAACTTTTGCGGGACGGTCCGGAGGAATAAAGGTTTACTTTTTTGCCAGGTTGGATTACCCCTGGTCAAAGGCTGTGATCAGGAATGGCATGGTTGAATCTCACGATTCATTGAACGGTGCAGGTCCGCAGTTGATGGTTGATTTCAGCTTTGCGACTGTCTCAAAAAGATTGGAATTAAGGTTGGGGATCTCGCATGTGAGCATCGATAATGCAAGGATAAACCTTGAAACAGAGAGCGGTAACCTCCATTTCGAAGAATTGGTTGAGTTGGCCAAAAACGGCTGGGAAGAAAGGCTGTCGCTGATCGAACCAGAGTTTGGAAACGACAAGCAGAAGAACATATTTTACACCGCCCTCTACAGATCCTTCCAGATGCCTACCCTCTTCCAGGATGTGAACGGATCGTACACGGGATTTGACAAGCAAGTCCACCAAGTCACTGATTTTAATTATTATACTGACCTATCCCTCTGGGATACCTTTCGGACGCTTCATTCCCTCTACCTTTTGATTGCCCCGAAAGAGCAACGCGACATGCTTGTTTCGTTGGTTGAAATGAAAGAACAAGGGGGCTATCTACCCCGATGGCCGTCAGGGACAGGTTATACCGGTTCCATGCTTGGTTCTCCTGCCGACATGGTCATTTCCGAATCCTACCAAAAGGGTATCCGCGATTTTGATGTTAAAAGTGCTTACGAAGGGATGAAATTCCTTGCCTTGAATCCGACCCCAAAGGGAGCAAAGTACGGGGGGAAGAGTGGAATCTCGGAGTACAACAAATATGGTTATTGTCCTACTGACCTGATGGATAGAGCTGTATCCAGGACACTGGAATATGCCTGGGCAGACCAGGCTGTTGCCATCCTTGCTGACTCCCTTGGGTACAAGGAGGATGCACAGTTATTTTACGAACATGCAGGTAATTATAAAAACCTATGGAACCCTGTTACCCGCTATTTTCAGCCGCGAGATTCAGAGGGGCGTTTCACTGAAGCCTTTAAACCACTGCTCCTTTCTTATTTTGATACCAACGGAAAGTATACAAAAGACTATGTAGAGGGAAGTGCCCTGCAATGGCGGTTTGCTGTGCCTTATGACCCTGCTGGCTTAATTTCGCTATTCGGAGGCAATGATTCTTTCGTGAACGAACTTAACCTATTCTTTGAAAAGTCAGATCCAATCATGGGGCGTTGGAATCCAGGCAGTTATTATTGGCATGGCAACGAACCTGATATTCACGCTGTGTTTCTCTTCAACGAAGCAAACCGACCGGATCTTACACAAAAATGGCTTCGCTGGATACTTGATAACAAGTACGAGGTAAATTCGGCAGGTTTGGATGGAAATGATGACGGAGCCACACTCTCTTCATGGTATCTGTTTGCCGCATTGGGATTCTACCCCATAGCAGGAACAGTTGATTATCAAATTGGCGCGCCTTTGTTCAGAGAATCCACCCTCCACCTGGCCAACGGGACACTAAAGATAGAAACCATAAATTTCTCACCTGCCAACAAGTATGTTTCAAGGGTATGGCTCAATGAAAAATTACTGAGCAAAAGGCGGATGAGTCATATTGAAATTGCAAAAGGCGGTGTGTTGAAGTTCGAAATGAGCCATTCGCCGGTAAGAGTCAGTCAATAGCCCTTGCTAATCTGCTCATTGCATAAATGTTACAAAAAGTCCGCCGCTATCGTATGAATAAGCATTTCCGACCATTTTTAAAATCATGCTATTGGATAAATACCTGGTCCCGGATTGTAACAGCAAAGTTACAATATTTAGACAGAATATGAAGGTGGAATTTTTTGATTTTATGATGATATATTAACCTATTCTTATGATATATTGCGTAATAATAGTTAACTATAAATATTTTGCGCAAAATATCATCTATTAAGGATTTTTAACTAATATTGTTGAGTCTTAATCCAAATTAGTAACTTTAGTTCGGTATTCATGCCAAAATAATTGCATGGATATCCATTTTTCAATTTGAAGATTGCTGTTTTTTTTGCTGCTATACTACAGAATTTCTATTGTCTTTAACAATAAGCCTCTATCCGGTAGGATAAAATTTATGAAGATTTTGAATAAAAAAGCTTAATTCCTGTTATTAATTTAAATGTTCTCTCTATGAAAAAACAATTCAAATTAGCCAGCATGCTTTTTTTCGGGTTGATTCTTGTAATTGCCTGCGAAAAAGATACACCAGCACCTACTGCATCCTTTACAGCTGCAGTAAATGACGGTGTAGTAACTTTTACTGCGGTAGTAACCAATGAAAGCAAGTATGAGTGGGATTTTGGGGATGGAAGTTACATCAACACCTTTCCTTCTCCTGTCCATACCTACATTCAGGCTTCTACACCCAAGGAAATTACGGTTAAATTGACCATCAAAGGGCCGGGAGGTGAAGTTACAACCTCCAACAAGATCATCATTCCCGCAAAAACCAAAATGCAGTATTTAACTGGTGGTACACCGGCTGCTCCAAAATCAAGGAAATGGCGCATTGCTTCCGGAGCACCGACTTTCAATATTAATTTTGCTACGGCAACTTTCAGTCCAAACTATAAAACTTATCCAGGGGGAATTCTTGCTGCCGTGGGATTGAGTCAGGTTTATGGCGATACCTTTGAGTTCAAGAGTGATGGTACGCTTAAAATTAATCCCAATGGTGGCGGGATCTTTGCCGGATACATCTATTGTGCCTTAAATGGTGTTCCGAATATTGGGAATGCAGGAGGTTCAGGATTGTCGTATGCCAAGCCATTCACCTCGCCGGCAGGTGCAACCTTTACCATCAATGAGAACAAGAATTTCTCCATTGTAACCTCCCCTGATGGAGTTAATGCCATACCTGTTACTTACAACAACGTGATGACCCTAAGTTTCGCCAACGGTGGATTTCTGGGTATCAAGGATTTCTCCAGCGAGTGTATCATTCAATCACTGACTGACACACAGATGATCGCGAATCTTTTTATTTCTGCAGTACCGCCTCCCGGACAGGTTGGTAAACCCAATTTTGTGTTGAATGTCTATTTCGAGGTAGCGCCTTAAGTTGTTTACAGGATATAATTGGGTCTTATTGCTGGTAGGGCACCAAAAGATTAAAATAGAAACAAGAATTATAATAATTACAACAAACAAAAATTATTTATGATGAAGAGAAAAATGCTTAAAGCAATGTTTTTGTGCATCTTAATGGTTGTATCAACCGGTTTGTTTGCGCAAAATATTGTCACAGGTAGCGTCAAGGATGATACCGGGCAAACATTGCCTGGTGTCAGTGTAGTCGTTAAAGGAACAGCGATTGGAACAGTAACTGATATTGACGGGAAATATTCATTGACAGCTCCTGCCAATGGTACCTTGGTCTTTTCTTTTGTTGGTATGCAAACAAAGGAGGTTACCATAGGTGGTCAGCGCACTGTTGATGTTTCGCTTGCAGCGAGCACCATAGGTGTAGATGAAGTTGTGGTAACTGCGCTAGGAATTTCCAGGGAGAAGAAATCCCTTGCCTATTCAGTTTCAGAGGTTAAATCCAATGAATTGGCCAGGGGCGGAAATACAAATATTGTCAAATCACTGGATGGCCGGGTAAGCGGGGTAAATTTTACCTCAGCGAGCACGGATCCTGCCGGATCAGTATTTGTAACCATCCGTGGCGCCACTAGCTTAAATATTCAGTCATCCACGGCTTCCAGCCAGCCTTTGTATGTAGTAGATGGTATCCCCATGGGAGTAGCAGGTATTGATAACCGGAACGGTGCTGACTTTGGAAACCTTTTGTCTCAAATGAATCCTGATGATATCGAAAGCATATCCATATTGAAAGGTGCAAGCGCGGGAGTTCTGTACGGATCAGCCGCAGGAAACGGAGTGATCATGATTACTACCAAAACAGGTAAAGGTGGCAAAAAAGGAATAGGGGTTTCTGTTAATACTTCCATGTTCTGGGATGTTCCCTACAATTTCTTCAGAACACAAACTGAGTATGGTATTGGCGTAAGGTCCTCCTCTGTTCTGCCAGGACAAGGATATGATTGGGGTGGAAAATTTTCTGATTTTGTGAATTACCCGATCGACCAGTACAATACCCTGACACAGCGGATCGAAACCAGACCATTTGCTGCAGCCGATGAAATTCGCTTGAAGGAGTTTATGCAGACGGGTTCGACCAAAAATTTCAATGCCAGTGTTGCAGGAAATTACAAGGATGGATCGTTCCGTTTTGGTGTCGGAAAAATGGTCAATATCGGAGTAATGCCCAACAACCGCACCGATCGTATCAACGCAAACTTCAGTGCGGAGTACAACGTAACCAAAAAATTGAGAATTTCGGTCAACGGCAATTACATGGGGCAATACAGTCCGAACAAAACTTCTGCAAACAGCGATGTAATTGAGGAATTGACCATGGAATTTCTGGCACATTTGCAGCCGATAAAAGAGATGCAGCAAGTCTGGAAGACCGGATTTGAAGGTATTCTCCAAAATTCACCCTATTACAAGCCTAACGGGACGCCATATGCGGATAATC
The DNA here is from genome assembly GCA_945873105.1 of Tangfeifania diversioriginum. Taxonomy (GTDB): domain Bacteria; phylum Bacteroidota; class Bacteroidia; order Bacteroidales; family Prolixibacteraceae; genus CAINVV01. Next base: position 81,112 of record CAMCBW010000023.1, read on the forward strand.
CCTATATGTATGTCTATTCAGAAATCAATACTTACCGGAAAGATAACTTTTTTGGCAAAGCCCAATTAGATCTGGAACTTTCAAAGGCTTTGAGATTCATGGCTCGTTCAGGTATTGATTACAATGGCGACAATTATGAATACAAACGAGCAAAAGATTTTGCCGCAACAGACAAGAGAGATGGCAAATATTCAGTTCAGGCAGGAAATGGATTAATTGTTCAGAACGATTTAATGTTGTTCTGGAACAAGAATTTCGGGAAATTCTCAACAAATGCCTCATTGGGTTACAACTATTCATTCAGCAATTCCTACAACTATTCAGCCAATGCTGAAAAATTGGTAAGAGCAAATGATTATTCATTGAGCAATGCAGTGGCCGGCACAATGACATCCAACAACAGCTGGGGTATCGGCAAATCGCAGAGTGGCTACGCGACAGGTCAGCTCGGTTTTGCTGACCAGATTTACCTCGATCTATCAGGAAGATACGACTGGAGTGGTATTCTGGAAGAAGATAAGAATCACCACTTCTATCCATCAGCTTCTTTAAGCTGGTTAGCTTCCAAGACATTCAAATTGCCCGAATCCATCAATCTATTGAAAATAAGGGCTGGTATTGCCCAGGTTGGACACGGAATTGGTAAGCCACGAAGCAACAATACTTTTAGTTTCAGTCCATTGGATTACGGTACAACGAAGATTGTCAACATTGGTGGCAACTTGGTGGATCCTGAAATCAAGGCTGAAGTAACCACCTCCTATGAAGGCGGATTCGATATTGCGCTTTTGGATCGTCGCATATCTGCTGAATTCACTATTTACAAAAAGATCCACGACAATCAGCAAGGAAGCATTCCAACTTCTCCTGGTGTCGGATATGGAGGTATGTTGACCAATGTTGGTACTGTTGAGGCACAAGGCTATGAATTTTCACTCAATTTTAATCCTGTCCGATCAAAAGATTGGAACTGGGATTTGGGCGTGAATTTCAGCCAGGTCGAGTCTACCATTACCCAACTTTCGAAAGAGTATGTTCCCAACGGATACACCTTCTATGGCAACGGGCCTAATCTTAGTATCAGACTGGCCGAAGGGGAAAAGATCGGCACCATGTGGGCATCCAGGACTTTTCAAAGAATGCCTGCAACAAGCAAATATGCAGGAATGCTGATTATTTCCGATAGCGGTACTGACTGGAAATATTCATCCAATGAAGTTGACAGACAGTCTATTGGGAATTATAACCCTAAATTTATTTTGGGAGCGAATACTTCTGTCAAATGGAAAAATTTCAGGTTAGGAATGGTAGGAAGCTTCCGTGTTGGAGGACAATACGTTTCAGATATCGAACGCAGGGCAGTGACCAACGGGCACTCATTGCGTACCATAGGCGATAAAGTGAACGGACCCAATGATTATGAATCAGGAGGACGTGATGCTGCATCAGGTGGTTATCCATGGCCGAGCGCTGCATCCATGAAATACAAAATCATGGCTGATCTTGTTCAGACTTATTCCATGTATGGAACCAATGTCAAGACTGATGATGCCACTTACATGAAGGGGGTTTGGCTGAAACCGGGAGGTAATCCCAACAACGATGCTGATTATATTGTAAACGGCGCAGACCCGCTTGCTACTTTCTGGGGGTTGCCAGGATTGTTGTTAGGCCAGGAATTTTGGGCATTTCCGCAATCTTTGCTTAGGGATGCGACCAATTTTAAATTGAAGGAGGTAACATTGGATTATACCATTCCTAATCGCATTACCAAAAAGTGGAATATTGATAATGTTGTGATAGGTTTCGTCGGACGAAACATCTATCAATGGAACAAAGACGATGCCAACTGTGATCCAGAATCTGCTTTCTCAGGCATTGGTTCAAACCAGGGTATTGTTGGTAAAGCTATGCCTTCAATCGGATCATATGGATTCAAATTATCATTCGATTTTTAATCCTTAAACTATCGTAATTATGAAAAATCAGATAATATTTTCACTTCTAATCCTTTTCCTTTTCTCCTCTTGCTCCAAGCAAATGTTGAGGGAAGATGAAATTTTGCGAAAACGAGATGTTCTGGAATCTGCTGAACCCAATCTGTTGTTGTCTTCAGTAATTCAGAAATCTTCCTACACTTATTACGGCCTTAGCGGTGTAAGCACTACTTCACTTGCTGCTACCATGCAATACATGCAGGGGAACCGAAGTGCCGGCGACAACATCTACCAGGGATTTGAAAAACCCAAGGGTGAATTGTATGCTTTAACTGCACAAATCAAGTTGGTCCAGGCTGCAATTGACATCGTACATGAAAAGAAATTGAAGAATTATGAAGGTATCTTCACAATTTTTAAATCTTTGCTATGGTCAGTTGCCACCGATATCTACGGTGACGTTTATTACACTGAGGGTTTGCATGGACAAGATGGTATTCTGTTCCCAAAATTCGATGAGCAGAAAAGTATCTATCCGGCATTGATTCAAGATCTTAAAAATGCTGCCCAGTTGCTGGCAGAAGGGGTGGATCCCATCGACAAATCATATGACCTTTACTATGCCGGGGATAAAACCAAATGGATCAAGTTGGCCAATTCGCTCAGATTGAGGTTGCTTATGAGGGTATCTTCCAAAATAAGTACTGCGCCAGCTGATATTGCTGCTGTAGCTGCTTTGCCACTGATGACAGATACGCCTGACAATGCTTCCATTAATTATCAGGGTGGCGACAGAACTTATTCCTGGCCTATGGGTGCTTTGTACATGGGTTATACAGATAATTTTCTGCTTAATCGTCCATCCAAGACTTTGGTTGACTCTTTGAAAGCTCTCAATGATGAAAGACTGAAAGTTTGGGTTGCCCCCATCGAAAAACCCTGGACGAATGTAAAAGCAGACAACGGGAAAAAAGAGGTCATTTCACAAAAAGGGTACAATTATGATGTTACCTGGGAGTACATGGACAAAAGTAACGCACAGATTAACAATGTTTACAAGTTAATTCAGGATTCACTGACCTACCATGCCGGTTATCCTGCAGGAAGCTTTATTGATGTTTTAGCTGCAAATGGTAGTTATGTTTTTCCTGATACTAAATGGAACTACAAGATTTCTATTTTTTCAAAACTCCTGAATGAAAATGCCAATCCACTATTGAAGGCATGTGTATTGCAAGCCGATGAAGTTTATTTTCTGTTGGCTGAAGCTGCAGTGAAAGGCTACATCACCGGTAATGCTGAAGACATGTACAAAAAGGGGGTTGAAATGTCCTTGAAGAGATGGGGTGAGCCATTGCCTTCCACCTATTTTAACAATGCCAAGGCTAAATTCCCGGCAACGGGTACCAACGCCCAGAAGCTTGCCAAAATTGGCCTGCAGAAATGGCTTGGACTTTTCATGATGAGTGCCGAATCTTACGCCGATTACAGAAGGACAAGGGTACCTTTCATTGAAAAAAATGCTTACCTAACCACAGGAGGAACCGGAGGGTATCAGTTTCCTTTGCGTTTTAGATATCCTGAGACAGAAATGGCCAACAATGCCATCAACTATCAGGCGGCTGTGGCCAAACTGGACAAGGGAGATACTGAATTTTCAAAAATGTGGCTACTTCAATAGACTTTTGCCAATGATGTGAGAAAATGACCACAAAGCATGGTTGATCCAATTCAATTTGCTTTGTGGTCTTTTTATTGATCAACACTACTCAACTATTCCCGGAATTCGGGTTAAAACTACTGTTACATGAAGATTTTATTACTGTCTGTCTTATTCACTTTTGTTTTTTTCCATCCTGAAATTTCCATTGCCAAAAAGACGGTAACCCCTGAAACTGCCCTGCGCAGCTATCTGAACAATGGAGATAGCTCCTTTAAATGGGAGGTAACGGAGCGGATCAAAGGGGATGGAGTAACCTTTTTAAAGGTTCTATATACTTCCCAAACCTGGCAAACCATTCAATGGAAGCATGAATTGATGATCATGGTGCCCGATGAGTTGCAATTCGCCGATGCCATGCTTTTCATTACTGGTGGAAGTAACAAGAATGGGCTACCCAATGGTCACAAGATTACAGACGATTTGCCCCAGGAGTTTGCCAGAATGGCCAAACTTAACAAATCGGTTGTAGCCCTGCTCTGGCAAGTTCCCAATCAACCTTTGTATGACGATTTGGTTGAAGATGCTTTGATCTCCTATACCTTGCACAACTACCAAAAGGACCACGACTTTAACTGGCCGCTGCTTTTCCCAATGACCAAAAGTGCCGTGCGGGCCATGGACATTGTTCAGGAATTTTCCAAAAAGGAACTTTCCAAAAGTGTCAAGGGATTTGTAGTTTCTGGTGCATCCAAACGAGGTTGGACCACTTGGCTTACCGGTGCCAACGACAAAAGGGTAGTGGCAATAGGCCCCATGGTCATAGATATGCTGAATATGCCCATTAATATTCCTTACCACAAAGTGGTATGGGGTGATTACAGCATTGAGATTCAAGATTATGTAAAACTTGGACTGGCTCAGCAGTTTGGTGATGGCGGGAAAAGTAATGATCTTGTCCAAATGATCGACCCCTATTCCTACCGCAAGACGCTTACCATGCCAAAAATGCTCTTCATGGGTACCAACGACCCATATTGGCCTGTAGATGCAGTAAAACACTACATTGATGACATACCAGGAAACAATCATATATGTTATACTGCAAATGCCGGACACGATTTGGGTGACAAAAAAAAGGCCTTTGCCACCTTGAGTGCCTTTTTTGGAACAACGGTCTCCAAAGGAAAATATCCCATTTGTGATTACTCCATCGCTGAATCAGAAGGAAAAATTACAATGACTGTAAATACGACTGCTGATCTTTTGCTAGACGCTTCAATTTATAGTACGATCTCCCCGAACCAGGAGTTCCGCGATAAAAAATGGAGCTCTGTTGGTTTGAATGCAGGGAAGAAACCTGTTGTTCAAGTCGTTGTAGACTACCCGTCTTCAGGATACAAGGCTTTCTACGTAGAGCTCAGGTACAAGGCCCCATTTGGTGGTGATTTTACGCAATGTACCCGAATGTTTGTGGCTTCAGACAAGAAGGTACTGCTTAAACAATAATGTGGAAATTGGGAAATGTGAAAATGTGAAAATGAAAAGAGTACTTTATATTTTCTTCGCTTTTGCCGGGTTGGTAGTTGTTGTTTTTTTCCTGTCAACTGGACCCGTCGCGGTCGGACCATTTTTGGAATCGGCCTATTTCAAAACAACCATGGCCCGCGTAGACAGCCTCAAAAATTCTGAATTTTCAGCAACGGATTCGATGTATGCAGGATTCTCCAGAATTGGAATTACGCCAGGAATCAACTACCCGGCGGATGATGTGGCCAACGGCAGATTTAAGGTTGTTCCACTGGCCGGTTTTGGTGCCCGCAAGGGAAAACCGGCCACGGGTGTTCATGACTCTGTCTTTGTCAAATCTGTGGCCCTGAAGGTCGGAGAGAAGATGGTGGTTTTTGTTGGGGCAGATCTGTTGATAATGCCCCCGAATGTAACGGATTCAGTGGTTGCAATACTTTCGGCAAAGGGAATTTCCAGGGATCAGTTGCTCTTTTCAGCTACCCACACCCATTCAAGTGTAGGGGCATGGGGCCCCGGTTTTATAGGGGAGGCATTTGGAGGAGAGGCCAATCCTTCGATCCAGCAATGGCTGGTCAATTGCCTTGTTAAGTCGGTGGAGCTTGCCATTGGTGATTTGTCATTGGCTCGAATCTCCACCGGAAGTTTCGATGCAGCTGGATTAACAAGGAATCGCTTCATTGGAGAGTTGGGAACCAAAAATCCGGATTTTTCCTATATCATTGTCAGTCAGATCGGTAAAAGAAGGGCTGTTATCGGGACTTTTTCTGCCCATTCCACCACGCTTGGTGACAAGAATATGGAGTTCAGCGCCGACTATCCAGGGTACTGGGAACGAAAAATGGAGGTTGACTCCATGGATGTTGCCCTCTTTGCGGCAGGATCCGTAGGTAGCCAGAGTCCGTCAGGAAAAGGTGATTCATTCGGACGCTCAAAGTACATTGGTGATTCTTTGGGAATTAGACTGCTAACCAGATTGGATTCAGTAACTTACCAGGATACTGCCACTTTCTCCGCAGTTACGCTTAGGTTGGCCATGCCGGAATTTCATCTTAGGCTCACTACTAAAATTAACATGGCATCCTGGCTAAGTAACAAACTGATGCCGGAACCGCAGAATGTCTATTTTCAGGCAGTCAGGATAGGTAAGATGATATGGATTTCTACCCCTTCGGATTTCAGCGGCGAATTGGCGCTGGAGATAAAGCACAGACTGGCTGCCAAGGGTTTCGATGCCGTTGTCTCCAGTTTCAACGGAAGTTATGTGGGTTATATCGTTCCCTCCGGCTATTTCTACATGGATGAATATGAATCCAAATTGATGGGTTGGTTCGGTCCCACCATGGGTGATTATTCCATGTACCTGATCCGGCAATTGACGGAGATCGTGGGGAAATAGATGGATTATGTGGAAATTGGAAAATTGGAAAATGTGACAATTAGACAATTCGGCAATTTGACAATGTGATGATTAGACAATTCGATGATGTGGTAATTTGACAATTAATTTTGTAGAATTGAATTTGTTTAACGTGTTTAATATTTCTACACCTTCCATCAAGCCAAAAGCGAAATCCAAAATCGAAAATCCAAAATTAAACAACTACCAAAGTATCAAAATGAATAAAGTAAGGCGATTATTAAAGGCATTAAAATATGCTCTTTTAGGTTTTCTGGCCGTACTTTTGGTGGCTTTTTTGCTGCTTTTTGCAAAACCTTTGTGGCGTCACTTTGTTACCTATCCGATCTACCAAAAGCAGTTGGAAGCCTTTCACCGGACAAAGAGGAATGTGCCGCCAGTTACAGGACTGAATATTTACCGAGGTGTGCTCCATTTGCACAGTTATTGGTCGCACGACAGCAAAGGCAC